>JBBSJS010000009.1:0-25454 GCA_038257015.1 Candidatus Doudnaibacteriota bacterium | reverse complement strand
GTCGCATTATGTTTGAAATGGATGGTGTAACAGAACCTCAAGCTCGCGAAGCGATGAGACTTGCTGCTCACAAGCTACCAGTAAGAACTAAATTTTTAATTAAGCAATAATTATGAAGTACAAAGAAATCAGTCAAAAGGATGTTGCTCAGTTAAAAAAGGACTTGATCGAGTTACAAGATAAAGTTGTAGAACTAAGAGTGAAAGTAAAACTTGGTCAAGCAAAAAATATTCATGAATTAAAGCAAGCTCGTAAAACAGTAGCGCGCATTAAGACCTATTTAACCGCACAAACTAACTAAACGCATATGGAAACTAGTTCACATAAACAACAAATTACTGGCACAGTCGTGTCAGACAAAATGGACAAGACTGTTGTGGTTAAGGTTGATGTGCGTTTGCGCCATCCGAAATACCACAAGAGCTACACCAAGTCCATGAAGTATAAAGCTCATGATGAAGAGAACGAATACAAAATTGGCGACAAAGTTGTAATCGAATCCATTCGTCCGAAGAGTAAAGAAAAAACTTTCTCTGTAATCAAGAAAGTTAACTAACCTCATTTATTTAATAACCAGTTATGTTACAAATAAGATCACTCATTAAAATAGCAGACAATACCGGCGCTAAAGTCGTGAATGTTTTCTCCGTAAACGGGAAGAACGCTCGTCGCTTTGCTCGTGTAGGCGATATCATCGCTGGCTCAGTTCGTCAGGTTTCACCTGGTGGTCAAGTCAAAAAAGGCGACAAAGTTTATGCTGTAATTGTTCGCACTCGCAAAGAGATTCGTCGTGCTGATGGTTCTTACATCCGCTTTGATGAAAATGCTGGCATACTGGTAGACAAAGAAAAAGGTGAACCTCGTGGAACTCGCATCTTCGGACCAATCCCAAGAGAAGTTAGAGACAAGGGGTTTGCGAAAATCGCCTCACTAGCACCCGAAGTAATCTAACGAAACACTCCTTTGCTCAATTGCTTTGTTATTTTCCTCTGAATCCTGTCACCGTAGTCTAGCTACGGCTCCAGAATTCAGAGGAAAATGCCTCGCACTTGAACAAACAAGAGGTTTCGAAACCACAAAGCGATTTTATTTCTGGCCAACCTCTTCGTTAATCTGTATAAATTTTGTTCGCCGTAGTCTCAACTACGCCTCACAAAATTTATACAGATTGCCTAGACTTTGGCTCAGAACTAAAACCGCTCAAGCTGTCTCAGGCCCCTCATTTATATACTTATCAATCACTAGCATTAGCTACTAAACATTATGACTCAGATTAAGCTAAAAATTAAAAAAGGCGACAACGTAAAAGTGTTGTCTGGCAAAGACAAAGGCAAAACCGGCAAGGTGTTGCGCGTGATTATTGCAACTCAAAAAGTTGTAGTTGAAAACGTTAACATGCACACCAAGTTCCAAAAGAGCCGTAAAGCTGGTCAACCTGGTCAGAAGATCACCTTCGCTGGTGCAATGGCTGTATCCAAAGTCATGTTGATTGATGAAAATTCTGGAAAACCTACTCGTGTCGGATATAAATTCCTCGAAGATGGTTCCAAGCAGAGAGTATCAAAGAAGAGCGGCAAAGCCGTATAAGACCCTAGCAGTTTTTATAACTTACTAATATGAACAGATTACAAGCAAAATATAATAAAGAGCTAGCACCTGCCTTGCAAAAGCAGTTTGGCCACAAGAATGTAATGGAAGTGCCGAAAGTCACTAAAATTATGCTGAATGTGGGAATCGGCAAGTACCTCAAAGACGGTAAGTTCGTCGAGAGTATCAAGCGTGATTTGGCTGCAGTTACTGGACAAGCTCCAGTAGAAAACAAGGCTCGCAAGTCCGTCGCTGGATTCAAAATCCGTGAAGGACAAGTGGTTGGTCTATCGGTTACTTTACGCGGTCCCCGTATGTACGATTTCCTTGATAAGCTTATCTCCGTAGCTTTGCCTCGCGTTAAAGATTTCCGTGGACTACCTGACACGGGCTTCGATGGTCGTGGTAGCTATCACTTAGGTTTGAAAGAACATATTGTATTTCCAGAAATTTCAGGAGAAGCGCTAGACCACATTTTCAGCTTACAAATTTCCATTATCACCTCAGCTAAGAAAGACGAAGAAGCTCTTGAGCTTCTCAAACTGATGAGTTTCCCGTTTAAGTCGAACGGAAAATAACTATTAATTCAAGAATACTATGGCTAAAAAGTCACTGATTGCAAAAGCGAATAGAAGTATGGTTAAACCCAAGTACTCTACGAGAGTAATTCGGCGCTGTTGGAAGTGCGGTCGTAAGGCTGCCTTCATGCGAGACTTCGGTGTCTGCCGTATTTGTTTCCGCGAACTAGCTAGCAGTGGCCAGATTCCTGGAATAGTAAAGGCTTCTTGGTAAATTAATAAGTTCCTTTTAGGTAACACGAACTAATAACTAATTATGTATACAGATCCAATTTCCGACATGTTAACACGCATCCGCAACGCACTTGCAGCACGCAAGGGTGATTTGGTAATGCCGTATTCAAAGTTCAAGCATAACTTGGCTAACTTGTTACTCGCTGAAGGCTTTATTGCTGGCGTTAACGAATTACCAGGTCGTGTTAAGATGTTGCAAATTAACTTAAAATACGATCAAGCTGGTGATCCTGTTATCACTGGTATCAAGCGTGTTAGTAAGCCTGGTCAAAGAATCTACTCTCCTGTAACTAACATTCCTCGCACTGGTGGTTTTGGCATAACTGTTGTATCTACTTCTCGTGGTCTAGTTACTGATAAGCAAGCCCGCAAAGATCGTTTAGGTGGGGAAGTAGTCTGCCAAGTTTGGTAATTTAGTAAATTAATTTTTTGAGAATAAATATATGTCACGTATAGGAAAAAAACCAGTTATCTTAGAAAAAGGAGCCACTGCCGAATTAGCAGATGCGGTTTTGACTGTGAAAGGTCCTAAGGGCACTTTAACTCTAAATATCCATCCAAAGGTAAAAGCAGAAATTACTGGTGAAGAAATCAATGTTAGCGTGGCTCGTCCAGACGACCGTCGCGAAAAAGCTCTTTGGGGATTAACTCGTTCTTTAATCCAAAACTTAGTTGATGGTGTAACACAAGGCTATACTCGTGATATGGATGTAGTGGGTGTAGGTTTTAAAGCAGAAGTTCAAAGCAAAACCTTAGTTTTGAATCTTGGTTTTTCTCACCCAATTAATTTTGATATTCCAGAAGGCATTGAAGTAAAAGCAGAAAAGCAACCAGCCAAAGTTACTATCCAACAATATCAGACAACTATCACTGTTTCCGGTATCGACAAGCACATGGTTGGGCAAGTTTGCGCAAATATTCGTAGCTTAAAGAAACCAGAGCCTTATAAAGGTAAAGGAATTAGATACAGTGACGAAACTATCTTGCGTAAGGCTGGTAAAGTCGTTAAAGCTGTAGGTAAATAATTTATTTAGTAAACGAATATGACAAATCCACATAAGGCAAAAAGAAATAAGCGCACCTTGCGTCACAACCGTGTCCGCAGTCAGGTGAAGGGTAGCAGCGAGCGTCCTCGTCTAGCTGTATTTCGTTCTGCAAAAAATATTTCTGTACAAATTATCGACGACTTAAAGCATCATACTTTAGTTACCGTAAACTCAGCTAAGCTTAAAACCACAGCTGGTAACATGGAACAAGCTACTAAAGTAGGGCTAGAAGTTGCCAAGCTTGCTAAAGAGCAAGGCTTAAGCAAAGTAGTATTTGATCGTGGTGGATACCTTTATCACGGTCGAGTAAAAGCTTTAGCTGAAGCAGCTCGTGAAGGCGGTTTAGAATTTTAATAGATTAAAGTAATTCATCATTATTATGGACAAAAGATCACGAAAACCAAATAACCGAAACGCTGAAAGAACTCCTCGTGAATTCGATCAGAAAGTTGTTGAAATCAAGCGTGTAACCCGTGTTGTTAAGGGTGGTAAGCGTATGCGTTTTCGTGCTTTGGTAGTTATTGGTGACCACAAAGGCAAAGTTGGTATTGGTTTGAAAAAAGGTATGGACGTTGCTGAAAGTGTTAACAAAGCTGTTAACCAAGCTAAAAAGAACATGATTTCTTTGCCGTTGGTAAATGAATCTATTCCTCACGAAGTAAAAGTTAAATACAAGTCTAGCCAATTATTCATGACTCCAGCTCGTCCAGGTACCGGTGTAATTGCTGGTGGTGCGATTCGTATCGTGCTAGACATGGCTGGTGTAAAAAATGTAATCAGCAAACGTCTTGGTAGTAACAACAAAGTTAACAACGTTCGCGCTACCTTTAGCGCTTTCAAGCAAATGAAGACCAAAGAGAAGATCTTGGCTGCTCGCAAGTAATTTAACCTCAAATTTATGATTAAGATTCATCAACTCAAAAAACATCCTAAGTCCACCAAACGTCGTAAAGTCGTTGGTCGTGGTTTAGGTTCTGGTCATGGTACTTATTCCACCCGTGGTAATAAAGGACAGACTGCTCGCAGCGGACATTCTAAGATGCCAGTTGGTTTTGAAGGTGGTCTTCAACCATTGATTCGTCAATTAGGAAAAAACCGTGGTTTTAAGAGCTTGGCTGAAAAAGCTACTGCTGTAAAACTAGATTCTCTTTCAGTTTTTGCTGATGGTGATGAGATTACAATTGCTTCTTTAAAAGCTAAAGGTTTACTAACTCGTAGCGCTGGGCGTGTAAAGTTACTAGATGGAAAACTCGCTCGCAAGCTTACTGTAAAAGTTCCTGTTTCTCAAACTGCCAAAAAAGCTATCGAATCTGCTGGCGGTACTGTAAAATAAACATTCTTATTATCTAGTATTCCAAGTTCGGAATATTTAGTATACTTACATTATGAATAAACTTTCTCTTATTTGGAAAACCGTAGACTTGCGAAAGAAAATTTTCGCGGTTTTGGGTTTGTTGCTTCTTACCCGTGTTTTGGCCCATATCCCGATTCCAGGAATTAATGCTACTGGACTTCGTTCAGTTTTTGCTGGAAACGATTTCTTGAACCTTTTGAATATTTTCTCCGGTGGGGGAATCACAAACTTCTCCATCGCCATGCTTGGTGTTGGCCCTTACATTACCGCTTCTATCATCATGCAGTTGTTAACCATGATTATTCCGTCTTTGAAAGAACTCCAGAAAGAAAGTGGCGATGCTGGACGCGCAAAAATTAATCAATACACTCGTTTCTTAACAGTTGTTTTAGCCCCTCTTCAAGCGTTTGGAACAATTCGATTATTGCAATCACAAGGTGGCGCCGAAATCTTAGGCGTATTTTCTCCTTTTCAATGGTTCTTAACTTTACTGGCTGTAACAGCTGGAAGTATGTTAGTGATGTGGATTGGTGAAATTATCACGGAGTATGGCATCGGTAATGGTGTGTCTTTGGTAATTTTCGCTGGTATCGTAGCGGTTTTGCCAGGCAGTATTCAATCTTTGATTCAATTGTACGATCCAAGTCAGCTACCAACTATCATTGCTTTCTTAGCTGTGGCTGTGCTGGTGATTGCAGGAGTTGTTCTGGTGACAGAGGCTCAGCGAAACATCCCAGTATCGTACGCTAAGCGTGTGAGAGGCGATAAACAATTTGGCGGGGTGGACACTCACTTGCCATTGCGCTTAAACCAAGCTGGTGTTATTCCGATCATTTTTGCCTTGTCTCTAATGCTATTCCCAGCTATTATTGCGCAATTCTTCTTAAACGCTAAAACTGAAATAGTTGCTCGTTACGCTCAGAAAGTTATCGAACTAACCAATACTCAAGGTTGGGAATACGGCGTAGTTTACTTCATTATGGTTGTATTATTTACTTACTTCTACACTTCAATTGTATTCAACCCAGATGAGGTCTCTGAAAACATTCAACGCAACGGTGGTTTTATTCCAGGACTTCGTCCAGGACAGCAAACTGCGAATTATCTATCTAAAGTCCTAAACCGTATCACTTTACCAGGCTCGTTATTCTTGGCCACAATTGCTGTTTTACCGTTCATCTTACAGCAGTGGACTGGTACTCAAGCGTTGACCTTTGGTGGTACAGGATTGTTGATTGTAGTCTCTGTAGTAATTGAAACAATCAAGCAAATCGATGCCCAATTAACGATGCACGATTACCAAGTTTAATTTTAGCTATTTTAAAAATCTCGTTCTAAATATCAAGAACGAGATTTTTTGTTGCCTTAGTTTTGTGGTATAATTACTTTATTATGGACACTAATTTAGACCCAGAAAAATTGAATTCACCAGAACTGAAACCCATCTCAGCTGGGTTTGAAATGCCAAGAGAAACTTATCCCGGCTCGGATGAAGTTAATCCGCTTGAGCGTACTGATAAGTCTGCAGATCTTAAACTAGAGTCTTTGGTGAGACCTGGCGGTGCAGTTGAAAATGAAGTGCAGGTGGTAGTTGAAGATGTGAAAGAAGACGCTGGTAACATGGATGCTTTAAAAGGTTTAGAGTATACCACTGGTAACGAAATTTCGAAAAACAATTTAGTAACCAATGCTATTCATGAAAATGAAGACTTAACCAAACCTGGGAAAGCTTATGAAACTTTAGAAGCACTAATTGGCGGTGATACAGTTGAGCAAATCACATAGAAACCAAAATTCATTAAAACAAAAATAAACTACCAATGCCGTTAGGTGGAACTACAATCATTATTGCCATTTTGCTCCTAGTTATACTGGTAGCAGTTTTTTTGTATCTGGCTGTGTATTATATTCGTCGTCATTTTTATTTCACGAAAGTTATTTTACCGCGTACTAAGGATTGGGTATTCTTAGAAATTCAAATGCCGAAAGACAGCGCGGAAGAAAAACAAGATGCGAAAAGTGGCGAGGACAAGAAGAATTTAATCTCGATTGCCGAGCAATTATTCACTTCATTATCTAACTTGGGAGAAACCAAAGGCTGGTTTACGAAAAGAGATTACATTAGCTTAGAAATTGCTTGCGTAAATCAGAAAATCTCTTTTTATATTAACTGTCCACGGCATCTTCAGGAACTTATTGAAAAACAACTGCAAGCTCAATATCCGCACGCCTATGTTGAAGAAATTAAAGGCTATAATCCTTTTCAAAAACAGGGAACAATCGAAGCGGCAGAATTGCGTCAAAATAACACTTATGTGTATCCTTTTCGAACATATAAAAATTTAGAAACTGATCCATTGAATGCACTTACCAATGCTATGTCCAAGCTCGGCGACAATGAAGGTGTGGCAATTCAATATATACTTTATCCAGCTGGTCACATTTGGCAAGAACAGCCTCGTCATATGGCTTTGGAAATCCAGCAGGGAAAAAATCCTGACATCATTAATAAAGGAATGGGCGAAAAGTTTGCTGGTGAAGTACTGGGCGGGATTCGTGATACTATCGCGGGAACTAATAATGTGAATTCACAACACAATTCTAGAAACGATTTAACCGGCATGTATAGTCCGATTAATCTTACACCTATGCAGCAGGAAATGGTGAAGCGTTTAGAAGAAAAAGCTAGTCGTCCTGGATTTAAAACCAACATCCGTATTATCACTTCTTCTGAAAACCCGGGCGCTGCTAAAATGCACCTAAATAATTTAGTGTCTTCCTTTCTTCAATATAACTTGCCGCCATTTAATGGCTTAGCTGTTCGCAAAGCAAAGACAAATAGCATTATTCGCGATTACATTTTTCGCGTTTTCCACGATTACGGAAATAGTTCAATTTTAAACACTGAAGAAGTAGCGAGTTTGTGGCATCTGCCAACACCTTTTTTGGAAACCCCAAACATTAAGTGGTTAGTGAGTAAAAAAGCTGCCCCGCCAATTGATATGCCTAAAGAAGGTTTGCGTTTAGGTCATAATATTTACCGAGGAGTAGATGGCGAAGTTAAAGTCAAACGAGAAGACCGTCGCCGTCACACTTACATATTGGGTCGTACTGGTAGTGGTAAGTCTGTTCTAATGGCAAATATGGCCATTCAGGATGTTATAAATGGCGAAGGCTTGTGTGTAATTGACCCTCACGGCGATTTGGTTCAAGATATTTTGAAGTATGTTCCGAAAGAACGCGCCGAAGATGTTATTTTGTTCGAGCCATTTGATACCGACCGACCAATCGGCCTAAATATGTTGGAAGTAGATTCTGAAGAGCAGAAAGATTTTGCGGTTCAAGAAATGATTTCTATTTTCTATAAATTGGTTACAGATCCAGCGATGCTTGGTCCGATGTTTGAACACAACATGCGTAATGCTATGTTAACTTTGATGGCAGACGAAGAAAATCCTGGCGCATTAACTGATATCCCGAGAATTTTTACCGATAAAGACTATCAGAAGTACAAAGTTAGCAAGCTAAAAGATCATATGGTCCGTGAGTTCTGGGAAAAAGAAATGGCCAAAACTTCCGACCATACCAAAGGTGAAATGCTTGGTTATTTGATTTCCAAAGTTGGTCGTTTCGTAGAAAATTCTATGATGCGTAACATTGTTGGTCAAGCAAAGAGTGGCTTCAACTTTAGGAAAATTATGGATGAAGGCAAAATTCTTTTGGTGAACTTGTCTAAAGGGCGAACAGGGGAGATTAATGCCAAATTACTTGGCTTAATTTTGGTTAGTAAAATTCAGATGGCAGCGCTGTCTCGCGCTGATATTGACGAAAGCGAACGTCGTGACTTTTATTTGTACGTGGATGAATTCCAAAACTTTATCACAGATGCCTTTGCTTCAATTCTTAGTGAGGCTCGCAAATATAGATTGAACTTAGTAATAGCTCATCAGTACTTAGCTCAGCTATCTAGTGGTGCAGGAGCACACGGTGCAGGTAGTGCCGATTTGCGAGATGCGGTGTTTGGTAATGCTGGAACTTTAATTACTTTCCGTACAGGTGCCGAGGATGCAGAATTCTTGACCAAAGAATTCAATCCACCGTTTAACGAATTTGATTTGGTTAACATCGACCGATATAATACTTACATTAAATTAATGATTAACGGCACCGCCAGCAAACCATTTAACATGGCGACTTATAATTATCCTCCGGGAGCAACGCCTGAGGTTGGAGAAGCAATTCGTAACTTGTCGCGCTTGAAATATGGTCGTCCACGAGCTGAAGTAGAAGCTGAGATACTAGACTCAAGCCAAGTAGCCGACCGACCAGTGCCACCAGAAAGTATTGAGCGAGGTTTATAAATTTGCTATAATACTTAAAAGATCATTAAACATTAAAAATATGGGATGGTTTAGCAGAAACAAAGAAAACCTCAGTATTTTACAAGATACTGAAGGGGATAATAACTCTGAAACTACAACAGACTCTGAGCCGGAAAAAGTAGATGACGGGAAAGAATATGTAATTTTAGAGCCGATAGTAGAGAAAGCTCCTGTGCAACAGGAGCAGGTTCGTAGAAATCCCGAGGACTATCAGGCAATCGGTGAGCAGAGAGTTGAAAACGCCAAGCAAGCTGTAATTGGTTTCAAAACCAATATCGCAGCCAAGTTTCAAGGTTTGTGGCAAAAAGCAAAAAGCACTTATAGTGCTGGTAAGTCTGCAGTTGCTGAAGCTGCTGTCTATGCAATGAGCACTCCAGAAAGAGTTGCTGACAAAGCAGAGGCGGCCGCAAGTTACGCAGCCGCTACCCCTGAAAGAGTTGGCGATGCTATGAATGATGCTTACGAAGGTGTTGCATCAAAAGGTAAAGAGTTATATGCAGCTGGTCAAGCTAAAGTCGAAGCTGGTGTAAATATCTTCAATGAGAAAAAAGAAGCTGTGCTAAATATGGCTGAAGAGAAAATGAACGCTTTAGAAGCCCGAGCTGTTGCTGCAAAAAATAACATGGCTGCAAGAATCGAAGCAGCAAAGCAAGCTTATGAACAAAAAATGCAAGATATGGAAGTAAAATCTCTGAAAAAAGAATTTAGAACAAAACTTCAACAAAAACAGGTAATTGATCAACGACTTTGGGACATTCACAATAAACTTCTAGCAATCCGTGGAGAAGCTCCAGATGGAGGCATGGAAACTGCTTAATTAAAAATAAAACTATGGATCAAACACAAGAGGTTTTAGCAGTAATCCAGGAAATGGACTTGCCAGAAACCGACAAACAAATGTTAATTGCTAAGTTGCAATCTGGTGGGGTAACAGATGAATTAATGGCAGAAATAGATACCATTTGGCAAAAGAAAACTGCAGAATTTGCCGAAGAGTTCAAAGACGAAATTAATGCTATGGATGAAGCGGAAGCTGAATTGAGCACGGAAATTGAAACGGCAACTAAGGATTTTGATAATGAAATTGCTGCTCTAAGTGCTGAAGCGGAAATCGAAATTGCAAACGCATCGCAAGAACTTGAAGCGATTGATTTAGAAGAAGCCCGTTCGGTCTTAGAATAATACATCTTAAATATTACCAAGAAAAACAGACAAGCTTTAAAACAGCTTGTCTGTTTTTGAGTTTGGTAGTGATTTTTGCTTCCTCTGAGCATGGCATAATTTTGTTAAGTGCTATTGACAAAACCCTATAAATATGCTACTATGAGACTTCTGAGATGAAGTAATTTCACCTCAGAAAACCGCTCTTTTACATAGTAATATCAAGTTTACACAGAATTTCAGATATAGGAGAAACAGTATGGAAACAGCAAAGATCAAAACTTTTAACGGTAAAGTCGGGTATTTAGACCACCCGACCAATTATCCGGACCCAGCAAAGAACAAAGAAAATCTTTGGTTTTCCAAAGATGATCTTTTAGACAAGTCACAAAAATCGCTTCTGACAGTTGGCGCAACGGTCTCATTTGAGGTCGACGACAATCCGTCAGCGCAACGCGACAAAGCGATCAAAATTACCGTCGTCAGTGCGGCGACCGGTAGCTCTAAAAGTACGAAAGGTGATAAGCAAACTGCTTTGAAGTTTTTTATCGACGGTTTCAGAAATGGAACCGCAACCTTGAGTATTAAATACATTGAATCAGGAAAGCCTTCGGTGGCGGCGATTGAGTTGTACCTCGGTACAATTCACAACCCTCTGCAAAAAGCTTTTCTGAACGACAACAAAAAGCCGATCAAAATCCAGACCGATTCAAACGGGGTTGGTGTTTTGGAACTCGACTTAAGTGATATTGATAAGAAGTTCACTCATGTGACTGCTTCTCGTGACACTTATTCAGAGACCAAGCCCTTGCCTACTATATTAGGCATTGAACCAAAGAAGTCTAAAAAGACGACCAGGTTCAAAACCTCAAATGACGGTGAAGATATTGTTGTTCGAGCCGGTGGTGGAAACAGTTCTCATTCTTTCGAGATTGAGACTTACTCCGCCACAAAGAAACCTTCAAGCGAACTTATGAGAATTTCCGCTGACAAGTCGATTACTATAATTGATAAGTCAACCGGCAATATTCTCAAAAGTGACGCTTCAGGTACTATGCTTGAGGCGAAAGATGTTGAAGTATTTATTTGGAAGCTATCGAAAGGTGGTTGGCAAAAATTAGGAGTCAAATTTGCTGGAGTTCGTGAACTCTCGTTAAGATTGGCTCATATCAAAACCGGCGAAGCGCAAAGCTTCAAGCTGGTGAAACGATAGGAGAAAAAATATGAATGGAGCAGAAGTTGCGAAGAAAGCCCTGCATTGGGCAGAAGAATTTGCTATTGGTTATGCCAATTCTTTGCTTGCTGATTTTACCAATACCGCTATTTTCGGTAAAGGTAAGAAAGATGACGAAGGTAGTAAAGAACAGTTTGCAAAAATTTCCCAACTTATTGAAGAGGGAAAGCTTGACGAGGCCAAGGCTTTGGTTTCGTCAGTAGAAGGTAAAATGTTCGGGATTGGTTCAAACGACGAGGAGATCATGATACAAGATCTTACCGAAATCGTGAGGCTGGAGTTGGTTGACTATAAGCAACTAATGAAACTAGCAAGATATTTTGCTAGTCTCTCTCCAGAAGTTCGTCGTCATATTAGAAGAGGTCACGTGGCGGAGACAAACCCTGAAATTCGGCAGAATAAATTAGTCGGGCTGGCGACAGCTACTACTAATGCCGAACGACAGGTTTTGCTACAGGCTGCCGGTTTCTTAGATGAAAGCGAGTTCCAACGATTACTCGGTTGGGACGAAAAGAACTTTGGCAAATCTGCGAAAGCAGCCGAGCGAAAATTCAAACGGACCATGAAGCAGATTTCTGCTCGTCGTGGCGCACCGAAACAGCGAAGCGGGTTACTCTATTGGCTTAACCCTTTCGCATAAACCAACAGTTACTATACAGATATACAGAGGACAGGAGAAGTGAAATGAACGCAATTAAAAACTTGGTATATAACCTGCTGAATGCAGCGGGTTTAACGTATTTGTGGGCTGATGAGATGGTGCAAGACACAATTGTGGCTTTGCGTCATGCGTTGGTTCGCTATTCAATCTTTAGCGCAGGACTCGTGATTTTAGCCGCTCTCATTGGGAGAGGCGGTTACATGAGTCGGACAATTGACGCTAATGGAAGCCTCAGCGCGATGACTTATGCAGAGCACTTTGCCGTATGGCTATTTGCTCTAAACTACTTCATCGGTGCTGTGCTAATCGGCATAATGATTTTTCGTGCCTTACCGTTCTTGTTCGGAATTCCGGCAGCAACTGGTATCGCGCGAGCAATCTTGGACAATTCACCACTCAAGCTTGACTTGGGTGTTGATACTGCCAAAGATTCTTATCAGCTTGTCAGTCGTGGACTTTGGGCAACTGCAGTTAGTTTGCAACTATTCGGTCTGTTTATGACCATCGTTCCGATATACAGAAGCTTTACCGCTTTTCTGTTGGTTCTTGGTTCGGTTGCACTGATCGCTTTTGCCGTTATCGGTAGAGGTGTTGGTGGGGAATGGTTCAACAAGTTCTTGATGGCAAATATCATTGTGGCAGTAACTGTGATTGCATTTTGTGTGCTTCACGTTATTTTCCCAAATTTGCTCTCAGGGATGTCGTCGCGCTTCGATGGTCTTTGGACCTCATTCGTAGGGATGGAAACCGTCGCTCGCGAATCCTACATAATGGGAGTGCTGTGGTTCATAGCAATTGTTGGTGCCATTGCAAGCTTGATTTATCTTGGCTACCACTTCTTCTTCACAGAAGAGAAGAAGATAGCTTGGAAAGTCGTAGGTTTGTGGGTTGTGCTGTTCTTGTTCTTAGTGTTTCTAGGACCGCGAACGGTTGATGCTGCAAACGAAGCTTTTAATTGGCTCGGAGATAGAACTCCAACCAACTTTAATACCAGTAACTCCGGTTCTGTTACAACCTCAACTGCCACAGCAGTAGGTAAAGGTATTAGTGTTTCTGCAAACCGTGAGATTCAGTCGACTGGTATTGTGGTAAAAGCCGGTGATAAAGTAAAAGTTAGCGCGACAGGTTCTGTCATGTGGGACCCAAACTTACCACAGGTAGGTCAGTCTGGCACTTCAGTGCCTTGCTCTAACATGCCACAGTCAAAAGACTTTCCTTTGCCAACGGCCGGTTGCGGTGCGCTAGTGATGAAAGTTGGAGGGAATTATTACCCTACTGACGATGGTGTGATAGTTGTTAAAAAAGGGGGAGAGATTAAATTAGACGTAAATGATAGATTTTATGCTCGGGGGGATAACTCTGGAACATTTAATGCTGTCGTTGAGGTCAGTAAGTGAAATTCTTGATTGAGTTTTACTGAGACGGGTTTGTTTTGCAAACCCGTCTTTTTTGTTATTATTGTTTTATGACTTGTTACGTTATACCTACCTTGAATGAGGTCGAGAATATATCCAGCATTTTAGAATCCATTTCTCAAATAGAGAATAACTGCGTGATAATTGTTGTCGATGATGGTTCAGATGATGGAACTCAGGAACTTTTAGCAAAGAAATTACTCACGACTTCTAATCTGGTCGTTATTCAAAATAATAAAGGCGCAGGTTTGGGCAATGCACTTAAACAAGGAATACAAAAAGCCCTGGATTTTTCACCAAGATTTATAGTTACCATGGACGGAGACTGGTCCCATAACCCTTCTGCTTCAAAGCAACTAGTAGCAAACATCAATGGTGTTGGTTTACTGGTAGGCTCTAGATATACTGCAGGAGGTGTGAATCATTTGTCTAAGTATCGATTATTAATTAGTCGAATAGGTGCATGGTTATTTAGTAAATCATTGAAAATAAAAGTTTCCGACCCTACTTCTGGATATAGAGTATACAATCCAGAAGTTTTTAAAAAAGTTCAACTAAAATCCATCAAATCTTCACAGTATAATTTTCAGATAGAGTTACTTTATAGGATTAGTGAAGCAGGTTTTCTGATAAAGGAATGGCCCATAGAATTTGCAAAGAGGAAACACGGGGTTTCCAAATTTAAGTTTCGACAAGTTCTGGCTTCTTTCAAAACATTACTGCAGTTGAAATTTAATCTTAGATAAAACATGCAAAGATTGCCAAACTTAATATGGACCTTTCTGACAATTTTCATTGTGAGCTCTGCGCTTCTCTGGTCTTTAGATCTTGAAGCAATTCCGGATGATGGAAAATTCTATCATAAGATGGCAGAAGTTCAAGTTGAATCGGGTTTCCAAAAAAATTATCCGTGGATATACTTCAGCCATTACAGAGAGCAATCGCCAGGCTTACATTTTTTATATACTACTGCGCTGGTCTCTTTTCATTTTATTTTACCACCAGGTTTAATTTATCCTATTTCAGTCAGTTTTTTCATAGCGCTCATTGGTATAGCTTTCTTGTTGGCCTTACGAATTTATAAGGTGAAGTTCGCATACTTCTGGTTAGCGATTATGTTTCTTATATCAGCCGACTTTTTGTTTCGGCATAGTCTGAGCAGACCAATGACAGTGGCTCTGATTTTATTGTTATTGGGAATTCTTGCGATAAAGAGGCGCAAAAACTTTTTGTTATTTGTTATAAGTCTGTTGAGTGTTTGGTTTTACGATGGATACTTAATAAATATATTAATCTTATCGGTTTGGTTATCTACTGAATGGATTGTTGATAGGAGTTCTCGATTAAGACAAATAACCTTGGTGATTATGGGAGTTATTGTTGCAAATATAATAAATCCGTTCTTCCCTGATAATCTGACTTTTTTCCACACTTTCGTTACAGTTCCACAGCTTAATCAAACAATCCAGGATAGTAACGAATGGATGAGTTCGAACTTGGTTTATTTTGTCAAAACCAATGTTTTCTTGATATTTATGCTTGCAACCTCAATATATTCCTTGGGGCTACAGGTAATTAGAAAAAAGTTAGAGAATGTAAAACATCATTTGCCGTTGGTGGTTAGTACTTTACTTTTTGTGGTACTGACTTTATTCCATAGAAGGTTTATTGAGTATTTATCCCCATTCGTTGTACTTTTATTTACCACTGTTTTTGCTGAGGAGTTAGCAATGATCAATCGTCAAAAACTTGTAGCTACTTGGAAGCAAGTTTGGCAATCCAGAGTAGTAATTGTAATAATCGTAGCTCTATTAGTTTCCTCATTTTTTTACAATATTCACGTCACAGCCACAAACCTTATAGGTGATAGCGAATCCTCGCTAAAGTACCAACCTGCATCGGAATGGTTAGTATCAAATTCAGAAGCAGGGGACATTGTTTTTAATGTTCAATGGGATCAATTTGCAAAGTTGATATATTGGAATACTCACAATTATTATGTGACAGGTTTAGATCCTGGTTTTTTATACTCGTATGATAAAAAGTTATACCAGACATGGCGACCATTTTATCTTGATGATGTTAATGATATTGGCAGTTCTGATGTATATAGAATTATTAAAAATGATTTTGAGGCTAAATATATATTCATTGAGAAAAATCGTAATCCTGAATTATACGATAAAATTTCCATATTGACCGCAGATGGAATTATTGAAGAAGTCTTTGTTGATGGTGACATTAGCATTTTCAAACTACGATAAGTTTTTAAGGTAAATTAAAAACCGCCTCTGAACAAATATCAGGGTCGGTTAATAATTATAACGCGTTTAAAATGGTTTGGGACCGTATTTACACCCAACAGTTGACAGGGATTGATTTGTAAACCTCTCAACTGGTTTTGACTGTTAGGCTAAATTGCCTTGAGACAGTCGGCTCACCACAACTAGATTTCTTAGCGAATCCTTTCGTTTTCATCTGAGTCGTCATCATCTAATACCGGTTCGGCATCTATGACAGGATCAGCAGAAGGGATGTCACCGTATAAATCTGTTTGCGGGTCTCTTTCGTTTGGAGTTGCCCGAGTTTCTTCAGGATTTCTCCATTGTCTTATGCCATTGGTGATGTCGGCACGGAACAGCCAGCTAATAAGAGCGAGAATAATAACAATCACAGCTCCGACTACCCAGCCAGCGTTACCAGACAACACAAGCCATAACCAGGAAAAGAATCCCCAGAAGTAGAGAAGTGCAGCAATGGCAGCATAAGACAACCATCGTGCCCATTTATACTTGCGACCAAGAAACCACAGAGCAATTGCCGTAATCACCAAAAGGACGAGGTGCCAATTTGCTTGGAGCCAAGCCAGTGAACTGCTGACAGTGCTGGTTACCCAGTTGCCTAAAGAAGAAAACCAACCTTGCTGATTGTCGTCTGTAGGGTTAGTTCCAGCTGGCGGGGTGCCAGAAGGATTGCCATCAGTCGTCTTGGTTTTGGAAAGCTCTTCGGAGACAATTTGCCTAACGACAGTTTTGTCATCTTCAGATAACTTATTACTACCAAGTTTCAGCGCGACAGCATCAACTATTTCTTTGAGCTGACTTTTAGAAAGTGTGACACTTGTCACCACAGGGGCCACAACTCTGACAACTTTTGGTGCAGTCTTCTTTTTCGCTACCTTTTTCCGCGGAGTTTTTCGTCTAGAAGTAGACTTTTTCTTCACGGAGTTTTTGGCAACTACCGGTTTATTTGCAGGTCGTTTTTTTGCTTTGCGAATTTTCTTTTTCGCAATTACTGGGGGGCATTTGTATATAACCCGCGCGACATCGTTTTTACCAACCTTCTCGTTACCTTTGTTGTCTGAAACAAGAGTCTTAGACTGCGAAGGTGACGGAGTTGGTGTTGGCGTAGTAGTCGGATTGGTTTGCTTTACTGACTTAGTCTTATCTTGATTTGGGTTAGCAGTTTGTGCTTCCACCAGAGCAAGATTAGAGAATATCAGCATGAGCAACAACAAAACCGACAACGGTTTAGTTAGTAAACGCATTTTCACTAACCCTCCTATTGTATTTTCTTTGTTCAAAGTCTTACAGTGTCGGGTCCGACGCACTGTGTTAATACTCGTACTTTAAACTATTTCAGCCCGATAATCAGACTCATTAACGCATTGTTAAAAAGTAGGATTATCGTTACAAAATCGCTCTACGACGACTTTTCACAATACTAAATTTCAAGGCTTATGTCAATCTTTAATCCATTGATTGATATTGACAAAATAGATTAAATATGGTATTTTAAGCACAGTTTGCTGGCATCGCCAGGTATTACAAATTATAAGGAGATTAAATAAAAATGAAACAAATTCGGGAACTAGGAACCGGCACAAAAGATGCACGGTGGTATGTTGCCAATTTATTGGCTCATGTCACCCTTTTGCTGGGACTCTACGTATTCCCAGCGCTGATGGTTGCTAGCGCAATAATTCTAGCAATCCTTTACCTGTTAGTCACCATCAAATGGGGGCTTGCAGCATTGGTTGTGTTTTTCTTTCTGCTCATTATCGCAAGGTTTATTTTGGCAAAGCTTGTGGTGCGACCGCACTTGCATGCTTTCCGAGACAATCCAAAACTTTTTTCAGCAGTAGTTTTTGCGGACAAATCGTTAGCGGTTTTTGCCAAGTTTCTTGGTAAGTTGCATGTCCGACATGCGCAAGCAGTTCGATATTCCACGAAGTGGTTTTGGGCTCAGTCCTTAAAGTTCAAAGCAATGGTTACAGTTGCGACGGTTGTTATATTGATTCCAATTTCTTTTTGGGTCACCGTTGAAACAGTAGAAAAAGTAGCGGCGAAATGGCCCTACGGTAAAAACCGTTATGCCATGACTCCGCAACAGTTAGCAGAACGAAAGGAAAATCGCATCAATACAGCTTTGTATGCTGTCTGGGGAAAAGAGAATTCTGCTAAATCGGCTGAGTGTATGTCTAAATACAAAGACTTGATTTACTCCGAAGCCAGTAAGAACATTCTTACTCCAGAGCGGTTCGAAGGATTACTGTTCGTAGAAAGTTTTTGTAATGAAAAAATTATCAACCAACAATCCGGCGCCGCGGGCATGGGTCAAATCATGCTAGTGGTGGGCTGTGAAGAAGGGTTGATAATGGACAAACCATTCTGCGCTGAAGTGATTCGTTCGCACAAAGACGCCAATATTAAGAGAATCTTGTTCATTCCAAAAGACAAGAAAATTGAAGACCGGCGTTTGGATGCTCAATATGCAATCCCTGCTGCCGCCAAGTTCTTACGAAGATGGGCGGACTACTGGGGAAATGAAGATTGGGTCTTCGTGCAATATCACATGGGAGTCGGCAATTTGCGGAAAATTATTGTTCGCTATTTGGATGATATGCATCCTGGGTGGGACAAAGAGTTTCCGATAGACCGTAGTATCATTCCGGATACTATCACCAAAAGTAATCCTGACGGAGTCATGCGTATTCAAGTGACAGACCCAAGTCGTAGCCTCCCAAAAGCTTTGGCAAAACTTCAGGTGAGTTACGATGATATTTATTTTCGTAGCACTCCCGATAAAACGCCTAAAGCTTATAAGGAACTTCACAGACTTGCCGACAGCTCGGCTACTTATGTGTACACTGGACTTGCTGCTCAGCGCGGTCTTGCTATGATGCGTTCGGACAAAAAGGCTTTTGATCAGATGATAAAAGCGCAGTTTGAACCGAACGGAGATGTGGCTAACCGACTGATGCGTGTTTGGTGGGGTGACAATGATGCCAAGTATAAAACCTTGACAGATGTCGTTTCAGCGACCAAACAGCAGGAGCTATTCTTGGCTCCAAATAATAGCAACTACGGTTTTGTGTTGCGAACTTCTGGTGCAAGTCAGATTGGTGAATGTGATTTGTCTAACAAAGATAAATATTACGTTACCAAGAAAGCCACCCTTGGACTAATGTTGATGGTTTTCTCTCGCACCAAAGAACTTGGTGCAGATACCTTTGAGGTTACGGGTCTAATTCGTAGCCATGATATGTATGACAAACCGTTCAATGGTAAGTCTGGCAAAGGTTGTTTACCTCAAACTCAGCCTCGAACTCATGTGATTGGCTCAGCTTTCGATATTGGCATCAATATCAAAGGTAAGCCGATGACAGCAGAAACTCGTCGAGTTTTAGAGTTTGTTTTGATGGATTTGCGTGCCGATGGAGTTTTGGATCGAATCAAAGAGGGAACAGCTGATCACATTGCCTATAATCCTGCTTTCGAGCGCCAGCTCGAAGAGGTTTATGACCAAGTGATGGCTGGTAGTTCACCTTTGACCGTTTCAAAGTAATTTCGTTTCGCAGTCTGCTTTCAGAGCACAATCAGTTTTCCACTGTTTGTGCTCTTTTCTTTTGCATTTCCACCTTGCTGTGTTATAATGACGGCGTTAAGTTCGTTGACACGAAACCCAAACAAAAGAGTTAGATTACTGCAATAAAGCTGTATCTTAACGACAGATAAAACAAAAATAAGAACATAAATTATGGACAAATCCGCAAACTTAGCTTTGGTCTTACAGATGATTGAAGCCGCAGAAAAAAATATTCAATCCGCTAAACAACTTCTTCGAGATGCTGGTGGAATCGCACCAAGTAGACTTGCTACTTCTGGTATTTTAGATCGTACTCAAGGCTTGAGTATTTCTGAAGGCGGAAAAGTAATTGAAGGTGTTTTTGATGGCCAAAACATGATTGGCCCTGACAATAAGCAATATCCAGTTCCTGCTAACTACGCATCTAAGAGTAAGTTGGTAGAAGGTGATGTCCTAAAGTTAACAATTTCCGATGACGGCTCTTTTGTTTACAAACAAATTGGTCCAGTAGAGCGACGTAAGGCTGTTGGTATTTTGATGCAAGATGAAAAAGGTGATTATAAAGTTTTAGCAGAAGGGAAAACTTACAAAGTCTTACTTGCTTCGTTAACATATTTCAAAGCTGAATCAGGAGACGAAGTTACCATTGTCTTGCCAGAAGATATTGAAACAGAGTGGGCTGCAGTTGAGCATGTTATCAAGCGTCCTGCTGGTGAAGCGATTAACGGTGCTGGTTTTATGCCTGAAACAGATCAAGAACTAACTCCAACAGGACATGAAGATGTCGAAGCAGAACCAGACTACTCCCAGTATTCTGGTGGACTTGAAGAAGAAGTTAGTCCTGAAGAGGAAGCTGCAGCAGCGTTGGCAATGGAGCATTCTAATCAAGAAGAATTTTAATTAACAAACTAAAACTAAATGACTCAAGCACTATCCGAGTTCAATCGTAAGATTGGAGCTTTGCTAGCAAGGCGACCAGTGATCATGCAACTACTGCGCTTTGCTGCTATTGGCGCATTAAATACTGCGCTTGATTTTATTATTCTAAATTACATCACGAAAAGGTATGGCATTGATAAAGGTGCCAGCTTAGGATTACTGAATGTCCTTAGCTTTAGTGCAGCTGTAATTCAAAGTTATTTATGGAATAAAGCGTGGGCTTTTGCAGAATCAAGAGGTGGTTTGATGCAGAACCTCAATCGATTAGTGTTAGTCGGTGGCTTGGGATTCGTTTCATTAGTAGGCGTGCTGTTTGGGGCTAACTTAGAAGCAGTGCCAGCTTACTATCTAATGATATTAGTTGGATTTGTAGTAGTGCAAATAGGTTTCTGGTTTTCATTTAGACTATCATTGAAATCTGGCGCTGGTGGTGTGGCTGCCCCTGCTCATAAGCACATGTTCTCAAGTTTTCTGTTAATTAGTTTAGTAGGGTTATTAATCAACAGTGGAGTGATTGCTCTTGCGTCAAATATTATCACTCCATATCTTTCTGGCTACATCAGTGCCGACTTGATAAAGAACGCAGCCAAAGTTTTAGCAACAGGGTTTTCACTGGTGTGGAACTTCCTAGGCTACAAACTTATCGTATTTAAAAAATAGACTTTTCTTTATAACATTTGCCCTTATCTCTAAATTTTGCAGAGATAAGGGCTTTTTTATAGTCACTGCTCAGTGTGATATAATATAGATAACTTCTTAATCTTTAGGGTTTGCTTATGGCCGTTTTATACCAAAAATATAGACCTCAGAAATTTGCTGACATTGTGGGTCAAAGCCATATTATTCAAACTTTACAAAATGCTGGTGCTTCAAACACACTAGCTCACGCATATTTACTAACAGGAAGCAGGGGAGTTGGCAAAACCACTGTTGCTCGGCTCTTGGCGAAAGCTGCAAACTGTAACAATTTACAAAACGGTGAAGTATGTTCGACTTGTGATATTTGTGTTGCTGTCGAAGCTGGTAACTTTATGGATCTGGTAGAAATTGATGCGGCAAGTAACACTGGCGTGGACAACGTCCGCGAACTAATTGAACATGTACAATTCAAACCCAGTCTGGGTCGCAAGAAAGTATTCATCATCGATGAAGTTCACATGCTTTCAAAGCAAGCTTTTAACGCACTATTGAAAACGCTTGAAGAACCACCAGCTCATGCTATGTTTGTATTGGCTACTACTGACGCAGAGAAGGTCCCTGATACAATAATTTCACGAGTTCAACGGTTTGATTTTCACAGAATTGATGCTACTGCAATGATTTCTCATCTGAAAAAGATTGCCAAAGCCGAAAACTTGATCCACAGCGATGAAGTATTGCAATTAGTCGTTGGGCAGTCTGAAGGGGGTTTGCGTGATGCACTATCGTTGCTAGAAAAGTTAAAGGCTTTTGGCAATGATTTAACTTTAGAACAAGCACAAAACCTACTTGGAACAGCTTCAGCTGAAAAAGTTTTACAAACCTTATCTGTAGTTTTTTCAGGAGACGCTAAACAATTACCAGCTTTATTTACAGACTTAAATCAACAAGGTATCGATTTCGCTATCTTTAACCGAGAGTTATTAATTTGGTTAAAAGAAATTCTGTATTACAAACTTACTGGGAGTACCTCTGCCACAAGCCTAATCGGTAAGAGTTACTTAACAACTGTAAGTGAACTGGCGACGAACACTCAATCTGCTAAGATTGTGCTCGTTACAAGATTATTCCTTCGAGCTTTTCAAGAGTTAGCTTACGCACCAAGTAGTGATTTGCCGGTGTTACTAGCAGCTGTTGAAGCGTCCACTGTTATGAATAACGGAACTGTAAATGAAGCCGTAGTACAAAAAATTAATCAAACTGCTAATAATTCTACAGTTGCTCCGGCGCCGGTTGTGCGAAGTGTCGATGATTCGATAGATACAAAACCTGAAGTAGCAGAGCCTATTAATGTAATTGAAGAGTCACAAGAAACCGTTGTAACTGACACTGAGATTGGTTCATTTAATAACCAGACGGTAACGGTTAGTGAAGTAACTCAGGTGTGGCCTCAAGTAGTGGCTCTAATCAGGGAACATAATAGCCCACTGTCTACATTGCTTAAAAATAGCCCTATCCAAGATGTCGTAAATGGCGTTGTAGTAATTGAAGTGCGTTACTTATTTCATAAAGAGAATATAGAAAACAAGAAAAATGCTTCAGCGATTATGGAAATACTTCGCAAGGTGACAGGGAAGCCTGTAGGTTTTAAAGCGGTAATTGTTAAAGAAAGAAATAATATACCGTTAACTGAAACTATTGATGCTATCTCAGACGCTGTAAAGATTTTTGGCGGCGAGTTAGTAGAATAATTCAAAAATAATTAAGAAAATTAAAACAAAAAAATGAACTTAGAGAATATTCCCCGAAAGTATTTAATGGGTGTAATCTTGCTCACAATCGTCGTTTTGATTGTGGTGACTTTGGTGCAACCCTCCGGATTTTTGTACCGAGATAAGACTGATTACGATTCTTTGCGCGAGCAAGCTTTAAGGGAGCAACAAGAATACTCTGCCTTACTTGCATCGGTTAAACCAAACTACGAAGCCAGTAAAGAATTATTGCAGGAGATAGCTTCAGAAGAGTTGGTTCGTAAAGAAGTTGTGGAAACTCTGCAGGCAAATCAAAGTGTTGTGATTCCGACGATATCCGATCAACAGCTGGCTATCGCAGAACGGAGTGATGCTACAACCATAGAACAGTACCTTACAGATTTTAAATCTATGGCTAGTAACTACAATCAATCTGTAGCCCCAGCGGCAACCAACATCTTTGGCAACAGCAGTATCAGCACAACTGAAGCCATTCGCGCCAAAGATGAAACCAATAAGTTTGTAAACACATTGCGCAGTTTTGAAGTTCCCAAAGATGCTGTGGCTGTGCATAAAGCTAATATTGTAACTTACGAGGCTTATGTGAATTTCTTTGAAGCTGCTGCAGGTTATACTTCAACCATAGAAACAGACCCGTGGCCAGAAGTTTATAAAAATTATGCGGTCATTAATCACAGCTTAACTGAATCTAATAATCAACTTAATTCTTTAGATCAGAAATTTAGTCTTGGTTTGGAGAAATCATATTTACCTGAGAGCTCCGGTTTTGGTTTAATTCCCGAAGCCCAAGCTTTATTTGGCGGACTATTGGTAATTGATGTCCAACGTATCGTTGTTGACGGGATTAAAACTGGCTTAGCACGTTCTTTTGCCACTTTTGCGGTTAGTATGTTGGATAAATTCGTTTCCCATATTGAAAAGAATTTTGCCATTGCTAGCCAATTATATTATTCCAATGAGTTGGGCCGTTTTTACTCGCTGGAATATATGCAAAAATTTGTTAGCGATCCGCTCGACCAAGCTATTATTCAAAAGTTCTTACCTGAATATTTCTGTATACCCAAAAACAAGGATGATTTAAGGCAGATTTACCAAGCCAAGGCGCGTGAAAATATTGGAGAAAATATTGTGATGGATCCAACCGACCCTGACTTCTTTAATAAATTAGCTGTACTAGGTACAGATGAGAAAAATTATCCTTCTTGGTGGGGTGATTATTACGAAACTATGGCTTTTCAAACTCAGCGCCAGGCTGAAAGCGCAGCTAGTAAAGAAGTTGTGAGTCCGGGATTAAAGAGTGGACGCGATTTAGTCAGCGGTCAGGTTAACAAAACGATGTCTTCAATTCTAGGTGTTCAAGAAGCTGCAATTGCCGGAACTATTAACCTCGGCACAAATAATACTGAAAATATCGTAGGCGCATTGGTGGCTTCAACTATCGAAAGTTTGGTGAACAAGTTCGTGTTCACTCCGCTTTCTGGGGGAAGTGGCGATGGCAGCACAGGAGGACCTGGCGGTTTGAGTGTCTTAATCGAAAAAGATGTTTGCCTTAGTAATCCTTTGGTCAAGCCAATTGCTTCGGTTCCTCAAACCAATTATGAGAATCCAGAAGTGCCCGCTCCAGCATATCCATAAAGTCAAAATATTTCTAAAGCGCCCAATTCTTGGGCGCTTTTATGTTATAATTAAGTATAAAGAGATAGACATGGATACAGAAAAAGACATACAACCGCAAGAAAATAATAATGATTGGCGTACTGCCATAACCACCTTCAGTTTTAAGACTGTTTTGATTTTGGTGTTGTTTGCGATTATCGCGGGAATGATAGGTGGCGTTTATGGTGCGTTATATCTAGCCAAACAACCATTTGTGCAAGGCTGGTTACAGGCGAGCAATGTTGATAGTTCTGTTACTCGCGACCTTATCTATCAGGAACAATCCGACTTAACCGAGTTGGTAGAAAAAGTTACTCCTGCAGTGGTTTCTATTGTGGTGGAGAAAGACATCAATTTGGGTAACAACCTTCAGTACAGTCCATTTTTTGGTTTTCCATTTGAAGTTCCAACAACTCCCGAAAGCACTGAACCAAACATCCAACAAGTTGGCGCAGGTACAGGATTTTTTGTCAGTAGAGATGGCTTAATTATGACCAACAAACATGTTGTTAGTGACACAGAAGCTACTTATACCGTGGTAACTAGCGATGGAAAAAGTTTACCAGCTACAGTTTTGGCACTAGACCCAGTGAATGACTTGGCTATCGTAAAAGTTGACCACAGTAGTGCTCCGTATTTGGAATTTGCCGATTCTAGTAGCATTAAACTTGGCCAACAAGTTGTAGCGATTGGTAATTCTCTTGGACAATATCAAAACACTATTACTAGTGGAATTGTCTCAGGAATCGGCCGTAGCATCACTGCTGGATCCAGCTCAGGAAGCGAGCAACTGGACGGCGTGATACAAACCGATGCTGCTATTAATCCAGGCAACTCCGGCGGACCATTAATGAACTTAGCTGGTCAGGTAATTGGAATTAACACTGCAATCGATCGCCAAGGCCAGTCTGTAGGTTTTGCGATTTCT
>JBBSJS010000008.1:0-26147 GCA_038257015.1 Candidatus Doudnaibacteriota bacterium | reverse complement strand
GCTGTCCCTGGAGCTTCGCACAACCTACAACCATACGTCACAACCTTTACTTCTACCAATGGTCAACTTGGAACTGATACCAATCCAAACACTCTAACTATCGACAACGAATCTGCAAATGGTGCTACTGGGACTGGTGGTAGTGTTGATATTGAAGAGGTGACTGTTAATTGGACCACTTCTTCAAGCGCAGATTTACTTAGCTCGATAGTGCTCCGTTGGCAATCATCTACTCCTGGCTCTGATGTTCCAGTTGAAGGTGCCACTTATACGGCTGGTAACGTGATTGGTTCCGCAACAATTGTCTGTGTGAGAAGTGCTGACCCTGTTTCAACCGCAGTAAGCTGTAACGACACAGGACTTACTGGTTTGTTAGATTACTCTTACAAGATTTTTACAAAAGACTCACGTGGTAACTATGATGCTGGTGTAGCTGTTACTGGAAATCCATTTGTGCCACTCGCTAATAATTTCTTGGGTGGAAATATTTACGCCGCTGATGGTGTTACGCCTTACAACTTCACAGGAACCATTAAGGCTTTTCGCAACGGAGGCAGTGGCCAGAAAATCGCCAACATTAGCGGTAGTAGCTCATTTTCAATAACAGGTTTTGATAGCTTGACCGATGGTGACATTATTACATTGTGGATCGACAACGCTACAGAAAAAGGCTCTACGATTTTAAAGTTTGGCCCTGATTGTACCGACTATCCAAATGGTTGTACTAATATCGCTTTGGTTTTAGATACACTATATCTTGATAGCGACAATGGTCCGATTTCAAACTCAGACATGTCAGCTTGTGATAATGACTCAGGAACTTATTGTACAGATTCTGATATTGGTTTTACTTTGAATTCAAATAACCTGCAAGTAACTTTTGCCAACAACAACCTTCGTGTGGCAACAGGAACAGAATACACGCCAGGTGGTAGCTTTACTGCTGGTAACTTTGTTAATGCAGGAATCTTTTCTGCTGGTAGTTACTCACATCAAGTCTCAGGCAACTGGACTAACTCTGGAACTTTTACAGCTAGTACTTCCACTGTAACTTTCACTTCTACATCAACTGGTCAGACCATCACTGACGGTGGGGCAAACTGGAACAACGTCACTTTCAATGGTTCTGGTGGGGGATGGAGCTTCTCTGATTCAACAATCATTTCTGGTGATTTAACAGTTACAGCAGGAACATTGTCTGGAACTAATGATATTCAAGTATTGGGTGGAGACATCACAGGTAACGGTACTGTTAACTTAACTGGCGGTACTATGTTACTTGATACAGCAGGTTCCTTTGGTGGTAACACAGCCTGGAACTTTAACCACTTAACCTTTGGTGATGGTACAGGTTCTACTACCACCACGGCATCTGGTTCAGGTAGTATTACTACCACAGGACAACTAACCATTGCAGCTAACCAAACTTTGAATGCAGGTTCCAAGACTTGGGCAATGACTGGAGCTACTCCATTGGTTGTAACCGGTAGCTTTAGTGCAGGAAGTTCAACTATGAGTTTTAGAACCACAACTTCAACTACTATTCCTACTCTAACCTATGCTACAGTAGACTTTTCACCAGCTTCTGGTACTCCAACATACACTCCAGGTGCAGGTTCACTTACAGCATCATCACTTACAATTGGTGGTGCAGGTAATGTAACTTTAAACCTAGACACTAATGATCCAACTGTAGACATTAACGGTACCGTCACCATTGGTGCATCAGATACACTTGTCGGCTCTGCTACAGCAAGCTTTAATGCCGGTGGATCATGGGCAAACTCCGGAACCTTCACCCACTCAAACGGAACAGTAACCTTTGATGCAACAAGCGGTACTAATACTATTGCTAACAACTCAAGTTCATTTTACAATATCATCTTAAATGGCTCTGGTGGAACTTTCCAAATCAACACTAACAACTTAACTGTTACCAACGACTTAACTGTTACCGCTGGTGCCTTAACTACCGCTGGTCCTAACTTAACTGTTAATGGGGGAGACATTACTGGTAATGGTACTGTGAACTTAACTTCAGGAACTACTTTACTTGATGGAGCAGGTAACTTCGGTGGTAACACCGCTTGGACCTTCTCAGGCCTTACCTTTGGTGATGGTTCAGGTGCTACAGCAACAAGTGCCACTGGCACAGGAGCTATCACTACAACAGGTACTTTAACTGTTGCTGCTAACCAAACTCTAAACGCAGGAGCTAAAATCTGGACACTGTCTGGAGCAGGCACACCGTTAGTTCGTACCGGTACTTTCACTGGCTCAACTTCCACCTTCAACTATACATCAGCAACAGGAGTTACAGCATTGTCTTCTGCTGCTATGACTGGTAGTAATTCCTACTACAACCTAATTGTTAATAGTTCAGGTGATACTTTTAACTCAGGAGTAGCTATTGAAGCAAGGAATGATCTTACTGTATCTGGTGGAACCTTGGCACTGGCAGCAAACAACTTAACCGTAGGTAACTCTGCTAACGCTAACTCGGGAAGTATTAAAGTAGCCAGTGGTCAGTCTCTAACCCAATCCTCATCTGCTACCACAACCATGGTGTCATCTAGCGCAGGTACAAACTGCATTGGCTCAAGTGGTGCAAGTTGTACAGGAACTGCTGGAACCATTACCTTAGGTAACCTCACAATTGGTAGTGGTACAACTCACACAACTACTGTAGGTGGTACTACTACAATCACTGTAGCAGGAGTCTTAACTAACTCCACAGCCTCTACTCTAAACCTGGGTTCATCTACTATTAACCTAACTGGTAATACTACCGTACTATCTAACTCTGGCACATTCAATGCTGATACTTCTACTATTAACTTCAACTCTACTTCTACTACTGGTACAAATATCCCAAGCTTAACTTACTACAACCTTACTCTAAACCGTACTTCTAATACCTTCACAGCTAGTGGGGCTATTACTGTAGTAAACGACCTAACTCTAACTTCTGGTACTTTTACAGCTCCTGCAGGCAACTTAACCATCAACAACAACTTCATCAACAACGGAACATTTACTCACAACTCCGGAACCGTTATCTTTGCTCCAACCGATGGTACAGCGCAACTAACAGGTTCATCAGGTATCACTTTCAACAACTTTACCAACATCACAGCTGGTTCTAATATCGAGTTTGCTGCTGGGAATACTTATGGCATGTCCGGAGTGGTTACAATAACAGGAAATAATCGTGAAGCAATTAGGTTGCAAAGCACCTCTTCTGGCAACCAGTGGATCATTAACTTTACTGGATCTGCAGATTTAATGTTCGTTGCCGTAAAAGATAGTGCCTGCTCAGGTAATAATCTAACTTCTCACCCAACTATATCTAACCAAGGTAATAATGGTGCATGTTGGTTATTTATTTCTCGAGGCGGCGGCGGTTCAAGCAACGCTCCAGTCGATGGTGGCGGCTCAGGCTCTGGCGGTGGAACTTCTGGCGGCGGCTCAGGGGCTGGGTCAGGAAATGAATCATCAGGTGGCGGTTCAGGTTCTGGCGGCGGAACTTCTGGCGGCGGCTCTGGCGGCGGTGGTAGTGAGTCGCCTTAGTTAATTAAAAACCCTCTTTAGTAAGAGGGTTTTTAATTAACAGACCAATTTCATGGTATAATTACATCGAATTTACTTAGGAAAATATTAAATATTAGTTTAACAAAGCTAGTTTTGGAATCTAAACGACCGAAAAATGTTTATCACTTAATAATTGCCGCAAGCTTTGTTTTGACGGCGGTTTTTTTTGGTAATTATCTTATCCGGGACAGTATTGCTCAGATGACTGATTTTGATGAAGTTGATATTACTGCTGTTGTACCAGCTCCTGGCTCAGGCGGTGGTAGTGGGAGTAGTGCCGTTGGGCCTTCTACTACAGTAACACTTTCTGGATTTACGGCGCCAAGCAGCAGAGTAATTATTTTGAAAGACGGTCAAATCTTTAATACTTTTTATTCTAATGAGAATGGTGCTTTTGCTGTAAATTTAAATAACCAGTCTGCTGGAGTATATAATTTTGGGCTGTACTTTCAAGACCAACGCGGAGTAACTTCAAATATTATACCGTTGCAAATCAATACGATGAGTTTGGTGCCAGTTAATATTCCAAATATTCTCATCCCACCAACTCTCACATTATCACCAACTGTAGTTAACGCAGGAAATACTCTGATAGCTGAAGGTTATACTGCACCTGGCGCAACTGTATTTCTAACTAACTCAGCTTCTACTAACTCCTTAATTTCATTGATTGCGGACAGCGCTGGTAAGTTCTCAGGTCAGATTCCAGCAGGATTCAGATTAGGAGAGTTTACTATTACAGCGAAATCTAGGATGGCTACTGGGCAGGAAAGCTTGCCAAGTAGAAATGTTATTTATAGAGTGATTGGTGTAGATGAAGTTGTTCCAGAATCACCAGTTGCTGGTGTTGGCCTGGTTACTAACTTCCCGAGTTGTGTTGATCCAAACAGGAATGGCAGGGTAAACTTAATAGACTTTTCAATTATGCTATTTTGGTATGAAAAACCTAACCCTCCAGTTGCAATTGATTGCAACAGCGACGGTGTGGTAAACCTTAAAGACTTTAGTATATTAATGTATTTCTGGACAGGGTAATGAAAATACTTATCACTACAATTTGCTTAACCTTTGTTCTGTCGCTGGCTAATTCTGCCAACGCATCGAGCTTAGAATTTAATCCTGAGAAAATTCCATCTCAGTATAATTCAGAGTTGGCTGTTGCAGTAAGAATTAGTACCGACGGCAAATATATCAATGCTGTTCGTGGTAAAATTATGCTAACCGAGCAGTCGCCAAAGATTAAAGAAATTCGTGATGCGAACTCGGCGGTTAGTTTTTGGATAGAGCGACCGAGCTTGCAAGATAACAAAATTATAAGTTTTAGCGGCACAATGCCAGGGGGCTTTGTTGGGCAAGATACGGAGTTATTCACAATTATATTTGAAACCTATCAACAAACAGCAGACGGAGTAGTTAGTGTTATTGAAGATTCCGAAATTTTGCTTAATGATGGCCGAGGAACAACCGACAGAGTAACAGTTAATCAGTTAATAATTTCTCAAGCAGTTAATTTTGACACAGTAAATCCTAACACTATCACTGATAATATATCTCCAGAAGTATTTTCTCCTCAAGTTTCTCGTAGCACAGAATTATTTAACAATCAGTGGTTTATTGTCTTTGATACACAAGACAAGCAAAGCGGTATCTCTCATTATGAAATTCAAGAAACGACCAATGGCAAAATCAGAGAAGGAGCGTGGCTAACAGTCACCAGTCCTTATTTGCTTACAGACCAACAACTCCAGAGCTATATTTATGTGATTGCAGTAGACAATCAAGGCAACGAGAGAGTAATTAAGGTTTTTCCTCGAAACCCACTATCGTGGTTTGCTGTGCACCGTTCAGAAATTGTTGTAACAATTATCTTGATAGCCAGTGTAATCGTAACTTACTTTGTTACCAACAACCTCCATAAGAAAAATGATCACAATGTTTAATCTTAAGAAAACTTTTTGGGCAGTAATATTAATATTGGTCGTAAGTTCAGTTATTCCTTCAGTTCGTGTCCAAGCAAGCAATTTATCTATTCAGCCCATAGGTGGTGCATATGCTGTGGGTTCAACTTTCGATGTGTCGGTATTTATTGATACACAAAACCAAACGATTAATGCTATTTCTTTGGACATGAGTTTCCCAACAGATAAGTTGCAGGTTGTGTCTCCGACTGCTGGAAATTCGATTATAGGAATTTACACCACCCCACCGACTTTTGATAATCGTTCTGGTAGGATTAGTATTGTCGGTGGTATTACCAATGGTATTAATACTAATGCCGGTTTGGTTGCGAAAATATCTTTCCGAGTGATGGCTCCAGGAACAGCAAACTTAAGAATTTTAAGTAGTTCGCAGACTTTGCTAAATGATGGACGTGGAACTGATGCTTTAAATGATATCCGTAGTGCAATTTATACTTTGCAATATGACTCTGCAAATGGTCCACTAGTCTCTTTTGACGAAAGCTTTGTAACAGGCGGTTGGTATAATGACACTGTCTTAACTGTTGGTTGGGATCCAATCGAATCTGCCAGGGGATATAGTTATATTCTTAGTAATTCTGAGTCAGATATCCCCGATGACATTATTGATAGCACCGATAATCTGATAGTTTATCGAAACATTGAATCGGGTACATATTATTTCCACGTAAAAGCTTTAGCGGGACTTAACTGGGGACCAACAAGCCACACCCTTATTAATATAGACAACACTCCACCCCAGCCTTTTGCTATTGAAGTACATCCAGGAATTATTACCTCGGATCAAACTCCCCAGTTACATTTCAAAACAACCGACGAGCATTCTGGGATTGATCGCTATGAAATTAAAATAGTTGATATAAATAATCCCAACTCCAATCAGCAAGTATTCTTTGTCGTGACTGGAGAAGACTATACTCCGGAGAAACTTGAATATGGTCAGTATGATGTGATTGTACGAGCATATGACAAAGCCGGAAACGTTCAAGAATCTGTCCAAAGAATTGTAGTATCGGATTCTCCTTTTAGAATTTTCTCCGATAGAGGGTTCTTCTTGTATGGCAACAGTATTTTACCCTGGTATTTAGTATTCAAGTTTTCCATACTAGCACTATTGGGACTACTATTCCTTAGTTGGAAGGTAAGGCGCCGTTATTTACTTATGTCAGAAATAATAAATAATGATGTAATGACTCCCGAGCTTAAGCACAAGCTTTCTGAGTTAGAAAAGTATCGCGAAAAATACGGCAAGATTATTTCGGTAGTACTTTTGACTATTGCAATGTCAATGCCAATTAATAATATTTTGGCACATGTTGCTAATTATGCGCCGCCTGCAATTCTTAGCTATTCAGAATCTGTAAACCCAAATGAATTAATTTACGTTTCTGGCCGAGCTCAGCCTTCAACAACAGAAGTTATTGTCCATTTACAAAATCAACATGAAGGCCAAGTTTATGAATTCACAACTCCAGCTTCAGATAATGGAGACTGGTTCTACCAGCACACAGAACCTTTGCCAAGCGGCAAATACTCAATATGGACAACCGCCAGGGACGGCGTTCAGCTCAGTCCACCAAGTCCTCAAGTTGAAGTTGAAGTTAGAAGCGTAGCTTTTCAGTATGGCGACACCCAGATTAGCTTCCAGAATATCTATATAGTTTTGATTCTGATACTGTTGTTGTTAATCATTGCCGCTGGAATTTTTATTATTTACCACTTAATCTATCATCAAAAACGCCATCGCCGCTTAGTTTCTGAGCTTGATAAATCTGAGCAAGCTATTGCTCACGGGTTTATTCAACTGCGACACGACCTAGCCGCTGAACTTGAATTGATCAAATCTCAAAATCACGGGGGGTTAACTGGGGAATTGGCTGTGAGAGTAGAGCAAATCAAAGAAGACATTAGTAATTTAGAGAAGTTAGTAAGCGACGAGATTGATACAGCAGAAAAAGATTCATAGATAATAAAACCGCTAGTTTATTTCTAGCGGTTTTATATTTACTCGGGCCATTTTGCAGTAAGCAACAACGGACTTTCCGTTAATTTATTTTGATGTAACTCTTGCCAGATAGCTTCCGTGACAAAAGGCATAAACGGATGTAAGAGCTTTAGGGTAGTAATCAAACTATAAGCCAAGTTAGATTGAGTTGACTCTTTCGTGTTGTTTTCGGCAAGTTGAAGTTTGCTAGCTTCAATATAAACATCGGCCAACGAGTGCCAAGTAAAGTCATACAAGTTTTGGCTTGCTGTATGAATTTGGAATTGTTCTAAGGAGCTGTTAACGGTTGCAAGACAGTTTTCTAGATTTTCTTGTAAGGTTTTATCAGCTTCAGTGCGTGCTTCAAATTTAAGCGCTGTGAAGTTCGCACTTTCAGTATTTTGCAGAATGTATCGTGCAATATTCCAAAGTTTGTTACCGAAGTGTTTCATTCCTTTTATTTTATCTTCGGCAAGAGCCATGTCAGTGCCAGGTGCTGTGTTAAATACAAGCGCGAAACGCAAGGCATCGGTACCGTATTTGGCAGTCATATCAAGCGGATCAACAATGTTGCCCAGGCTTTTACTCATTTTTCGGTTTTGCGCATCACGTACCATACCGTGAAGAAATGCTTTCTTGAAAGGAATTTGACCTGTGTGATAAGTACTCATCAAGATCATTCTCGCAATCCAGAAAAATAGAATATCGTGACCAGTTTCTAAAACGTCTGTAGGATGAAATTTTCCCAGGTCTTCAGTTTTGTTTGGCCAGCCCAAAGTTGAAAAAGTCCAAAGACCGGAAGAGAACCATGTATCTAAAGTATCTTCATCCTGAATCCAATTATCGCCATCTGGTGCTTCTATGCCACAATAAATTTCTGGCTCTGTTCCAATTTCGTTAACTGGTTTATACCAAACAGGAATTCTGTGACCATACCAGATTTGGCGAGAAATACACCAGTCGCGCAAATTATCAATCCAATTGAAGTATGTTTTGGCAAATCTATCTGGGACAATATCGATTTGATTGCTACTGACCACATGGCGCATTAGTTCTTTCAAGGTGGTTTCTTGCCCAGCTGAAATGCCTTCAATCTCGGAATGTTTCAGTTTGAAAGGTTTGTTGACTGCCAAGAACCACTGTACTTTAGGTAAGGGCTCGATAACTCCGCCAGTGCGTTCGGCGGTAGCAATATTCTGTTTGATTGGCCCTTCAGAAATAACTAAGTCGTGTTCTTTTAGCCATTCGACTACAGCTTCTCTGGCCGCTGTAGTTTTCTTGTCGAAAATTCTCTCATCACCAACTGTCATGCGAGCGAACTCATTTATGACAGGTTTGAATTCTAGATTGTGTCGTTGTGCAATTTCTGCATCAATTAGACTATGGGCTGGAGTCACGCCGAGAGCTCCTGTGCCAAAATCTTTTTCAACTGACTCATCCGCAACAATTTTGATGTTTAAAGCCACACCGCAAAACTCTACGTCATATTCCTTGCCTATAAATTCCTGATAGCGTTCGTCGCTTGGATGAACAGCCACTGCAGTATCGCCAACTTTGGTTTCTGGTCTTGTGGTTGAAATAGGAATAGGGAAGTCGGCGCTGTATTTAAAGGTGTAAAGTATCGCATCGCGCTCTTGGTGCACAACTTCGTCATCTGAAATTACAGTTTGACCCTTTGGATCCCAGTTCACCACACGATGACCTCTGTAGATTAAGCCATCATCAAACATGGATTTAAAAGCGGTGCGAACTGCTAGTGTTCTTGGCTCATCCAAAGTAAAAGCTTCTCGGCTCCAATCCAAAGAAGCGCCCATAGACTTTAATTGGCCCACAATAGTGTCATGACTGCTTTGCGCAAAGTTTTCAACGCGTGATAAAAATTCCTCTCGTCCTAAATCAGTTTTTCTCTTGCCTTCTTCTTTTTCAATAATTTTCTCAACTTTGCTTTGAGTTGCAATGGCCGCGTGGTCTGTGCCAGGAATCCATAAAGCACGTCTGCCTTGCATTCTTCTCCAGCGAATCAGAATATCTTGAATGGTTACACCTAAAGCGTGCCCAGTGTGTAAAGTACCTGTTACATTTGGCGGTGGTAGGACAATAGTATAAGGTTCGCCGGTTTGGTCGGGCAGGTTGTCGGGATTAAATAATCCTGAATCTTGCCAGAGTTGATATAAATTGGCTTCATATTTTGAAGCATCGTAAGCTTTATCTAATTCCAACATAATCTAAAATTAAAAAATAAAAACACTCTATTAAATAATAATGAGAGTGCCTAGAGCCCAATTATTTGGGCGGTACCATCTAGTGCTTTCGCTTAATTTTTCCTATTACGGCAGGCCCCGACAAGTTCTACTAACTGAAAATTTAGTAATTACAGTGTTCTTCTTGCGCTGTTCATCTTGAAGTACAGACGAAACCTTGATGACAGTCAAGGTATCAGCTTTTAACTATTATATAACAGTCATAAAAAAAAAGAAACAGCGCCGTGGGGGACGCTGTTTGCTTATGTTGTTGCATTTTTCATTTGGTACATTTTGAAGTCCGCTTGATTTAGGGCTTTGTCAATATCGCCCAAGCTCCGACACATCTCAATTCCATAACTGATTGTAAAAATACGCAGTGATTTATTAATCCGTTGCATTTTTTCTTCAGCAAATTCATAAGTGGTGTTTGGTAGAAGGACGATAAATTCGTCTCCGCCTTGGCGCATAACTAAGTCCGTCTCGCGACAAAACTCTCTATGTAGAGCGTCGCTAATTCTGATTAACATTTTATCTCCAAACTCGTGACCATATAGATCATTGATTTGTTTGAATTTATTAACGTCAACGAAAATTAGCAAAAACTGTTCATTAAGATTTCGTCGTTCGGGTGGACCGTGTCTACGAACTACAGCTCCGTTTAAAGCATTTGTGAGAGGGTCTCGCCAAATTACTTCCTTTAGACTTTTACCCCGTTTGGTAAAAGCCCACATGGTCTTTATATTTGACCACAATGTCTTTAGAAAAAAAATCATCTCATCCTCCTGTATGAAGTATGAGCGAATAAGCTTGATCCCTGGCAGAATATCTCTGCATGTCGGTTTCGCTGCTTGCTCGGTATTTACCTAGTCGGAATACATCTAATTAAAGAGGTATTTCGACAAGCGACCAAATTTAGTAAATACGTCATCGCCCACACTATTTATAGTATTATACAGCCTTTTAATGATTTTGTCAAGGGTAAAAACCTCTTATTCTAAAGGATTTCCCAAGATGGATCTGCTTTTACCTTAGATGTAGGTATCAACTTCTCTTTGTTGAATAGACGGAAATATGCGGCTATAGCAATCATTTCGGCGTTATCTGTACATAACTCCATTTCAGGCACTGTAAAGGCAATTTCATGCTCAGCTGAGGCCTTTGCCAGGCTTTCCCGTAATTTCTGGTTTGCTGCTACACCACCAGATAATGCCACAGTTTTGCAGCCGAATTTATTTACAGCTCTAAATGCTTTGGTCACCAGAACGTCTACCACAGCATTTTCAAAGGACATAGCAATATCAGCTTTGGCTTGCTTGGACAGGCGAGCGTTAACAGCTTGATGTTTTTGTAAATGATAGAGGACCGCAGTTTTTAGACCAGAGAATGAAAACTTGAAATTGGCTTCTTTCATCATTGGTCGTGGAAAATTAAAATCATTTTTACCAAGCTTTGCTAGCTTGCTAATTTCTGGACCACCAGGGTAGGGAAGTTTAAGTAGCCGTGCAACTTTGTCGAAAGCTTCTCCTGCAGCATCATCGACAGTTTGTCCGATAACCTTATAAGACTTATAATCTTTCATTAAAACCAGCATGGTGTGTCCGCCAGATACTATTATAGACAGAACAGGGAATTGTATTTTCTCTGGAGACTGAGCAAAAGCTGAATACAAATGCCCGGCCATATGGTTAGTCGGAATTAACGGTTTGTCAGTCGCTAAGCTTAAGCCTTTAGCAAATTCGGTGCCAATTACTAAGGCCACGACTAAACCAGGACCGCTGGTAACGGCAATGTAGTCCATAGCCTTCAAGTTTAGATTGGCTTTCTTCAACGCCATCTCTGTAACTGGCAAGATATTTTGCATATGAGCACGCGCAGCTACTTCTGGTACTACGCCACCAGTTTTTCTATGGATATCAATTTGTGATTTTACTACAGAAGAAAGGATTTTAAATTTAGGAAAAGATGCGGGCAGTGAGCCTTGTAGAACAGCCACGGCAGTTTCGTCACAGCTAGTTTCAATAGCCAGTAACTTGATAGTATTGGATTTTGACATAAGAGCATTATACTTGGTTGAATAGTGCTTTAGCAAGTTTCAGAAATTTGTTATTAAGGTTATAATATCTTCATGAAGACATTATTTTCAGCTCAAAATTCCATTGTTCTAAAACCTAAGCGGGATGCTCATGTTCGTAATAAACATCCGTGGGTTTTTATGGGAGCGATTTCTTCGTCTCCAGAAGATTATGAAAATGGAAAAATTATTACTGTATTAGATAGCAATGAAAAGTTTTTAGGCTACGGATATTTTTATTTAGGCCAATCTATTTCAGGACGGATGGTGGCATTTATAGAGCACGAGAACCCCGAAGGGATAATAATTGAGAATTTAGCAAAAGCAATAGAATTTAGAAGTGGCCTGCCTTTGCCAGGTACAAATGGCTACCGGTTAGTAAATGGTGAGGCCGACTTCCTGCCAGGATTAATTGTAGATAAGTATGATCAAGTACTGGTTTTACAGTTTAATACTTTGGGTATGGACCAACGTAAATCGGTTATTGTGGAATATTTGCAGGATAAGTTGAAGCCTAAAGCTATTTACGAAAAATCTGCCTCACCAACTCGACGCAAAGAAGGTTTGTCAGACTTTGAAGGTTGGATTTATGGGCAAGATGCTGAGCCTGTAATTATAGAAGAGCACAGTTTGAAGTTTAGTGTGCAATTTTCTGGTATGCAAAAAACTGGTTTCTTCTTGGACCAACGTGAGATGCGAGCTCTGGTAAAATCCTATGCGTTGAATAAAACTTTATTGAACTGTTTTGCTTACACAGGCGGATTTAGTATTTACGCTTTAGCGGGCGGAGCAAAACGCGTGGACTCGATTGATATTTCCGAGAATGCTACACAGGGAACAAAAACCAATTTGGAACTCAATGGATATTCATCTGAAAAAAATCAATGCATCACCGGTGATGTTTTAGAATACTTCCGTCATCAGAGAGCTGCTGACAAACAATCAGAGTACGATTTTATAATTCTTGATCCACCAGCTTTTGCGAAACGCTCCAGCGATATAAAAAATGCTAGTCGTGGTTATCGAGAGATTAACAGAGCAGCAATGGAAGCTTTGCCGTCAGGTGGATTATTATTAACCAGCTCTTGTTCTGCCCATATCGACAAAAATTTATTTCAGACAATTATTTTTCAGGCCGCGAAGGATGCAAAAAAGAATGTGAAAATTCTAAGCTATCATGTGCTAGCAGCGGATCATCCAGTTAGTTTGTTTTATCCGGAAGGGGATTATTTAAAAAGTTTGTTGTTAGTGATTGAGTAAAGTATAATTGCTGTATACAAGCTTATTATTCTCAGTTATAGTAATAATACAAAGTTGAGTGAAACTTTAAATACTAATCACAGAAAGGAGTCGAGGAAACAATAACTCAAGTCAATATAGCCCTACCTCCTGCTGTGGTTTTTTTTTAGCCTTAATTAACCCTTTTATTAACTAGTTAAATAAAGATGAAACATTTCTACACAGACTTCGTTTAACTAAATACGCAGCTGTTAAATGTTGTTTAACAATTTAACTAACTAAATAAAAGGGGTGAATATGCTTACTGATAAAAAAATCTTACAGGTGCGCAAAGTGATCAAAGGAGATACACAAAGAGAAGTTTTTAAAACCCTGGCTGATACTAATCGTTACCATATCTTTACCATTCTGGTAAAGTATCCACGTTTAACTGTCACCGAGATCGCAACGATTCTCCAAATCTCTATCCCTCTAGCTTCGCAACATCTCAAAATCCTTGAGCAAGCTAAACTCCTAGCAAAAGAAAAACTCGGACAAAAAGTCCATTATTTCCTAGGGCCAAAGAATCGCTTAGCTCAAGTGCTTATCAAGGAAAACCTTTGAAAGCAAGTAGAAAATTAATAATTAAAGAAATACTATGAACGATTTAAATAATAGTTCGTATACATCGTCTTCAACCAAGCCGTTGTATCGTAGTACACAAGTTGTTTATTACATCTTGGGTGTGATAGAAGCTTTGCTAGCTTTCCGTTTTATCTTAAAACTTTTAGGAGCTAATCCGGAAGCTGGCTTCACAAACTTCATTTACACAATCACTTATCCGATTGTAGCGCCATTCCTTAACGTATTTGGCGTTACTGCAGTAGAAGGTGCAGTGTTTGAGTGGACCACCTTACTAGCTATGCTAGTAGTATGGTTAATCGCTATTGCAATCATTAAATTGTTCTTGATGAGCCGCACTGTTTCTACACCAGAAGCAGCGGTAAAGCTTGAACAACATGATCAATAAGTAGGTTTTAATAATAAAATTAATTAATAAGGAGAATTGATATATGCATCAAGATGATGACAATACAACTGATGAACAAATCGCTGAAGAGGAAGTAGTTGATACTACTCCAGCTACTGACAACAGCGAAGATGTTAGCGAAGAACAGGAAGGTTCAAAAGCTGACGACACTGAGTCTGATTCCAAGGATTCTGAAAATGAAGCAGAAGACAAGGAAGATGATGAAGATGGCGACGAAGATGATGAGTAAATCTTCCCGTCAAAATAAAAACTAACTAACTCACACAAGGAAATAAACTTATGGCAACTATAATCAACAACCCTGGCTCTGGCTCTAACGGGGAAAATAATGGCGGCGGTGCAGGAATGATCATTGGAATCATTGTCGCAATCGTTATCGTAGCTCTATTCGTAATTTATGGACTACCGGCAATGCGTGGTACAAGTAATGATGCGACTCCTAATTCTACCGAAATCAATGTTCCTGATAGCGTTGATGTAAATGTAGATGATAATACTGGAAACTAAAACTAATTAATAACTAATTATTTATTAAAACGAAAGGAAATTTATATGGGAATCTTATTATGGATTGTCTTCGGAGCAATTGCAGGTTGGATTGCTTCAGTAATTATGAAAACTAACAACAGTCAAGGTGTAGTCTGGGATATTGTCCTAGGTATCATCGGTGCAATTGTCGGTGGTTTCGTAATGAATCTTGTCGGTGCAGGGGGAGTAGATGGCTTCAACCTATACAGCTTATTCGTAGCTGTTATCGGTGCAATCGTTGTGATCTTCATTGGTCGCGCATTGCGAAGAACTGCCTAACCTAAATTTAAAAAAACCGCTCACTGAAATGTAGAGCGGTTTTTTTTATGTCTTTAATTACTGAATGTGATTGGGACTCGAAACTCGTCAGCGTTCTCTACGAGGCCTGAGGCATTTTGCTTCTCAAGAATAATTTCCCCTGACTCTGTGGCAGGTTGGCTGAAGGTCACGCTCACCAGAAAAGGCACATATTCTGTGATCATCCATTCTCCGTCAGCCTGCGCGATACCATTACCGATTACCGTACCGTTGGCATCTACGACTTGGACAGGAAAACTGGCCTCAAAGAACCAATTACCCCGCGCTTGTCCAGAGATAGTTACTGGGCTTTGGATAACCGAATTAGCTACAGGTGAATCAACTCGAATCAAATCTTTATAAGTAACTGGTTCTGTCGTTGGAAGTTCTTGAGGCTCTTCATTCGGTTCTTGGTTTTGACCTTGCTCGACTGGGTCTTCATCTGTCACTGGTTCAGTAGGTGCCTGTGTCTGAGATACAAAGAATAGCACTACTGCAGTTGTAAGTAGAAGGGCAATAGCTATAAGAGTAGTTTGAGTACGTTTTTCCATAATGTTTTGTGCTTATTAGTAAAGGTAAATTCATTATGCCAGAAATGGCAAGATATGAAAAACCCCCGGACAAATTGTTCCGGGGGTTTGGTTTTGCTTAAGCCGTAGCTTCGCCAGGCTTATCTTTTAATATATAAGAGAGGATTGGCGGTGTAATCACAGTGGTCAAAATGACCATAATGATAATAACTGAAAATACTTCTTCATTTACCACGCCTAATGATTTTCCTATAGTAGCAAAAATCAACCCAACTTCTCCACGTGGCACCATACCGAATCCTACGGTATTCTTATTCATCTTTCCTGAACCTTGGCCGGCAACCCATTTACCGAATACTGCGACAGCACTTAAGGCAACTCCGATGATCAGGATTCGTGGTTCAAACAAAGTACTTAAATCCACGCTCATACCGGTCCAAACAAAGAACAAGGGAACAAAGAAAATTGCCAGCGGTTCGATAAGTTCCTCAATGTGCTTTTCAGAATGATGAGCAGCAAGCTTTTCAAACTTTGCACGGGAAGACTCTTCCATACCTTCCATGTGGTTTTCAAAATCTTGCGCTGCTTTCGGTTTGCTGAAGTAACTAAAGTGAACAGGGTCCAGAACAAGACCTGCAGCAAAAGCTCCGATAATTGGCGCTAAGCCGATCATTCCAGCAATGGCAGCAAAGACTAAGGCAAAGGCGATAGCCAAGGTCAACTTCATCCCAACGCCAGTATGCACCTTCGACAAAAACTTTCCTAAGTATGGTGCGAGTAGTTGTCCAAGAACGATTGATCCAACAAGGAACAATATCGCTTTACCAAGTATGATGCCCACAGCTCCGGCACTAACTGTACCAAGAGTCACTAGCGCGGAAAGAACTGCCAAGATAAGCAAACCACCTACATCGTCAATTACAGCGGCACCAAGAACGGTCTTCGCTTCAATTAAATGTGACTTTCCTAAATCCTTAAAGACTCGAGCGGTGATTCCAACTGAAGTCGCAGTCATCGCAGCACCTAAGAAGAGGTAGGCATTGGTGGATAAATCAGGCAAGAGTAACGGCCCTACTAGCCACGCGCCGAGAGCAAATGGTACTACTATGCCAATAATTGCTACTGCAAAGGCACGTGCACCAACTTGCTTCATTTCTCTTATATTCGATTCTAGACCAACTTGGAACAATAGAATAATTACGCCAAGTTCGGCTAGAAAGGGAATGTAAGGATCTGCTTTAATTGGCTCAAACAGATTGATACCGATTAATGCTAGGTTTCCCAAGACCACACCGATTGCCAATTCACCCAACACAGCTGATTGTCCAAAGCGTTCAATCAAGCTGGCCAGCTTGGCAGCTATTAACATTACCGCAAGCCATAACAAGGTTGCGATGAAATTGTGACCATCTCCACCACCGCCAGCCGCGTTAACGACAGGAGCGAAGGCGAGCATTATAAAAGCCATGTAAATCATGGTTTTGACACGAAATCGTGCCGGAAAGATTCTTGCTACTGATAGCATAAATTTGTTGGTTTTCCTCCAGAATTAATTTTGAACGACCATACAATTATAGTCCTTCAAACTTGTTTTGCCAAGACCTGGGGTGCAAAAATAAAAACCCTTGCTTTAGGGCAAGGATTTAAAGGCGCAACTTCATAGAGAGCTGGGGGCTTGAATAAAAAAAAGCAGTGATTATTGCTTCTTTTTATCTTTCTTAGGTTTTTTCTTCTCTTTTTTGTGAGAGTTGTTGCCTTTAGCCATATAATCGATAGTTAATGGGTAAATATAAAGGTATTATATCATATTTCGGAAAGGTTGATGACTTGAAAAATTATGATTAATATGGTAAAATTCGAGAGTTATTTCAAATAAAATAATTTGAGGCGCTATCGTCTAACGGTTAGGACAGACGGTTTTCATCCGTCAAATCGGGGTTCGATTCCCCGTAGCGCTACCAAAGAAAAAACCCGGACTTGTTTCGGGTTTTTTCTTTGGTGATGATTACAGAGGAATAGAAGATTTCGACCAACCTTCATTTCCACCGTAGGTGGAAATATTAGAGGAGTGCCGAAGTGAACACTTCGGCCGAGTAGTCTGTCTGCCGGTAGGTAAGTGCTACCAGACTAAAACATCACTGTGCAGCGGTGCTCTATTTTTTTGACACAAAGATGATTAGTTTAATATCTAAAATTATAAATAAAGTGTATTGATTCTGAGTTTTTTTGACAGCAAACAATGATGTTATAATTACAACATCTAACAATTATCATAAAAGTACGAGGCTAGAGAATTTTCGAGAGTCTAACGATAGCCAGGAAATTAATGAGAGGCAAGAATTTTCTGAAGAAAAGGGATACAAAGAAAAAATAGACAAATACGGGTTTGGGGACAGAGATCGTTGGCTTTTAGGTTTGAAAGATAAGGAGTTTAAATATGACAAATCCATAAAAGACATGTTCAAGGATTCCTCGGAAATGTTAGACATGATTGAACAATCACAAAAGTCACTGAAAGAGGAAATGGAAAAAATATTTGCAAATTCTGAAGAACATAAAGATGAGATAGAAAAGCTGGAAAAAATAAAGGAAGAAAAAGATGCGGAAGATGAAAAGAAACGGCAGACACTTGAACTTAAAATTAGAGAACGTCTTGCTGCGGACCGTCAAAACCAAGTCGAACAAAGTGATAAACCTAAGATTGTTTAACGACAGGACTATGAGATTCAGGAAAACAAAGCAGAGGTAAGAGGGATTAGTGACCCTGTGAATCCATCTACTACCGAACCTAAACAGGCTAGTCGTGTCATCACCCAGAATTTAAATCTCACACCAGTAAGTATGCAGGAAACAGATACCAAAGAACCTGAAAAACGTTCTGATTTCCAGCCAAAGACCGAAGTTGAAGCAAAGGACATTATTGAAAATAATCCTGAATTTTATCAGGCGCTGGAAAGTCATCATGCAGAAGGAAGACAAAGACTATATGAAAAAAATATATTATACGACCAAAAAGATATTGCTGCACTAAGAGCGGAGCTAGGCCTCCCAAAACCAGAGCTACTAGATCCATCCATCCAATCCAGTGGAGAGGAGTTAATTAAAACATACCGCTCAGAACTGCCGGGAAGATGGAACGATCAAAAAGATATTTTAAAACCTAACTTCAGCTCCCTTAATCGTCCAGTAAGAAGCACCAGTACTAAGGATTTCCAAAATAAATATGGCAAGTTTCTAAAGCAGTAAATGAAAAATTAATTGTACTAACAAATCTCAAGCACTCGAAAGGGTGTTTTTATTTAATATTGATTTATTAAGTCATAAATGTTAGGGAGTGCCGAAGCAAAGAGTTTGGCCAAGTAGCCTGCCTCCGGTCCGTAGGGGTTATCAATATCCTTAAATTGGTGAAAAATTTCTTACCCTTACTAAGCAAAAACCTACGCTTTTTTAATGTTAAGACAGCCACCGTATTGCACTTGATTTTTTCATAGTTTTTCCTTATAATATGAAGTCTTTTGTAATAATACTTTATTGCAGAAGCAATCAAACATATGTTCATGGAGGATATAAATGAAAATATTAATAGCAGGAATAGCAATACTGTTAGTGATTACATTAGCCTGTAATAATGGAAAAGAGCAAACACATCAAATTAATCAGCCGATTGCAGTTACATTTAATCTGGACACACTTTCCCAAGACCCAGAATTTAAGGGAAAGTCTGTAATATCGAGGATTCAGCAACTTAGTAGCGAAATGGCTCGTAAACGCCCTGCTCCGAAGTGGGAAGTTACCGAAATGGAGTCAGTCAAAACGGTAAAGCAATTCGAGATAAAATTTACTGAGCGCGTCAACCGTAGTCTGAGTAAATACACGGACAAGGTTGAAGGTGTGCAAAATATCGTGTCTCATTTAGGCAAGCTCTCCGCAGGAGTACTGAATAGAAACCCTGAAACTGAACGCTACTACAAGGAAGCAGTGCCGGATAGCAATAAGAATCTTTTAAACGTTATTGTTTATGGTGAGGCTACCTATAAAGAGCAACAAGATGTATCTGTTAAATTTGTTCCTGAATTAGGCGTTGTAATTCCAGGGATTCATATTTCAGACCAACGCTTGTATGACTCGGTTTTAGCGCATGAGTGCTATCATGGCTATAGATTTCTCACTGACCCACAAGTCCAAAAATCCACCCGTCCGCCCGAGACCTTATCTCTAGCAGATCAAAAATGGTTCTGGCGATTTCGTGCACGGGAGGAGATAAATGCTTATGCAGTGGGAAGGCAGGTGTTGAATGTTGCAACTAACGATGAGTATCAAAAGCGACTCACGCTAGTCGTGGAAAGAAAGAAAGCCACGAGCTTAACTCAATTGTTTGATACTATTTCCCAGGAAGACTTAGAGTTGGTAGATAGTGTTTTAAACCCCGGTTCCAATGAAGAAACAATGAATCGGTGTTTTGTATACTTAATTGACTTAGGCGTAATCTGGATTGCACAAAATACTCTTGAAACTAAAAGGGCAGCACTTGAAGAAGAGCTGTACATGGCATTCTCGGGTAATCCCAATATTTCTAGTAAGTAACAAAGCAGTTTATGAGAGATTCTATTTTAGAATCTCTCATTTTTTATTCAAATAAATTAATTAGTTAGTTGAGATGTTTTGTACAATAAGCCTATCCTAAAAGCTTATCTAAAATTTTTTACACAAATTGAATAAGCTTCTCAACTCATTAGACTGTACTTGTGGCGTTAGATTTATAAAAAAAGCCAGCTGTATCTCTACAACTGGCGTAAATGGAAATGGAACTTATTTGTGTCTGGCCGGGGTATTTAGTAGTGTTTCCATGAACTCGGGAACTACACAAATACTTATTCTCCCTTTCACCTTGAACTTTCTGATTAGATTTTCATCCTTCTTTGGAATGTTCTGAGCCTTGCTGTTTAAGGTAACGGGATTTAGATTCCGTTGCTCTGCTATCTCTCTGAGAGACAGCCAACCATAAGGCTTTTCGTCAATGAACAAATGTTTGACCTGTTCTTTAATCATGTCCTGGGCAATGGGACTAAAATACATCATGACTTTTTGCCCAACCCTAATTCTTCGCGATTCTCCTCGGGGCAGAGAAATTTTTTCCAATCCTTTGACGATTGATCCATCCGCCACGCCCCATTCTTTTGCTAGGGCATAAGTAGTCTTCCAACCTTCTGTCACGGACTCAAATTTATCCTTTACTAACTTCACTAATTCTGGCGCTAGGTACAGAGCTGGCTTAGCCGACTCCACTGTTCGGAACCTACCTATCCATTCAGGATGATCCTTACCTATTACCTCAGCCTCACGCTGCATTGATTCCCGGGCATTGCCCATCTTTTTAGACAAAGCTATGGCCGAAATCCAACCTTTGGGGGCCAATAACAACCCAGCATCAACTTCCCTCAATATCCTAACCAAGTCAGGATGAAGATATTCCTGCAATCTCTTCTTAGAGCTCAAGAAATTCCCAAACCATTCTGGATGAGACGAGCGATATGGCAAAACCAAACGCTGAATCCGCTCAAGCTTGATTGGAAAGTCCTTATTCCTTCTCAAATATGATACTGCGACCCAACCTTTAGGGGCAGGGCAGCGATTAGCATACTCCTCAACCATCAATTCGCAGAATTGCGGCGAAAGCTTCGTAGTTGAGTAATTGTCTTTCGAGTATCTTACGAACCACCCTGGGTTACTTGGAAGATATTTGTACATCTTATCCAGGATAGTGCCGTTATTGACCCGAAGTTGTTTTGCTAAGTCCGTAACAGATACCCAACTTGTAGATACATAGTACGGCGAAGCTGAGAACTCAAGTAAGTATTGGAGTTGTGATTGCCAAATGTCAGCATTGCTATTCCAAACCAGTTTTGAAACATATTTTTCATGTCCTTGCAGTTCCAACTTTGTTTGCTGAAGCAATTCCTGGATATCAGATTCTCTTACTCCATCATGAACAACGAATGTCGCGTTGCCTTCCAAGTCACAAGTAAATATCACTTGTTTTCTTTCAAGCATATAGATCGCAACATAAGATTCTGATCGATAAGAATTTTTATCCACCACGCCGGTAAACAATTCATAATCAAGCCCTAAATTGCTGATTACTTCTATTGCCAAACGTAACCTTGTGTGTAGTTTTTTTGAATCAAAGCCTTGTTCTCCATCTCCAGACCGCTCAATGACGAGGATGTCTGGAGGCAAAATCACATGAGTTAGTTCAGTAAACTTACTTGGCAATTCTAACGCTGTTTGGTTACGGAGCTGGTCAGTAATCCAATCGGTTACTAAAAATCTTACACCACCCTTCATGGGTACTATAAACTTCTCTGCTCCCAGGAACCTCGCGATTTCTCGTAAGGATGCCCTGGAACACAGCAGCTCGTTTAAGCGCGCATTTGTGCGTTTAATATATTCTTTTTCCACTTCATATCCTCCTAGAGATTTGAGATTACTGTATTCCCATATAACAGACAAAAATACAGACCTGAAATTATACTATAATAAAATAAAAAAGTCAATGAGTGTTGTGTAACTCTATTGAATTTAGCTTAGGCTTTGACTATAAATTAGTGCAAAGAAAACTACTCTCTTGCGAGATTCTTTTAACAAGCAATTGTAGTTATGCAATGTTGAGTCTCAATAAACACCGATAAGGGTGTTTATTGGTTGAGATGTTTTAAGTTAAAATTTACTGTTTCGATTAACTCGAACAGTCGTGATTCTTTGTTCCATCGCTGTAACTCCACTACAATATCTGACCCATCAACCTTAATGACATTGAAAGAATTATTTTGGTTTCTATAACGATTAGAAGTAGCTGTCCCAGCCTGGATTAACAAAAGGTCGCCAGAGGTGTTATCGTCATCAAGGCGAATTTGTCGAAAATCTGAAACATGAGTATGTCCATACATTACTGCATGTACGCCGAGTTTTTTTAATGAAACCTGCACACTAGCGGACAGTGTCTCTAGCGGGTGATGCATGGCAACAAACTTGATTTTTCCGTCCTGTACATTTGCCAACGCGTCGCGTACACGCATCAGCTGTTCAGAGGAAATATCTCCACTTTTAAATGTAAATGATCGTGCTGAATTTAAGCCAACTACGCACACCTCATCATCCATATATACAGGCTCTACATCCTTGTTAATAAAATGACGGTATCTGACCAAGGGGCGTAAAAATCTCATCCAAATATTGTAAAGCGGTATGTCGTGATTACCAGGAACTACTACCTTTACATTCGGCAAGCTATTTAGAAATTTTGATACTTCTGAAAACTCAGAAATTTTTGCACGCTGGGTTAAATCGCCAGTAATAACAACAACATCAGGAGACAAAGCTTTTAAGGTAATAACCAATTTTTCTGCGACATCGGTCTCGTGTCTTCCAAAATGCAAGTCTGATAATTGAATAATTGTTTTCATAGATTTATGCTGGAGTAATTACAGTTAAAGCTTTTTCCTTAATCTCAAAACGCAGAGGAGTTTGAAGGCTCACTACTTCACCATCTAATGCGACGCGCAAAACAGGTTTTTTGGTGTTAAGAGTTGCGTGTTTCGTAGTATATTCCTCAAATTGTTCATGACCACTCAGCTTTCCGAGCAGGGACCGCAAGCAAAGTTTCGCAAAACTCATTCTGGTAGAATGCTTCACAATATACAAACTTAAGATCCCTTTTTGCAAACTTGTGCGAGACCCTAGATCGAAACCCTCGATCTGATAAACATTATTGCCCACAAAAACAAGAGGAGATTTTACTACCTTCATCTCATTACCTACTTCAATTTCAATATCTAAGAATGAATACTTTTTGAATACATTTACCAGCCCTTTCACGATCGCAAAGCGCTTGCTCCAGCCGGCCTTCTGGTGCTCTTCTCTATAATGAACCAGTTTAGAATACAGGCCAATACTAGAATTATTTAAGAAAATAGAATTATTAACCATCCCGACATCAATTTGTTCAGTGCTGCCTTTAGCGAGAACTTCGACAGCTTCATCAATATCGAAAGGGATGTTCAAATCTTTTGCTAAATGGTTAAGTGTTCCCATCGGCACGACACCAAGCGCAATGTCTTTTCCTAATAATTGTGAAGCGACCCCATTTATGGTTCCATCTCCTCCAACGGCCACTAGCACATTATTGCCATTCTCTTGAGCTCGGCGTACCACATCCTCCATAACCGTGCCTTGGTTGAGTAAATAAAAATCTGCTTTCAAATTATGATTTTTGAAAGCATCCTTAACCAGGTTGAGTTTGTTCTGAATACCATCTTTCCCTGAGCCAGTATTTATAACCACGCCGAATGATTTTTCCATATCTGCATTATGTCATACAGACTAATCGATTGTAAATCTCGAGAGTACCTTACCAATGAAGACCTTTTATATTGGTTGTATTTGCTAGGAAACAAATCACCGACCATATCCTTACGACTTGTATACCTTTAAATGAAGCCAGGTAAGTAGTATTAAGAAAATACCATGAATAAAATTTATTCACCTCACCGATAGAAGACCACCGTCGGGATTTGTTAATTATTCACGGTAATGTATAAACTTGCCTTATCAAAGGCTTGAAAATTTCCCCTGCTACCGGCAGGCTTATGTATCTATACTGCCCGTAATCAATTAAATATCAGCTTGTCTTGTATTTTATCCTTTGAAGAAATTATCAAAACCCTTTTTAATATCAAATTTTTCCTACTTGGCTTAATTGCTCAGCTGAAGTAAGATTAAAGCATTATTATAACTGCTTTGTGAACTGGATTGATAAAATTTTGAATCGCACTACTATGTACAGTTTAATGCTGTACTATCTAATATTTTTACTTGCCAGCAGTGTTATTTTGGCGTTCTTGGGCTATATCAGCTATGATCCATGGCAAATACTATTAACTACAGCAGTCTTGTATGGTACTGCCAAGCTTGTTAATCCTATTTTGGGGAAGCTCTTTAAAGTACATCCAAACCGTGAATCATCGTCTATCACAGGTTTGATACTAGCCCTTATTGTAGGCCCAGAGATTGCTTGGTCTAATTTGCCGCTATTGGTTTTAATATCGGTTATAGCGATGGTATCAAAATACATTTTGATATGGAAACGGTCTCATCTATTTAACCCAGCTGCAATGGCCGTAATACTTTCGGTAGTGCTAACTGGCGTAGGTGCCAGCTGGTGGGTTGGTAACCAATTTTTGTTACCAGTTGTTGTGATCGGTGGACTACTGTTCATGCGCAAAGCAAGATGGCTGCATTTAACAATAAGTTTTTTAGTGGCTTATGTAATTGCTCAGTTTGCAGTCTTCTTGTTCCGAGGTATCGATGTTGATATGGTTAGCTTTATTACCAACACCTTGCTCTATTCGCCGCTGGTATTTTGCAGTTTTGTCATGCTCACAGAACCGCTTACTATGCCTGCGGGTAAACAGCAACGCATCGTATACGGTGTATTGGTTGCTGTTCTGTTAGTTTTAATTCCTGTCTTTCTCAATATATCTTACGGATTAGAACTTTCATTGGTAGTAGGAAACTTACTGGGCATATTAATTTATGGTAATAATAGACGCTTTCTAAAACTAAAAGACAAAATTGTAGTTGGCTCTAAAACTATTCTGTTCACTTTTTTACCGAATAAGCCTCTCAAATTCAAACCTGGGCAATTTCTTCTTTGGAGCTTGCCTCACTCCAAACCTGACTCTCGAGGGCATCGCCGATACTTTACCATAGCCTCTTCGCCTACGGAAAAGGATCTAATGCTAGTCACAAAATTCGCTGACGAATCCAGTAGCTTTAAAAAGGAATTAGCAGAACTTGATTTGAATCAAGAAATTATGACGACTTCCGTTGATGGAAACTTTACTCTTCCCAAGGACTCCCACCAGCACTGCGTATTTATCGCTGGTGGCGTTGGTGTTGCGCCATTTCGCAGTATGGTTAAATATCTTATTGATTCGAAGCTAACTCAACCAATCACGTTATTTTATTCCAATAAAACAGCTGATGAAATCTGCTTTGAAGATGTATTTCAAGAGGCATCAAAGACTTTTGGCATGAAAACTATATACACACTCACTGATACTGAAAACATACCTACCGGTTGGCAGGGTAAGACAGGTTTTGTTGATGGTGAAATGATTAAAGAAACCGTCGCAGAATATCAAACAGCCATGTACTATATTTCCGGGCCAGATTCTATGGTCAAAGCAATCGAAGTAGGACTGAAGCAAATTGGTGTTCCTGGTAAACAGATTAAGACTGACTACTTTCCTGGTTATGCTTAAACACTTGCGGTTTAGGTAACTGCTTTTCTTGGGCCAGATAAGTTTCGTCTGCCTGTCGAATTAGTTCATGTAGACCGATAGGGCAGAGGAGAGCCCACAAACAAGATCTATGAATAATAAAACACCAGCTAACCTGGTGTTTTATTATTAGTGAATTCTGGTGAAGTAGAATTAAGGTGTGTTTGGAGTCGTTTACCGATCTGATTTTTTGAGCTTAGCTGCGATTGAATGCATTACTTGTATATAAGTTGCCACATCTTCTAATGCCAAACCGTCGGCCATTTTATTCATTTCTTTCTGCAAATCGCGTTCTACTACAGAGACTAAAAGTTT
>JBBSJS010000007.1:0-31193 GCA_038257015.1 Candidatus Doudnaibacteriota bacterium | reverse complement strand
TCGCCTCAATTCCTTCAACGATATTGTCCGCAATAATTTTCGGATCAGAATCATAAACATCATCGTTGGTGATAATCGCCGTATCTGCATACTGTGCGGTGAGTTTCCCAAAATCAAATCGCTTGCTGACATCGCGATGCCCGCCGGTAGCGCCAAAAACATGAATTAGTTTTTGGTGTGGGAAATTGTTGGCAGCAATTAGAGACTGCTTTAAAGCTTCTGGTTCTGGCGCGTAATCTACAATGATAGTTATGCTTCTGTTGTTGTCAATTTTTTCCATGCGACCAGGAATTTTGCCGAAATGATTAATAGCATTTTTGGAAGTTTCCAGGCTAACGCCTAACTCAGTAGCCATACCGATGGCAAGTAAAGCGTTGAGCACATTAAATGTACCAGGCAAGTGAAAGCCAAAATTAACTTTCTCCAGTTCGAAACCAATCTTGTCTGACACTGAAATATTTTTTGCTAAAAATGTTTTTAGGTTTTCTGGTTTGGATGAGTCTTCTCGTGCGCTCACTCCAAACTTTACAGACGCAGACTTTGCTAAAAAGTAATTAGCATTTGGATCATCAACGTTCGCACCGATAATTGTTCGCAGTCCATTCAATTTTTCAAACAACTTTAACTTCGCACTTCGGTAGTTATCAAAACTTCCATGAGAGTCTAGGTGAGCAGGGGAGAGGTTGGTAAAAAGTGCGGCTTGGAACTTAATTCCCAAATGACGATTTTGAGCCAATCCCTCTGAAGTACATTCAACTATCGCAAACTTACAACCATTGTTTTCCATTTCACTAAGTTGTTTTTGTAATAACCAACCACCGGGCATAGATAATCCGTGTTGGTTAATAATTTCTTTGTTGCCATTATTGTAACTAACGGTCGTGATGTAACCACACTTTTGTCCGGCTGTGTTTAAGATGTGCGACAACATCATCACGGTCGTGGACTTGCCGGCTGTTCCAGTGACACCAATCACAAACATTTTTTGGCTCGGCTTCTGAAAATAATTATTTGCAATCAAAGCCACTAGACCATGATAAGTAGGTTGAAGTATTTTGAATATTGATTTTGGAACTAAAGTACGAACAAGGTTTTTTAAAGTGTTGAGCATGGCTATATTATAGCATTTTTGAAAGAGTTGACATAAATGGCTAAATATATTATAATGCGCAGTTGGGTACGATTTAACGTCTGTTCTTAGAACGAGATCGGCTCTGTACCCAAGGCAAGCGACGAGTCGAGCGGTGTAATTTAATTACGATCGATTTGTTGTCGCTTGCCAAAATTTCATATTACTGAGACGATCGGAGGAATGTTCGTTAGAACGGCAATCATTTTGTCTTAGTAGCAAGGTTACGATCGGCGAGGTGTTTTTAAATAACGAATTCCAATCTGTAACCTTGCAAATTTCTTTTTTGTGGACGAGAAATGAAATGCACCAAAAGTGCGAATAATTCATTGTCTGCAAAAAGCAGTGATGAGACGGTAATAAAAGTGTTCATTATTGAACGATTAGGTCTCTGTGTCATCACTGCACAATATTAAGCCATAATGGCTAATCACTATTCCTGAGGAGGAATTTTTTTGAGGGGACGAGACCGTAATTGTAAATAACTACGTTGACTATTTTGTCCTTCAAAAAAACAGAGAACGAGGGAGAAAATGTCTTTTAAAGACGACTGCACCTTTGTTCTCTGTAAACCGGCGAGATATGAATTGTTCAAAAACAATCATAAAAATATCTCGCCCTTTGCTTTCGGTGTGTTTGCAAAAATACTTCGAAAGCAGAGAACGAAAGGCCAAATGTTTTACAAAGCCGAAGATTGAGTTGTTATCTGCAAAAATAGAGCGACGGGAAGTAAGGTGTAATTTGATTACGATTTTTTGCTTGTCGCTCTAGTCTAAATTTGAAAAAAGTTTCTAGGAGGAAACAAAATGAGTAAACTCACTAATGTCCACTCAGGACGAATTATTGGGATACGGTCTCGCGTTAAGCAGACTAAAGAAGGCGAAGCTCGCCCAACCCAAGTTATCATTTACGGTGGTAAGAAGCCGGTAACGATTCTTCTGGAAGAAGATCAAGATGAACTCGATTTTATTCGCGGAATTTTTCCGACCGAGTTTCGGTGCATAAAACCTACTGAAGATATTTCATCACTTCCTTTTAATCACGTTAAGTGGGAAAAAATAAAGCTAGATGAAGTTGCAGTCGGTGTTCACGAGTCGCAAATTCTTCCGGGTAAAATCCGGATGAAAGCGACGAAAGTTGCATCAGAGTACGAAGGCCTAAAGCCTAATGATACTGTTGTAATGTGTTTGGGTTTTGGCGATGAGTTGGCTTACGCTCTCACTCGTCGTGGTGCAACGCTGCAGCCTAATGCTACAGTCCATCGTGTCCCCGGATTTCTCTTGAAGCAATATCGAGAGAAAGACGGCGTTGTTGGTTCGGCTGAAAAAGCCAAAGACGAGGACGGAAAGCTTTTGGTCGAGATGTTCGAATCTACTTCTGAACTGTTTCACGAAATAAAAAATCGTGATGAACAGATCATTGATGTGCGGATTAAGTTTCGACAAGTCCAAGAGGCAATGAAAGCAAGAATTGCTTGCGGACAAAGGCTTGATCAGCGTCTTCGCTCTGAAGTGTATGTCTCGGACCCAGAGTTGTATCCTGAAGGCAAGCTCGAAGATTTCTTTAAGCGCCAGAAAGCAAACGACATTGTTCTTTCTGCTTTGGAGTCTGAAGAGGCTTCCCGGAAGAAGGAGCTGGAGAATGCGCTGAAAGATTTAGATATCTATCAGCAGATATTCGCTCCGATTGAGGGGTGTGGTCCAGCAATCGCAGGACGCATCATTTCTGCAATACAGGACATTCGGCGTTTTCGCTCGGCTCCTGCCCTAAAAGCTTATGCCGGCGTGCATGTGATGAAAGGTGGTAAGTACGCAGAAGTTGATGACAAAAAACAATTTCCGCGTCGTCGCACCGGTCAGGTTTGCAATTGGAATGACGAAATCCGTAAAGCGCTTTATTTGCTGACGGATCAAGCCAATCGTCGTCCCGAGTCTTTCTGGGGCAAAAAACTCCGTCAGAACAAGGAACGGTGGGCGGCACTTCACCCGGATGCATCGACAATGCATGTCCATAAAACTGCTTTGTGGCGTACAGCGTCGCAAATGATTGTCTATATCTATAATGAATGTACAAAGATGGAGACAAGCAAAGCCTTGTCTGCAACAAACTCTGCAAGCTAGTAAATAGTTTGTAAAAAATTAACCCGTGTTTAGAAATTTGAGTTTCTGAACACGGGCCTTTTATTTGGCGAAGCAGATTAGTCTTCGTGCATAGCACACGTACCCAATCGCTCTTCCAAAATTTTGATAATGGAATAGACAAGACAACATTCGTAAAAAACATTACCAAAATCGTCTAAAATTATCAAAACTTTTTCCTCCGCAAATATGACATTCTTGTTAGCGCAAAAAATTCGCGCGAGATTGTGCAGTGACGAGACGGTTTGTCAATTGTCCATAGAGAATCTGACTTTTGCCTCGTCACCGCTTTTTACAAACAACTTTTATAACGTACCTAGGTACAGAGGCCTGGTCGTTTGTAAAGAAATTTGCAAGGTTACATTCGCCGACACGTTTTAAAAAACACCTCTTCTACCGTAACCTTGCTACTAAGACAGACAGATAAACGTTCGAATGAACACAACTCTCACCGTCTTAGTAAACTAATTATTTTTGCAGTGAAAATTTAAGTTTTTACACTCAAACTCCCACTGCATTTTACAAACACCTGACTATACGTGCATTAAGCACAACTATTTGATCGTTTGTAAAGAAATTTTTGGCAAGCGACAGTACTTTTCTCGTATAAAATACAAACCCAGAATCGTCGCTTGCCTTGGGTACAATTCTCTTATCGTTGCAGTGCAACAGAAACAGTCCCGTACCCGGTATAAGAAAAATTCAAACTTGTTCGAATCGAACAATGTCAAAGCTATCTTATCTGAATTATATATTTTGGAGAGACATGTAGATAATCGTATTGGTCATACAAAGTACAACTCGTCTCTCCAACTTGAAAAACAAAAGTTTCTCAAGACAGATAAACTTATCATTTCATAGCGCTTTTGTCAACGCTTCTTATTAAAAAAACAATTTAAAAAACTTTTGTAATCTTTTTCAAAGCAGAGTAAAAAGTGTAGCGAAACGGTTTAGTGTTGGTGTCGAAAGCTTCTGGGTACTCCAGCTCTCTTCCGCTCCAACCAAGCTTAAACCTTACAAATCCCGGTGTTTTACCTGAAGAAGTTTCGATGCCCCACCAGTCATAATTTTTTAGGCCTTCTGATTTAGCATTTAGAATTGCTTGCCAATGCATTGCAAACGGTGCCATGGTATGACGCAGTTCATAATCACTTCCACCGAACAAGTAAGTTCTGGTTTCTCCAAAGTCTACCAATACAGCACAAGCCGCTATGCTATTTTCCTGCCACGCTGTTGCTAGCTTAACGTCGCAAGAAGATTTATTTTCTGAACTAAAAAAACTAAACAAGTTTTCAAAATAACTTCGTGGATGATTTTTATAACCTTGTTTGCCACTTGTTTGAACGAGTAAGTCTAATACTTGCAGTTTATCATTTGCACTGGCATGCGAGATATCTTCGACTCTTGTAGTAATTCCATGCTTGTTGGCAACTTTAATATTGTACCGCGTCTTGTGGTGCATTGCAGTCAGCAATTCCTGTTCCTCTTGTTCTAGGTTTGTGACTAAAGTTTTGCCAGGCTGTACTCTATTGCTTGGCTTGTGCTCTGCTAACTTAATTTGATCAATCGGTTCATATTTAACGAACCATGCATCTGGAAAATCTGTTTTAATCTGTGCATTAAGTAGTTCAGCAAACTTGCTCACGCCAATTCCTACTGGGCCGCGTGGGCAATATAAATAAAACCCGCCCAATTTAGGAATAGTAGTTTTCAAAAATTGCGCAGTCGCAATTAGTTCTTGAGTACCGTCGAAGAACCCATAACGAACCACACTTTTTCCTGCTGTGTTTTGGAAATGACCCCATTGCCAGCTTTGTAGAAAGCTGGTGTGTTGGGCTGACGATACAAAATTGTCGTATTGAGCTTGATCGGTAATCTGTAAAACTTTCACGTAATAAATTTATTTTTTGCTTAACAGCTTCAAAGCTTGTTTTATTTGAGTTGAGGTATCTGCATCACCAGGAATTTGAGGCAAAATCTCTTTGATTTCTCTTGGGTTATAACCTAATCCCATTAACGCATCAAAAATATCGCTATGGCTTGAGTCTGTGCTAACCAGCACCCCACCAGCAATTTTTGTACGCAATTCCAAAATAATTCGCTCAGCTGTTTTTTTACCAACCCCAGACATTCTGGTAAAAATTTCAGTGTCAGCATTAACAATTGATTGCTCTAGCAACTCAAGTTTTGTTGAAGATACAATATTTAATGCCATCTTCGGGCCAACGCCAGTCACGGAGATAAGCAGTTCAAAAAATTGCAGACTCTTGAAGTCGGGGACTGCAAACAACGTTTGGCCGTCGTCAGCACTTTTATGGAAAATAAAAACTTTGATCTCAGAGCCAATAGGTTTTTCTAAAATCTCGGGAGTTGCAATCAGTTTGTAGCCGGTTCCGCCAACCTTCAAGATGAGGTAATTGGAAGACTTTTCGATAATTAAACCTTCTAAATAAGCAATCATAGTAGCTTGATTATATCACAAAATAAAAACTTGCTTTTTGCTTAGTTTTGTGCTAAAATGTATTTAAGTTTTCTACAGAAATTTAGAAACAAAAAGAAAAATACAATTTCATATGAGCGAACCAAGATTTATTGTTCCACCGAGCCCAGTTTCTCCTGGACCACAAGTAAAATCAAGTCCATCTGGTTCTTTATCTCTCAGATCGCCAAGATCTGAAAGCAAATTTACTATTTGGGCAAAAATGAACAAAAGCTTAACATTAGCGTTATGTGTGGCTTTTTTATTTGTCGGAATGGTAGGGTTTGTATTGATAGCTAACCAACCAGTCAGCTTATTTGGTTTTCAGTTAAATCCCATGTATAACTTGGCCAACGTTCAGCAACCTGTTCCGGTTGAAATTCCAAGCGAGTTGCCAAGCGAACCTCTTCCTGGTGGAACCGGTGGTGGTTCAACAGGGACTACAGTAACAGGTACAGCTCCATCTGGCTTTCAGGTTTCAGTTAGAGATATTGGTTGTGCTGAGCAACAAGCGATTTCCCCAACAGCAGGACCGAACGGCTCAGTTTATACCACAGATACTAATCAAAAAGATCCTGACTGTGCCAGAATTAACTTTATTACTCCAAATGTAGCCTCTGTGGATACGAACATGAGTATTTACTCCAACGATTTTCGTATTGGGACTAGGTTGGCCGAAAGCGAAAGTGGTTGTACTAATCAGATAGATGCAACTGTAATGTGGACACCTTGGGCATCCGATGGTGGGGGCTCAAGCCCTCAGGCACGAGGCATGGCCAGTAGTAATGATCCTGATTGTGTTTGGGTTCACTATGAAGTAAGGCCAATGCCAGCCGGTAAAGCTATCCGTGATGTACGTGCTGGAATTGCAAGTGGCGGAAACTCTATTAGATATACCAATTGGGCTAGGCAAGGTGGGGGATGGTCACAATTTTCAACCGGAACAACCATGCGTCCAACCACTGTTCATTTAGAAGTTCAAGTTTTCGATGTGGCTCAACTTAGCATGGCTGGCAACTTTGCCAATGGTACTGTTGGCCAAGATTACTCTACTAATCTAAGCTTAATGGGCAATCCTGTTGTTCCTTGCTCATGGACTTTGATTTCAGTCACCCCAAATATCAGCGGAGCTTCTGTGTTGCCAGACAGTACCAGTAGTGGTGCATCAGCAATATTTAGAGCCACCCCTACAACAGCTGGTACTTACCAGATTAGGGCTCGAGCAAATTGTCAAAATGGACAGACTACGGAAGGAAACTTCACGTGGGTTGTCGGCGGCGGCACAACTACTAATAATGTTGATATTTCTGGAGATTTTCCTGCAGGAACAGTCGGGCAGTCATATACAACCAATGTTTTAATAACCGGTAATCCTACGGCTCCATGTACTTGGAGTATTGCTTCGATATCTCCTTCTTTACAGGGCGCCATTTTGGTTGGTGGAAGCAGAGATGACCAGCAATTTGCAAGATTTACCGCCACACCAACTGTAGCTACAACATATCAGGTAGCTATCTTGGCCAATTGTGGCAATGGTCAAACAGCTCAAAAAACCTTTCCATGGGCAGTAAACGCAGGCCCAACAACTCCAGGCACGCTAACTATTACCGGTGCAATGCCCGCTGGAACTGTGAATCAAGAATACGTACACACTTACACAGCTTCTGGTATGGTTAACGACGAATGTGCTTGGACCCTAAAAGGGGTCGAACCTTCAATAAGTGGCGCAGCTTTGGGCAGCAGTAATGGTAGGTTTATTGCTAAGCCAACGGTAGCCAGGACATATCGTGTTAATGTTGGTTTGGTCTGTGGGGCTCAAAATGCCGAAGCAACATTCGATTGGGTTGTGAACCCAGCAGGTGTTACGCCTCCAGGACCAAGTGCGTCAGCTTGTCTTGACCCTAATTTACTAAATTCACTAACAGCCATTTACCGATTTTGGAGTCCATCAGCTGGTGATCACTTATACACAACCAATCCTAATGAAAAACCTGGAGGATATAGGTTTGAAGGCATTTCAGGTTATGTTTACAACCGCCAAGTTCCTGGCACTGTGGCTATTTACCGTTCTGCACAACCTCAAATCGGTTCTCATTACTACACCACTACCGATGACGACCCAACTAAATATGGATATGTCGATGAAGGTATACTTGGCTATGCTTTTGCGCAATCTACCTCAGGCTCATCGCCTTGGTATAGATTGCATAAAGGTGGGTCGACCAGCGACTATGTTCACACAATTAGCGATGCAGAAAGACAAGCAGTAAAAGAACTGGGCTATGAAGAACAAGGGATTGTGGCTTATCTTTGTGGTGGTTCGCAGCCGACAGAATTACAACCAATTTTCAGATTATGGAGCAATGCAGATACTAACCACTTCTACACAACAAACTTTGCGGAAAGAGACTCAGTTTTAACCAAGGGTTATATTTCTGAAGGTATTGCTGGTTATATTTACGGTGTTCGCCGTAATGGCACATCACCGCTGTATAGAAGTTATAGTACTGCTATGAAAAACCACTTTTACAGCACCAGTGAAGCTGAAAGTCTAGCTACAGGATTCAGACAAGAAGGCATATTGGGCTATCTTAGTGAGTCCACTTCATCAGGTACAACACCATTTCACCGCTTATTTAACCCATTTATAGGAGATCACTTCTATACAACCAGTAACGCTGAAGCTGAGGCCGCAGCTAGGGGTGGGTATATCAGAGAAGGTACAGCTGGTCATCTTTTCACTCAAACCCAATAAAGTCGTAAATACAGGCAAATCCAGTCTTTGCACAACCAGATTTGACAAATAAAACTGGACAGATATAATAGATAGGTGCACAAATTTATAGGAAAATAAGGCGAATCTAAATGCCCTTTTTTGCGTATGCAAGAAAGTGGTCTTTTTTGTACTTGAAATTCACGATCTTTGAACGACTAACTCTTTTTTATAAGCTTTTTCCCCAGTTTCAGCACTTTTTAAAACAAAAATCTTGTTTTTAGTCTTTAGCTAATTCAAGAACCTCTTTTTTGAGCACCAGCTCACCAACTTAATATTATTAAAAACACGCTTAGGAATTTCTTAAGCGTGGGAAGTACTATTGCCATATGTCGACCAAACTCCATGCAATAGGCTCTGTTGATGTCCCAAACAACAAGCCAATCGCGCGTAAATTCTTCACCAAGCAACATGAAACCGCTCAGGTGCCTAATCTTACAGAAGTTCAAATCAATTCATACAAATGGTTTTTTGAGCGTGGTTTGAAAGAGTTATTAGAAGAAATTAATCCAATTCGTGATTTTACTGGCAAGAACTTGGAACTTTCTTTTGGTGATTTCTTTTTTGATAAACCAAAGTATGACGAAATTACTTCCCGTGAACGCAATACTACTTACGAAGCTCCTCTATATGTAAGTGCAAAACTCGTTAATAAAGTTACTGGTAAAACCAAAACACAAGATGTGTATTTTGGTGATTTTCCTTTAATGACTCCTCGTGGCACTTTTGTAATCAATGGTGTTGAACGTGTAGTTGTTTCTCAACTTATTAAATCTCCTGGAGTGTTCTTTACTTCCGAATTCTCCAAGGGAAAAGTTTTGTATGGAGCAAAAATTGTACCTAACCGTGGGGCATGGTTAGAAATTGATACCGACAACGCTGGTGTAATTGGCGTAAAGATTGATCGCAAGCGTCGTATCCCAATCAGTGCTTTAATGCGAGTCTTCGGCATTGGTACAAATGAAGAAATTTTAGAAAAATTCAAAGATATTGATACTAATCCCGACTTAAAGTACATCGCAAACACTCTCGACAAAGATATCAGCACAACACCTGATGAAGGGTTCAAAGAAGTTTACAAACGTATTCGTCCTGGAGACTTGGCAACAGTGGATAACGCTCGTTCGTTAATTACCGCAATGTTCTTCAACTTCGAACGATATGACTTGTCCGAAGTGGGTCGTTTTAAATTTAATCAACGCTTAGATATCGACCAAGAAAATGAAAGTCGTATTTTAACTGCAGAAGATTTAGTTTTGGTTGTAAAAGAAATTATCCGTTTGAATAATGAACAGACTCCTGCTGATGACATCGACCATTTGGCTAACCGTCGTATTCGTGCAGTTGGTGAGTTGATTCAAGCTCGTTACCGTGTTGGTTTGGCTCGTATGGCTCGTATCGCTAAAGATCGTATGTCTTTGGCTGACCTTGAAACTGTTACTCCTGCGCAATTAATTCACGTTCGTCCAATTGTAGCTGCTAGTCAAGAGTTCTTCTCTTCTTCTCAATTGTCTCAGTTCATGGACCAAACTAATCCTTTGGCTGAGCTAGAACACAAGCGTCGTTTGTCTGCGATGGGTCCTGGTGGTTTGTCCCGCGAACGAGCTGGTTTCGAAGTTCGTGACGTTCACCGTTCTCACTATGGACGTCTTTGTCCAATTACCACTCCTGAAGGACCGAACATTGGTTTAGTTGCTCACTTAGCGACTTATGCAAAAATCAATGACTTTGGTTTTATCGAAACACCTTACCGTTTAGTGAAAAAGTTTGCCAAGAATGACGGTAAAGATGCTGTAGGTGAAATCGCTTTGTTTGATGTGAAAGACAGCAAAGATAAAGTTATTGTAGAAGCTGGTAAAACAATTACCGATGCAGATGCCAAGAAAATTGCTACCGATAAAGATATTGAACAAATCCGTATTAAGGGTCGTGTAACCGACACTGTGGAATACATGGATGCTTATCAAGAAGAAAAATTGACCATTTGTCCTGCCAACATACCAGTTGACGATAAGGGCTACTTTGTTGATGACCGTTCTTCTGTTCGTGTTAGAGGTGTTCCAACAATTTCAGACAGTAATGAAATTGATTACATGGACGTTTCTCCGAAACAAATTATTTCTGTTACCACTTCATTAATTCCATTCTTGGAACACGATGACGCAAACCGTGCGTTGATGGGATCAAACATGCAACGACAAGCTGTGTCTTGTATCGTCCCTCGCGCTCCAATTATTGGAACTGGCATGGAAGCTAAAGCTGCTCGTGATTCTGGTAAAGTAATTTTGTCAGAAGAAGATGGCGAAGTAGTTAGCGTTACAGGTGATAAAATTGTTGTACAAAACTCTGGCGGTAAGAAAAAAGAATACACACTACAAAAATTCGTGCGTACCAACAGCGGTACTTCCATGAACCAAATTACTCGCGCTGAAAAAGGTCAGAAAGTAAAAGCTGGCGATGTGTTAGCCGATGGTACTTCAACTGAACATGGCGAATTAGCTTTAGGACAAAATGTACTTATCGCTTTCATGTCTTGGGAAGGTGGAAACTATGAAGACGCGATTTTGCTATCCAGCCGTCTAGTGCAAGACGACTACTACACCTCTATTCACATTGAAGATTTTAAAATTGATGTCCGCGACACTAAGCTTGGTCCAGAAGTAGTAACCCGTGACATTCCAAATGTTGGTGAAGAAAAACTTAAAAACCTGGACGAAACTGGTGTTATCCGTGTTGGTGCACAAGTTAAAGCTGGCGACATTTTGGTAGGTAAAATTACACCAAAAGGTGAAACTGATTTAACAGCTGAAGAAAAATTGTTACGAGTTATTTTCGGTGAAAAATCTCGCGATGTAAAAAACACTTCTCTAACACTCCCTCATGGTGAGTACGGAAAAGTTGTAAACATTCGTGAATTCTCTCGCGATAATGGCGACAAATTGCAATCCGGTGTAATTCGTTCCATCCAGGTTTCTATCGCTGTAATGCGTAAGATTCAAGTTGGTGACAAGATGGCTGGTCGTCATGGTAACAAAGGTGTTATCTCTCGTATCATCCCAGTTGAAGATATGCCATTTATGGCAGATGGAACTCCAGTGGACGTAATCTTGAACCCTCTTGGTATCGTATCTCGTATGAACTTGGGACAGGTTTTGGAAACTCACTTAGGGTTCGCTGCTAAAAAACTTGGTTACAAAGTTGCCAGTCCAGTACTAGACGGTGTGTCTGAACAAGAAATCAAAGCAGAGTTAAAAAAAGCTGGTATTCCTGAAAACGGTAAAGTAGCTTTGTACGATGGAAAAACCGGTGAAGCTTTTGATGAACCAGTAACCGTTGGTATTAAATATTTCTTGAAACTTCATCACTTAGTAGACGATAAAATGCACGCGCGTTCTACTGGTCCTTACAGTTTAATTACACAACAACCTCTTGGTGGTAAGGCTCAGTTTGGTGGACAGCGTTTTGGTGAAATGGAAGTTTGGGCGCTTGAAGGTTATGGCGCAGCTCATACATTGCAAGAAATGTTGACTATTAAATCGGATGACGTTGTCGGTCGCAGTAAAACTTATGAAGCGATTGTAAAAGGTGAACCAATTAAAAAACCGAATGTACCAGAATCTTTCCGCGTATTGATTAAAGAATTACAAAGCTTAGGACTCGATGTAGAATTGCTTGGCGAACATGGTATTGTCAGCGCCACCGATGAACCTGATGTGTTAACTGAAGAAGAACGTTTGGCTACTGTAGTCGAAGCAGTCGGCGGTCCGAGTCTATTTGAAGAGTCGGATGAAAAAGAAAAAAAGCGTAAGAAAAAATAACACTCACCGCTAACTACTTAATCTACTACTCATATGATGACACAAACTGAAGAATTTAAAGGGGTTAAAATCAAAGTTGCCAGCCCGGAAACTATTTTAGCCTGGTCTCACGGTGAGGTTACCAAACCTGAAACCATCAACTATCGTACGCAGCGTCCTGAAAAGGAAGGCTTGTTTGACGAGAAAATTTTCGGACCAATCAAGGACTGGGAATGTTACTGTGGAAAATACAAACGCATTCGTTACAAAAATATTGTTTGTGACAAATGTGGTGTTGAAGTTACTAAATCATCCGTTCGTCGCGAACGTATGGGTCATATTACATTAGCTGTTCCAGTTGCTCACATTTGGTTCTTGCGCAGTGTTCCAAGTCGCTTGGGAATGATTTTGAACTTAGGTGTTCAAGAATTAGAGCGTTGTGTATATTTCGCAGCTTACATTGTTACCAGCGTGAACGAAGAAGTTCGCATGGCGACTTTAGAACAAATCGAAGGCGAATTCAAAGCAAAGAAAAAAGAGATTGACCAACGCTACGATTCTATCTTAGGTAAAACTCGCACTTCTATGAAAGACGAGTTGAAAGGCGATGCTGATGTTGTTGCTGCAAAAATTGATACTGAACTGACTCGCTTAAAAGATATGTGGGCAAGTGAATTAGCTTCTTTGGAAACTATTCGCGACCAAGCTCGTAGCGAATTAAAATCTATCAAAAAGTACCAAATTATTTCTGAATTACAATACCGTGATTTGTCTTTGAAGTATGGTCCAGTTTTCACAGCTGGTATTGGTGCCGAAGCTCTTAAAGGTTTATTAGAAGAAGTTAACTTGGAAGAGTTAGCTTTAGAAATTGATGGTCAACTACAGACAACCGAAGGACAAGCTGCTAAGAAAATGATGCGTCGCTTGAAGTTAATAAAATCCATGATTCGCTCTGGCGCTCGTCCAGAATGGATGTTGATTACTCACTTACCAGTTATTCCACCAGACCTTCGTCCGATGGTGCAACTTGATGGTGGTCGTTTTGCAGCTTCCGATTTGAACGATTTATATCGTCGCGTAATCAACCGTAACAACCGTTTGAAGAAACTTTTGGAAATCAAATCTCCAGAAGTTATCACTCGTAATGAAAAGCGTATGTTGCAAGAAGCTGTTGATGCTTTAATCGACAACTCTGTTCGCCATGGTAAAGAAGTAACTGCTTCAACAGGTCAAAAGCGCAAACTACGTTCTTTAGCTGATATGTTAAAAGGTAAGCAAGGACGTTTCCGTCAAAACTTGCTTGGTAAGCGTGTAGACTATTCCGGACGTTCTGTAATTGTAGTTGGTCCTACTTTGAAATTGCACCAATGTGGTTTGCCAAAGCAAATGGCTTTGGAATTATTCAAACCGTTCGTAATCTCAAAACTTATCGGTCGTGAATACGCACACAATGTTCGTAGCGCTAACCGCTTAATCGAACAAAGCAGAAATGAAGTTTGGGATATTTTGGAAGAAGTTACCAAAGATCACTATGTACTCTTAAACCGTGCGCCAACCTTGCACAGACTTGGTTTCCAAGCTTTCCAACCAGTACTTATCGAAGGAAAAGCTATTCAACTTCACCCAATGGTATGTGCAGCTTTTAACGCTGACTTCGATGGTGACCAGATGGCTGTTCATGTTCCACTAACTGATGCTGCTCAAAAAGAAGCTAAGGAAATCATGGTTTCTGCTAACAACTTGTTGAAACCTGCTAGCGGTGAAGCCGTGATGACTCCCGACAAAGACGTTGTGGTGGGCTGCTACTATATAACTAAAATCCGTGAAGGCTTAAAAGGCGAAGGCAAGATATTTACAGACCGCCAAGAAGCGTTACTTGCTTACAACAATAAGCATGTAAGCATTCAAGCAAAAATTAAAGCACAAGTTGGTGGTGAGTTAATCGAAACTTCTGTTGGTCGTTTAATTTTCAACAAAGTTATTCCAACCGAGTTAGGTTTCCGCAACCAAGCCTTCGACAAAAAAGCTTTGTCCGCTTTGGTTCGTGAATCTTACCGCTTGCTTGGTGCAAACCGTACCGCTGAACTAATCGACGACATTAAGCGCACCGGCTTTACTTACATGAAACAATCAGGATTGTCTTGGGGTATGGATGACTTGCGTGTACCTGAGTCAAAGTACGACACACTAGCTAAGGCTGATGTAGAAGTGCAAGCAACTTATGATCAATTCCGTGAAGGGTTGTTAACAGAAGATGAACGCTACGGTCGTGTTGTAGAAATTTGGGCTGACGCATCTGAAAAAATTGCAAAATCTGTTGTAGGGACTGTAACCGATCACTCTAGTATTAACTATATGGTGGCTAGTGGTGCTCGTGGTTCTTTCTCTCAGATTACGCAGATGGCTGGTCTTAAAGGTTTGGTAGTAAACCCTGGTGGTCGCACTATCGAGCTTCCTGTTCGCGGTTCGTTCAAAGAAGGTATGGGCGTATTGGAATATTTCATTTCTACTCATGGTTCTCGTAAAGGTATGTCTGACACTGCGCTTCGTACAGCTGACGCTGGTTACCTGACTCGTCGTTTAGTGGATGTTGCTCAAGATGTGGTTATTAACTCCGAAGATTGTGGTACAAAAGAATTTGATATTATCTCTGTTGCTGATAGTGAAGTAATGAATCAAAGCCTTGAAAAGCGTTTGTTTGGCCGTGTTACTGCAGAGGTTGTAAAAGACCAAGAAGGTAATGTATTATTGGGCAAAAATGAAGGTATTGATGAACAGATGGCAAATACAATTGCTGCTACAGGTATCCAGGAAGTTAAATGTCGCTCAGCTTTGAAGTGTAAATTAGTTCGCGGTATTTGTAAGCTTTGTTACGGTTATGACTTAGGTTTCAATAGAATGGTTGAACTTGGTGCTGCTGTAGGTATCGTAGCTGCACAAGCTATTGGTGAACCGGGAACTCAGCTTACTATGCGTACTTTCCACACTGGTGGATCCGCATCGGTAAAAGATATTACCCAAGGTTTGCCTCGTGTTGAAGAATTGTTTGAAGCCCGCGAACCTAAGGGGCAAGCAACTGTTGCTGAAATCGCAGGAACTATTTCTGTAGTTTCAATTTCAAGCAAAGAGCAAGTTGTGCAAATTCATGGACAAGATGTTGCTAAAGATATTTATGCATTGCCTTCTGGTACAGATGCACTAATTAAAGACGGTGCTCATATCGATACTGGTGACTCTCTGTATACTGATGACGCTGGAAAGCTTGTGAAAGCGAAAGCTAAAGGATTAGCTCGAGTGCAAGACGACAAAGTTACTGTAGTATATGAAAATGATGACATGAAAGAATATGTTATCCCTGGTGGTTTCTCTCTTACCGTTAAAGATGGCGACTTGGTATATCCAGGACAACCGTTAACTGAAGGAAACTTAAGTCCAAATCAGATTTTGGAACTTCAAGGAACAAAAGAAGCTCAAAAATATATCGTAAAAGAAGTTCAAGATATTTACGTATCACAGGGACAACAAATTCACGATAAGCACATTGAAGTAATTGTGCGTCAGATGTTCTCCAAGCTCCGAATTACAGATTCTGGTGATACCGACTTCGTAATAGGGGACATGGTAGATAAATCCAAGCTACAAGACATTAATAACCAGTTAGAAGCCGAAGGTAAAAACCCAGCTCAAACTGAACAATTGTTGATGGGTATTACTAAAATTTCGCTTAATACAGAGAGTTTCTTGGCTGCTGCTAGTTTCCAAGAAACCACTCGTGTTCTAATTGAAGCAGCTGTTTCAGGTAAAACCGATTACTTGCGTGGTCTAAAAGAAAACGTGATTATTGGTAAGTTAATTCCTGCAGGAACCGGTTTCAATAAAGAAGTAGCTGACCAAGCTCAAAAAATTGAAGTTATCACTGAGTAAACAACTATAATCAAAATTAAAAAACTCCCGTCACTCTGATTTTTAGAGTAAGGGAGTTTTTTAATTTTAAAATAGATGATTTACTAAGATAAACTACGTATAGGTATTTACAAAGAGTAAAAACTATGTTATAATGGATGTATACATTAATAAAGTCGTCACTTAATAACAAAACCCTTGTTAAGTAACGGAGAAACAAAAACAAATGCAACAGACAAAACGTATGATTGCCGGCGCTTTAATGGTCAGCGTTTTTGCTTTAAGCGGAATCTTCACGAATATCACATTCGCGGCATCTCTTACAAGCATCTCGGACAATCTTGATAGATTGGCAGAAAACACTAACGCCAATCACACTATCCAGTTCGTAACACCAACAGGTCTTACAGCAGGACAGACTATTACTTTAGCTTTCACAGGCTTTGACTCTGCTAGTGTTAACGCTATTGTTCACACAGACGTAGATTTGGCAACTGCCGCAACTTGTACTGGTTTTAGCGACCGTACATTAGCTGCTTCTGCCTCAGGAGCTAGTTGGGGAGTCGCTGCTTCAGGCGGTGTAATTACTCTAACTTCTGGCACAGATACAATTACTGCTACTCATTGTGTACAAATTCAAATTGGTACACATGCAACAAACCAAGCAACAGGTGTTAATCGCATCCAAAATGGCACCGCTGCTACTACTCATAGTGTTGCAATTGCTGGTACTTTTGCTGACTCAGGCTCACTTGCAGTAGATATTATTGTTAATGATCAAGTAGTAATCACTGCTACTGTTGACCCAAGCATTACTTTTGCTCTTTCAGATAATACTATCGAATTTGGTACTTTGAATTCAGCAGCAGCTCGTTACGCTGACGATGTCGGTGGGGACGCAGCTGAAGTACAAGCTCATACTCTATCAGCAGGCACAAATGCTACAGGTGGATACGTTATTTACGTTTCTGGTCCTACTTTAACTAGCGCTGGTAACACCATCAATGCTATTGGTGGTTCTAATACAGCTTCCGCTGTTGGTACTGAACAATTTGGTGCTCGTTACACCGCTTCTGGTGGAACTGGCACAGTTTCTGCTCCTTATGCTGCAGCTGGATTTGCTTACGATGGAATCACTACTCCTGATCAAATCGCTTCTGCTACAGGTTCAACAGCAACAACCACTTACAGTGCTCGTTACATAGCTAACATTGCTTCAGATACTGAAGCTGGTAACTATTCTACAACCTTGACTTACACAGCAACAGCAAGTTTCTAGTGAGCTAGAAATGTGCTATAATATTTAGGAATTACTTCCTAAAAGAAAACTGTGTCAAAAATCCTACAAATAACAAAAGGGTTTATCAACAAAAAAAGATTCCACATGACTAGCGCCGTAGTCTGTGGTATCTTTTTGTTTATCATCACAGCTAATAATGTACAAGCTCTTAGTGTTACTCCTCCGAGAATTGAGCTGGAAACTGATCCGGGGAATACAATTAGTGGTGAATTTAAGATTACCAACGAAGCCCCACAAGCTCAAACTTACTATACAGAAGTTGAAAACTTTGAAGCCCGTGATGAAACAGGTAATCCAAGTTTTATCCCAAGCCCTGAAGGATTGGCAACATGGGTGGATGTTGACGATGAAATTCGTGTACCCGCAGGAGAACAAGTAACAGTACCTTACACAATAAGCGTGCCAGCAAACACTGATCCTGGTGGATATTTCGCTTCAATTTTTATTCGTACTACACCTCCTCCAGCTAGAGGCGGAGAAGTCAGTATTGGTGCAAGGTTGGGTACCTTAATCTTTTTAAGGGTTAATGGAAATATTGTTGAAGGGGTTGATATCTTAGAATATGGAACACGGAACCAACAACGCGTATTTAATTCTTTGCCAGTGGCTTTTTATTATCGATTCCAAAATTCTGGAGCTGACCGCGTTAAGCCTGTCGGAGAAATTAAAATTAAGAATTTATTTAGAATTACTAGTAAAGTTTTAAACGCCAACCGAACAGACGGCTCGGTATTGCCAAGCAGTATAAGGCGGTTTGAATCTTTCTGGGTAAATAGCGGTGGTGGCCAGGAGGATTCTGTAACTGTGATGAGTGCTGGTGCTGAAGGTGGGTTTTTCCAAAAAGCCAAATGGCAATGGGATAACTTCGCGTTAGGACTTTACAGTGCCAAGTTAGACATTACTTTCGGTTCAAATGATAACACTGCTCAGCAAACATTTTGGTTTATAGTTTTGCCTTGGCAGTTGATTATTTTACTGGTGAGTGGCCTGTTAATTGCTCTAATTTTGCTCAGATTTACAATTCGAAGATATAACCGCTACATAATCGGTAAAATGAAGATGGGTCGTTAAATATATATTTAAATAAAGACCGTGCTTGAGTACGGTCTTTATTTTTGGTACAGTTAACCTAATATGTTCAACTTGAAACAAATTAAAATTATTCAAATCAGTTTATTGATGGTGGCCGTGCTGATACTGCCAGCGGTTGTTTTGGCTGAGACTTTAAGTAGCCCTAACTTTAGTATAGAAAATCCATCAGTAGATATGGGTGGCGAAGAGAGCTCTTCCGGTAATTATTCAGTCACAAGCTCTGTTAGCGATAGCGATACCGCACCAAATAATTCTACAACTTACAGCGTCTTTTCTGGATTTATGCCCCACGCTTATCCTGGAGTACCGGCACCACCAACTCTGACGAACACTGGCGGGAGTCTCTATAATTCATTAGATTTTGTAATTGCCACTGGGGGAAATCCTTCCGACACTAACTACGCCATCGCAATTTCTGATGACAGCTTTGTGACAACTTACTTTATTCAGACTGATGACACACTAGGCACTACCGAAGCATGGCAAACTTATAGTGGTTGGAGTTCTGGTTTAGGAGAAAGAGTGGTTGGGTTAAGTCCAAACACGACTTATGAAATCAAAGTTAAGGCCCGCTTTGGGCCAAACTCTGAAACCGGTTATTCGCAAACTGCTTCTGCTGCTACCGTCGGGGCATCGCTAACTGTATCTATCGGAGGAGTCGCTTCTGGTCAGGTGATTGCTGGTCTAACAACCACAACAACTAGCACCTCTACAACCATGGGCTTTAATAGCCTAAGCGTGGGTGATGGCAACCCAAATATAGCTGCTCAAACAGTAACAGTTTCCACAAATGCAATTGCTGGCTATGTTACAACAATTCAACAAGATGGCAATCTAAGAACTTCTTCGGCTGATGAAATTGCCACAGTTTCTGGCACCAATGCAGTACCTGATGTTTTTGGCACCGGAGTTACTACTGGTCGTTTTGGTTATCATTCAACTGATGCGAGTTTATGTAGTGGCAGTATTTCAAGATTTAATGTTAATGATACTTTTGCAGCCCTTACTAGCACGCCCCTTGAGGTGAGCTGTAATACTGCCCCAGCAAGTTCAGAGCTTACAGAAATTGTTTTTAAACTTGTTATTGGGAACGACCAAGAAGCAGGTAATTACCAGAATATAATCACTTACATAACTACAGCTGTTTACTAAACTATGAAAAAACTTGCCATTCTGATTTTTGCACTAAGCATTTCTTTATCAATTCCTTTGGCCTTAGCCCAGGACGGAGAGCAACAAGATTATGGGTTAAATATTAACCCTTTTATAATTGAGAGTGATGTTGCTAAAGGGGAAACTAGTTCAGGCTCCGTTACTGTTACAAACTGGAGTGATGACACTCTTCAGGTTACGGTGACTCCAAAGGATTTCGTACCAAACCATGATACCGGGCAACCAGTTTTCGTACCTGACGATGAAATGAATGACAAAACTTTTTCACTGGCTCAATGGGTTAGTTTTCCTGAAGGTCAGACATTTAAGCTCAATCCACAAGAGAGCAAAGAAGTTAAGTATGCACTTAGTCCGCCTGAAGATGCTGAACAGGGAAGCCACTACGGCGCTCTTTTGTTTAGCTATCGAGGCTCTGAAAGAAATCGTACCGTGGGACAGATTACTCCCACAATTGGTTCTGTGATCTTGGTTCGTTATGGGCAAGCCCGTGAGATGGGGGAAACAGGACTGGCTTCAAAAAAGTCAGTTATGTTTACTAATGACTCATTTGAATTCAGTACAAAATTTACCAATTCTGGGAATGTTCACGTTAAACCAAAAGGAGAGATTTATTTTAAAAACTTGTTTGGTAAGGTTGTGGCGTCAGTTCCTGTAAACCGTGACGCAGAAGTTCTCTTGCCTGGAGTGGGTAAAACTTTTGAGAGTAAATGGTATCCGAGTGGATTAAGCTTCGGTAGATATGTTGCTGAGGTTAGTATGGAGTATGGCAAAAATAGACTTGAGGCCAAAGACCAGGTGGTAGTTTGGGTGTTGCCAATTCACTTGGTTGTTGGATTTATTGTTTTTGTGGGTGGAATACTTTGGTTTTGCTTCAGGGGTATTCATATTTATAACCGATGGTTGCTCCGTCAAATTGAAAAGAAGTAAAAGCTGGCTCAAAGGGCCAGTTTTTTATTAACAAAACAAACTACCTCCTTAGTTGATAGCTAGCTGAGTGACTTTTCTGAGAAAGAATATCTAATTTGACAAAACATTACTAAATATGTATAATCATGCTGAAGAATTGTGGGAAATTTTCTGCCAATTCACAGAAACTAGGACCTTAACAACTAACACTAGGAGGAGATAAAAATGCACACACAAATGAAAAAAATTGGTATGTTGACAGCAATGTTAACATTGGCAGCTCTATTGTTCGGTGATATGCAAATCGCAGTCGCACAAACCAGTAGAGCCATAACAACAGAGCACAAAGCTGAAACAAAAGAAGTTCAGCCATATGCTCAAGCAAAACAACTGTTGCAATCGAAACCAGTAGGGTCAATAACGGCCCTGTCGGGTACTTTGAAAATGGTGGTGATTCAAGCAACTTCGCTTGAAGATAACATCAGTAAAACATTCCAATCGCAACCCAGTCGCAAAGTTTTCTTGCTTGAAAGTTCTATGGGCGAATACATTGTATCCGTTCGTAAGGATTCAAAAAGCAATCAAAATTACAGCGAAACTTCTGCAGAGCAAAAACTACAGAGACTAGCCAATAAAGAAGTGCTCTTAACAGGCTTTTTTATTGACAACAGTGGGTTTATGGTTGAAGAAAAAAGTGTAGATGAAGCAATCGCTAATCTGCCTACGGTTGAAGTAAATCACTTCGCCGAGAACTTCATAAATTTACCTACGGATTTAACTCATGGAACGAAGAAAGTTCTGGTCATCCGGGCAAACTTTCTTAACGATACCTCTCAACCGCTTTCAGATAGCCAGGTTCGTGAGCAGGTTTTCACAGGAACTAATTCAACCAAGAATTTTTTTCAAGAAGCCTCGTTTAGTCGTTTCAGGATCTCGAGTCACTTTGATTCTGTCGCAGGAGATGTTACTCCTTATGTCACGATAAACTACGATAATAGCAACTGTGAAGGTTTAATGTTCACGAGTTGGACTCAAAATGCTCGTTCCAGAGCTCAAGAGTTCGGTTATTTCCAGAGCTTTTACAAGCACATTATCGTTGTTTTTAACACTATCCCATCGTGTACTTTGGAGCCAGCTGGTCAGGCTGGTACGTTAGGTGACATGGGCAACGTCTCCTATTCTTACCTACAAGCTAACCAGCTTAATGCCTACAATGCTACTTATGTCCTAGGTCGTAATTTGGGAGCGCTTGAGGCTGAGGGTTGGAAGTTATATGATGGACCTAGGGGTGAGCGGTCTGATCGCGGAGACTTCATGGGCTCAGCCTATGTTTACCCTAGTAATTGGCAAAGGTTGCGCTTTGGTTGGTTAGTCGGTAATTACTATGCTATCACTCAATCCACCTGGTATCGGTTGGTATCGCCATCCATACCTATTCGAGGCAGTAAAACCGCTGCTTTGGTATATATCCCCCTGCGCAATCAACAAGGCCAGTTAACAGGGGAATGTATGTGGTTAGAAAGTCGTAAAAACCAAGGGTTTGATAATTTCTTACCACTGAGGATGAGTTATGTAAATGGCGTGGCCGTAAGGTATGCTCCATGCGATTTGAATAACAATTTTCTTTCCTCAAAGATTCTGGATATGGTTCCAGGTACACAGACTTATGACGATGCTCCGTTAATGAACGGTGTTTACACTGATGTTGTAAATGATGTCAGTATAAGTACATATCAGATAAACAACACTGTCCAAGGGCCTGTGGTTAATATCCAGCTCGGTCCTCGTTACTAGTTGTTGATTCTGTGTGTGCATCTTTCCTTTAAACGGCTCAAGCCTCAAACTTGTGCCGTTTTTTTATTGACTTTTAAGTTAAATTCTGCTATACTGATAAAGAAGTAAGTTTTGTTAAGTAAAAATACTATAACTTAACAAATCTACACAACAAAGTCGAAACAAAAAATACAATTTAAGTCCAAACAAAAGCAGTAGAAGTGCCAAAATTAGCACAGATATTAGCGATTATGGCTTAAATCATAAGCTTTTTAAAATAAAAAGCTAAAACAAAAATTAAAATCAAATAAAAATGAATACAAATACCGATTTTTCGGAATTGTTGACCATTAAAGAAGCTTCAAAGCTTATTAATGTTCATCCGAACACTCTTCGTAACTGGGAAAAAGAAGGGAAGATTCAAGCTGTTCGTATTGGCTCTCGCCGAGACCGTCGTTATCCAAAGCACCTTATCTGGGAGCTTTGCCAAGTTTCAACACCATTTGCCACTGCATAGGCTGGTGTTTTTATTGCGTCTAAATATAAAAATGAAAATGAAAATCAAAATTATAATTAAGCTTAAGTATTTAATCAACAGTTTAACTGCAAGAAATGCTCTTGTAGGGTTTTTGATTTTCAGCGCAACTTTTATTGCAAGTGGTAGCATTCCTTTAAATGTGGAAATTGCCAATGCAGCAATCAGTAAGCAATTGAATTTCCAAGGAAAACTTACTGTAAATAGTAACGGTACCAATGTGGTTGATGGTCAATACACTTTCCAATTTAAGTTGTACGATGCCGCAACTGCCGGGACTTTACTCTGGACTGAAACCTATGATCAAGGCTCAGGCGCTTGCGAAGAACTTCAGGTGACTAACGGTGTCTTTAACGCCAAGCTTGGTTCATGTAATTCTTTAGCAGCTGTAGATTTTAGTGGCGGGAACTTATACTTAACAGTGAACTTCGATTCAGGAAGTGGTTACGATGGAGAAATGTCTCCGCGCAAACAACTTGTTGCATCGGCGTTTGCATTTGTAGCGAACAGTGTTTCTGGAGATGGTCCAGTTAACACAACCAACAGTTCTACGACTGCTTTAACAGTTGCCAAGGCTGGCACAGATTATGCTTTACAAGTAGACACTTCAGTGGCTTCTGCAGTGACTGGTTTGAAAGTTACTTCAGCTGCTTCTGGTGGTGGAGTTGCACTCGCAGCAATCTCTTCAGCAGCAAACGAAAATTTAACTCTTGATGCAAAAGGAGCTGGAACATTAAGTCTTGGCGCAACTTCAACAGGAAATATTTTACTAGGCGGAGGTAGCGCTTCTACGGGTTGTACTGTAACTAACGCAACCGGCGGTTTTGCTTGTACTGCTGGCGGTAGTTTCACTACTTTAGGATTAGCTGGAGCAATCACTGGCGCAACTGGATTTAATGGATTAGTTGTTACAGCCAACACTGGTGTCGTTACTACTGGTACATGGCAAGGAACAGCAGTTGGCGATGACTATGGTGGTACTGGTCAGAGTACTTACACTCAAGGTGATACGCTCTACGCTTCTGCAGCTAACACATTATCCAAGCTAGCTATTGGTGGTACTGGGACTTGTCTAACTTCCAATGGAACAGTTCCATCATGGGGTGCTTGTGCTAGTTCACTGTCCCAACTTACCGACGCTACAGCTACTAACACAATCGATAATGATAACTTCAATCAAACATGGAACTGGAACAGCTTAACCAACCAAACTGCTTTTACCCTTGGTTCTACATCTGCAACTTCTGGAACTTTGCTAAATCTTAATCAATCAACTTCTGCTTTTACTGGAAATGGTCTGTTGATGAACATGGCCAATGGCAGTGGTTCTTTTACTGGTAACTTCGCTGACTTCCAAGTCAATGGTACCAGTCGCTTCAAAGTTGGTAGCGGTACTGTAACCACAAGTGGAGCTTCTGCGGTGGCTGGGGTTTTGCAAGATGTGGTTCTAACCAATGGTACAGCTTCTGGTTTCCAGTTCGGTAATCGTTTACTAAACACAGTTAATGGTGGTACTGCTGGAACCCATGTCGGACAATTTATTCGCATGACCGATTCCACATCACTTTCTTCTGGGCAAGTAGTTCGTGGACTTGAAGTTCAAGCCTACTCTGGCACAAACAATAACGGTATCAATACTGGTATCGCAACCTATGGAAAAACATTTGGTATTCAAGCAGAAAGCAGTGGTCAAGCTGGTGCGGTTAGTCAACCAGCGGCCGTCTTTGCTTACTTAAACAATGGGTCCAATGCTACTGTTGGTAACGCTATCCGTGCTTATTCTAATACCTTGACCAGTGCCGACTTAGTTAGTTTCTATCATGAAACATCTAGCTTCTCTGGTGATGGCCTAATTATGAACTTTGGTAATAATTCAGGAAGCTTTTCTGGAGACTTCTTAAACTTGCAGGTGGCAGGCTCTACAAGGTTCTCAGTTTCATCAGCTGGTATCGTGAATTTAAACCTAAATGCAACTGCTACCACTAATGGCTTGTGCCATAGCGGAGCAGATGTTGATGCTGCTACTAATACGCAACGCGATGTTGTTGCTTGTTCAGCGGCCCCAGGTGACATAGCGGAATGGTATGAAACCGAAGTTGGGATTGAAGCAGCTGATGTGGTTTCTATCGGCGACAACACTTTTACATACAACGAAAAAGATTTCAGCGCCTTTACCGGCCAAGAAACTGGATCTACTTCAACACACACAATTGCAATTTTGAAAAAATCAGTTGGTTCTTACGACAATCGTTTACTGGGCGTGGTCTCAACTTCACCATATCAAACTTTTGGTAAAGCGGTCCGAAATGCTGGAGGACAAAACCCTCAACCGGTCGCACTAAAGGGGCGTGTGTTGGTGAAAGTAACCTCTGAGAATGGTAACGTACAAGCCGGTGACTACTTAACTTCTTCAGCAACCGAAGCTGGTAAAGCTATGAAAGCGACAAGACCTGGCGTAGTTTTGGGACAGGCTATAGCTTCTGATAATGGTTCTGGAAAAGTTATGGTGTTCGTACAGCCATTCTTCTACGACCCGACAATCATGGTTGATGCTGATGGTAATGTAATGTTGCAACGCAACACTGCTAGCACAACTTTAGTGGCTTCAACTGAAACTGCTGCAGCATATATTATCGACCAACAAGGCTCCGGTGATATTTTGCACTTACAACAAAATGGTACTGATAGACTGCTTGTAAAAAATAACGGTACTGTGAATATTAATACTGAACCTGTTAGTGCTCAGGACTTAGTGTTAGAAGTAAAAGCTGACGACAATGCTGTATTCAGTATCAACGCACGTGGCGATGCATTTATTAGTGGCGTGTTGGTAATTAAGGACGACACTTTTGCAGGCTCTATCGCAACTTTAGAAGATGGCACGGCTGAAATTGAATTCAGCAACCACTTGGGCACTGGAAAACCAGTTATTCAATTGACTGCTGAATCTGAATTTCCTGTAGTTGCACAAATTATTGAATTTAAAAAAGATAACAAAAATCGTTACACTGGCTTTGTGATTAAGGCTTTTAGCTTAAATGGAGAAACTGTTTCATCGGTAGTTCACTATACAGCTTTTGCAAAACAATCTGGATATGAAACTTTTGGTGAAGTAGTACTTGTTGTCGATAATAGTAGTTCGTCAATTGAAATAGAAAGCTCTGGTAATGGCAATGATGAAAATATAATTGAAGAAGTAGAAGAAAGTCCTCCAGAAGATAATCCAGTGCAAGAAGAAACGGAAACTGTTTCAGACGCAGGAGGTGGCGATGGTAGCTAAAATCCAAACCCGACAAACCAATTTTTTTAAAAACAAAAAAACTAATAAGCAACTAAAACAAAAAACAATGAAAAACAAATTACTAACAATTAAACTGCTCTCAGCCTTCCTCTTCTTGGGTGGAATGGTTTTGTTTGCTAACGCAACAGGACAGTTTGATGTAAACGAAGCCAGTGCTGACGCAACCTTTAGAATTTCTGGTGGTGGTGGTCAAACCCAGATCGGTCAAACTTGGCAGATGGTAGCTGTCTATGACCCTGATGGTGCAGGCCCAGATCCAGAGTACGATGTTACAGATGCTGTAGCATGGACTTCCAGTAACGAAGCTAGTGTATATCAAGTTGGCATGGGTAAATTTACTGCGTTTAACCCTGCTTCAAGTTTAATAACAGCAACATTTTTAGGCTTAAGTGAATCAGATTTTCTAACCTTTAATAATTATGGCGTACCCCCTAACTGTACAACAGGTTCATCCGAGATAGTTTACTTTATGGGTGGTAATAATGGTTACGTGGTTAATCCAGCCTTTGATTACCCATTTCAAGGGCAGGGCTCTGCAGACGCTAATGTTGGAATACCTGGAGGCCTTGGCTCATACTTTTCTGTTGTTCAGCAGCCAACCGCTTATAATGGGCATGCTTTGACTATGTTTGTTGACTCAAATACTCCAATAGGGAGTTATGCTTTTCCTATCGAGGTTTATGTTAGCGCGGAATGGGGAAGTGGAACCTATCAGTGTAACTTCATTCAATTGTGGGTGTCGGGTCCTTCGTACAGCCCTCCTACTGACAATATCACTGGCGAATTGTATTTAGACAATGGAGCAACTCCAGATGCAACACCTACAACTTTACGTATGTCCATTAATGGAGGGACTTCTACAACAACCACAACAACTGCGGGAACTGGTGCTTATTCTTTTAGCACAAGTGGTATGTCAAATGGCGACATCGTGACAATATGGGTTGATGGCGGATCAGTATTTGGAACGACGGTGCTGCGATATGGTTCCTTGTGCGGGGGATCTCCAAGTTGTAGTGGCATCTCTGTAGTAAGAAACCAAGTTCGACTAGAAAATAAACATACTGGTAATTTCACAAATGCTACTTTTGCTGGTTGTGATAACGACACAGGTACAGGTTGCAGTGCTTCTAATATCGGCTTTACCAGCAATGGTGGGGTGTTAACAATAGCCTCTGGTAGAAGTCTCTTTTTGCCAAATGGAGTTACTTTCGCTCCGGAAAATAACGTGACCATATCCGATGGTGGTGTGACAGCGGCTGGTAATGGCCAAATCAATGCATCAGCGGGAACTTTCTTAGTTCATGGTTCAGGTAATTTTGGAGGCAGTAGCACTTGGAATTTTATAAACTTAACTTTTGGTAATGGAAGTGGGTCAGCTGCTCTTACAGCTACTGGCGTGGGAGCAGTTAATGTATCTGGGGTTTTAACAGTTGCTGCTTATCAAACCTTAAATATGGGAAGCAAAGTATATACTCTTTCAGGAACAGGAACGCCTTTGGTGAAGGCGGGTACTGTTTATCCCGATACTTCACGAGTTGTATATACAGGCTCTACTGCCAACGTAGCTGCTCTGATGTTTAATAACCTTACATTAGGAGGCAGTGGTACTTATACCTTGCCAAGCAGTACTTTAAGTATGCGTGGCAACTTAATTATTAGTAGCGGGGCCACAGTAAACAAAGGTTCTGGAACCTTATTATTTGCTAGTGGAACAGATGAACAAAGTGTTACAGACAACACTGCCAGCAAACAAGATTTGGGCGTGATTCAAGTTGCATCACTTTCCAGTGGTGAGCCATGGTGTGATGTTAATGCATCTGTGTGTAACTCTGACTGGTCATACCGTAAAAAAATTAATTTATTAAACTCAGCTTCCTCTGCACCGCTATACGACTTTCCGATATTGGTGACCTTGAATACCAGTAATATAGAGTACGCCAAGATAAGAAGTAATGGAGAAGACCTTAGGTTTGTAGACACAAACAATGTGACCTTATTAAGCTATGAGATTGAGAAATGGAATCCAGGTGGAACCTCGTTGATCTGGGTTAAAATTCCATATATAGCTAACAATAATTCTAGCTACTTCTGGATCTATTATGGTAACTCAAGTGCAAGTAGCTATGAAGATCCCAGCGCGGTTTGGGATGAATTTTATGAAGGCGTTTTCCATATGAATAACAATTCAGGAAGCTCTACTGTAACCAATTCAACTGGCAACGCTGATGCGGTAAACGGTCAAAATACAAGTTCAAAAACTACATCTGGTAAAGTTGGTTCAGCTTTAAACTACGACGGGATTAGTGACATCACCACTACTGAGATGTCTACTTCTGAGACATTTACTTGGGAAGCCTGGGTTAAGCCTCGCGTTTTAAATGGTCATCATAGTATAATTGTTGAGGCTAATGATTATATGTTAATGGACTTATATAGCGATGGTAGCGCTAGTTTTTGGACTAATGATGGTCAATTAGGTGGCGGAAATCTGGGGTTGAGCAATTTTAATACGGGGCAATGGAATCATATGGCATTTGTTAGAGAAGGGTCGTCCTCAGAGCCTGGTTACAGTGCTTACAAGAATGGAGGATATGGTGGTTATTCTGCTGCTTCTGGTAAGCTTACTCCAAGCTCTCCAATTACTTTTGGTTACCGAAATGGTGTGGGTCAAGCTTTTGATGGCGTTATTGATGAGGTTCGTGTCTCCAGTATTGCAAGATCACCGGATTGGATTCGTGCGACAGTACGCACAATGAACAATGAAATGAATTCATTTGGGGTAGAAGAAAGCAAAAATACAAACTTAGTATTAAATTCTGACATCAAAATTACTGAACTCATTATCGATTCCAATCAAGTCTTTGATGAAAATGGTACTCGTACTATGACCTTTACAGGTACTACTCTTCCATTGTCTAATGCTGGAGAATTCATAAATGACAATAGCACCATTGTCTTTGCTCCAACCGATGCTGGTACAACAACCATTGCAAATGGCATTTACAATAATGTGATTTTCAACCGTGTTGGTAATATCTTCACAATGCCAGGTGAAACCACTGTAAAAAACCTTACAATCTCTGCTGGAACACTCACAGCTCCGTCAAATGCTAATCTAACCGTTAAGGGAGACCTTACAAACAACGCAACCTTGACTGCTCCATTAAATGCTAACCTAACTGTTAAAGGAGACTTCATTAACAATGGAACATTTAACCGTAATGGTTCGACTGTGATTATTGATCCACCGACAGATGGTAATCGCAATGTAACTATCGGCGGTAGCTCCGACACTTCATTTCATAACTTTGTAGTAAATACTCCTAATACCAAAGTTAATTTCGCTGCTAACAGAATATTTACTTTCCGCGGCCAACTTACCGCAACTGGTCAAAGCGGTTCTCCGGTATTGTTATACTCTGGTACCCCTGGCAGTCAATGGCTCTCCGACTTCCGAGGTGGAGTGCCGACAATGTCCTATGTGGCCGTGAGAGATGCTGGCTGTGCAGGAAGCACCGATCCTCAAATTAATGAACGAATGTTTGACCATGGTAACAATGGCTCATGTTGGAGATTTATTAGTAGAGGAAACACTGGCGGTGCTGTTGGCGGCGGCGGTGCAGGCGGTGGCGGTGCTGTTGGTGGCGGCGGTGCAGGCGGCAACAACGGTGGTAATACCCAAGCAACAGCAACTGCCAATCTCTTCTTTGACTACATTTCTAGTGTAGACATTGCAGAAGCTGGTTCTGGCTATACCGAAGTACCTCTAGTTTGTGTCGAGGGAGATGGAAGCGGCGCTATACTAGAAGCGAGTATTAAAAACGGTGCATTAGCTACTGTAGAAATTAGAGATTCAGGTTTTGGCTATTCTTATGCAAATGTAATTATCGCTGCACCTGGTACATCAGGTGGTTCATGCGGATCTACAACTGGCGGCGGTTCCGGTGGTAGTGGCGGATCCTCTGGTGGCGGTGGCCCAGGCGGTGGTCCTGGTGCAGGTTCACCATAGTCCTAAAATCTAATCCTCTTATAACAAAATAGAGATCCATTGATATCGATGACTAAAATAAAAAACCAACCAAATAAAAAATTCCAAAACCTTGCTTTTATGAGCAGGGTTTTGGTGTTGGTTTTTGTTATAGTCTTGGCGGGGGTTTTTAACTTTACAGAAGACAACTCAAATGTTGCTCAAGCTGTGACAGAAAGTAAATGGGCAGACGCTCACATTACAGGTACCTTCACAACTCCGGCAAATGCCGTAGGTGGCAACAATAATACTTGGGCAGGAGTTGTAAACCAAAACTCTAGTCCAGTTTCCAGGTGGTCAATGGAAAACCCTTCTGGTGCTTTAACCGGAACTCAAACAATTTCTGTGCTCATGCGTAAAGGAAGTAATAGCGGTAATCCAACAGCGACTGTAGATCTATTTGAAAATGGGACTCTCGTACAAAACCTTGCATCAGCAGTAAGTATCACATCTACGACAGGACAAGTTGTTAGTGGTAACTTCAACGCCTCTGCTATTACGAATGCTAATAATGTAGAAATTCGTGTTACAGTAACTGGCGCTGCGGGCGGTGGTGGTGTCCGTAACTCAGCTCAGATTGACGAGATTGAATGGACAGTAGATTATGTAATCCCGCAAACTACCATTGCAACAGGCACAGACGCTACGACTGCTACAGTTGCGCCAGGTTCAGGCATTCGTGACGGGGGATCATTCACTTTGCAAACTAACACCGGTAGTGATTCCATCACTGCTCTAACCGTATCACTAGCAAGTAGCGGTACTCCATACGATGGAGTATCTGAAGTTAGAATCACTAATGATGCTGGTTCTACAACTTACTTCAGTGCTATTTCTAACCCAGGTAGTAATACTCTAAACTTC
>JBBSJS010000006.1:0-32024 GCA_038257015.1 Candidatus Doudnaibacteriota bacterium | reverse complement strand
CTAAGTTTTTGCTCTAAATCATTAATCATCCCAAATTGCATGATTGAATTCTTCTCTACTTTTAGTAAACTTGTTGGTTTGGTGACAAGCTTTGGCTTCTGGTAGTCTTCATAAGATTCTTCTGGGAACTTATCCAGTTTTAATAACACTGCCCAAGCTAAGTCTGTTCTTTCAACTAAATTTAAAAGTTGATCGCGTAATTCAAGCTTGGATCCATAAAACAATCCTAATAGTCTTTTCAATAACTCTAAAGTACCCAATGCATCATCTAGGGCACGGTGCGAGTTTACTGACTTAATAGCAAAATAGTGGATTAAGTTTTCTAAATTATAACTATGGTGACTTGGCAAAAGTATCTGAGCTATATCCAAAGTGTCGATGTACTGACCAGAAAGCTTTAGTCCATAAGTTTCCATAAAACGCACATCCAAGGCAGGGTTATGGGCAACCAACACTGCATCGCTTAATTTTTCTTGTAAAAACTCTCTATGTTCTGTGGAAAACAACGGAGCATCCGCTAAATCTTCTAAAGTTAACCCTGTTAGGCCGAGAATTTTCTCGTGCACTTCTATTGTTGGCTGGAAGACTTGAGACCATTTCTCAGTCTCAGTGATACCATTTTCTGACACTTCAAAAAAAACAAAGCCAATCTCCAAAATTTGATCGACTTCTGGGTTAAAACCGGTAAATTCTAAGTCTATACTACAATATTTTCGCTTATCCATAGCTGTATTATAAATTACTCCCGCGTTTTAGGCGAATGGCAAACCTAACAGGTGTATGTTGCCTAAAATTAAAACCTCTACTATATATAGTAGAGGTTTTTTAGTAAGGTTATTCTTCGTCTCCGTCTGCAATATCCATTCCTTTGTTCGGAATTCCTTCACCGCTAGCAACTTTCTCTCGCAAAGCTTTATCTATTTGCCCAAAAATGTCTTTGTTTTCTTTTAGGAAAGTCTTAGCATTCTCACGACCTACGCCGAGTTTCACATTGTTGTATGAGTAAGAGTTACCACTCTTATCTATAACTTCCATCAAAAGTCCTGTGTCTAAGATATCCCCAGCAGCAGAGATTCCTTCGTTATACATAATGTCGAACTCAGCTGTCTTAAACGGAGCTGCGACTTTATTCTTAACAACTTTGACTTTCGTACGATTACCAATGATTTTTTCACCAGCTTTGATTTGTGCGCTACGGCGGACTTCAATACGAACAGAAGCATAAAATTTTAAGGCATTTCCACCAGTTGTAGTCTCAGGGTTGCCAAACATCACACCAATTTTCATACGAATTTGGTTGATAAATATGACTGTGGTGTTACTTTTAGAAATTATCCCAGTTAACTTTCTCAAAGCTTGGCTCATTAACCTAGCTTGCAGACCCATGTGAGATGCTCCCATCTCGCCTTCTATTTCTGCGCGAGGAGTTAGTGCGGCTACCGAATCGACGATAATTAGGTCCAAAGCATTACTACGAACTAAGGTTTCTGTGATATCTAAAGCTTGTTCGCCGCTGTCTGGTTGAGAAATTAACAAATCATCAAGTTTAACACCAATTTTCTGAGCATAATCTGGGTCGAGTGCATGTTCAGCATCTATAAATGCAGCTTGTCCACCTAACTTTTGAACTTCTGCAATCATATGAAGAGTTAAGGTCGTTTTACCCGAGCTTTCAGGACCATAAATTTCTACAATTCTTCCTTTAGGAATTCCACCAACACCGAGCGCTAAGTCTAAGCTAATACTACCTGTTGGAGTGGACTCAACATTCATTCTATTTTTTTCCGAGATTTTCATGATACTTCCATCACCGAACTTATCACGGATTTGGTCTATAGCACTTTCTATTGCTCCTTGTTTGCCTGATGGTGCAATAGTTTTCTTTTCTTTTGGTTTAGCTTTTGGCATATAAATTAGTTTACTTGTGGATTATTAGTTTGGATTGAATCTGTTGGGGCAGTCTCAGGAAGATCCAACCCTGCAATATTTGTCGACTCTCTATTGAATGGCACCGAAAGCGTTTCGTTGCGCTTGCCTAATGTGCCTAGTGCGGTTCCATTGAAAATGGCACTAGTACTACCAGCGTCACTAGTAGTAACGATAATTTCTTCGTTAGCAGTAATTTTTTTAGTTGCACCAGCAGGAATTAATTCTTCAGAAATTTGTATACCATCACGCTTTAATTCAATTCTAGTTTCTCGTGTAAACTTCAATTCTAGTTGAATTGGAGTCTGCTCTGTATTCTCAACCACATTTGCGGACAAAACCCTTGGCTCTTCTACCCTGATACCGACAATCTTTGTATTCTTCTTACCTAGTTTATTTTGTGATTCAATGATTAAATCTTTCTGACCAGGGACCATGCCCACTTCAGTGGTAAAAGTTCCGTCACGATTAACTAAGATGTTTTGGTTGTTTATTGTAACTGTCATGCCGATTTCGGTACGACCAGATACTGAAACTTTACTTCCTTTAATCACAGAGTCGTTTTTTGGTTCAAATACTTCCAGCGAAGGGGTTTTATTGATAGCAAAAATTTGGAATAAAACATAACCTGAAGCTACTGTTCCAAAAACGACCACAGCCAACAGAGTGATGAGCTTGGGTGTGATGCTAACTTTCTCAAACCAGCTTTTCCATCCCTTTACTGGAGTAATTTTGTCTCTTGCAACACTTTCAGCTACTCCACGCTCTTTCTGATATTGATCCAACAGAACACTTGGCGGGATAGAATAAACTTCCGCTAATTTCTTAAGAAAACCTCGCACATAAACGTCAGGTGGCAATTGATTATATCGTCCTTGCTCTATATTATAGACGAACTTCTCAAAAATACCGGTTTGTTTTGAGACCTCTTCCAAAGTCAAATTCATTTGCTTCCTGATTTCTGTAAGATATTCTCCCAAGGTTTCCATGGGAACTTTTTTGATTTCAAATTCTACTGGCATATCCATTATATTACCACAAACTTAAAATCTACATCAATTTTTGCGAAATAAAAGCACCCTTATTTAAGGGTGCTTTGCAAAATTACAATTATTATTCTTCGATGCCGTATTCAGCCTTCTCATTACTGGAAACTGGACCATAAACTTCACGAGGCTTGGCGCCGTCGCCTGGTCCAATTATCCCCTCATTCTCTAAGAGGTCGAGCAATCTCGCTGCGCGAGCGTAGCCAACCCGCAATCTTCTTTGCAACAACGATGCAGAAGCTTTTCCTGCTTTAATAACCTCTTCTTTCGCGGCTTCATATAACTCATCTTCATCATCTCCAGATGATAATCCAGGGATTCCTGATGATTTTTTTGGTTTCTCTGTAATCTCTTGATTGTAAATTACCGCACCAGCTTGTTGTTTGAAGAAATCGGTAACTTTTTTAACTTCACCCTGCTCTATTAATGCACCCTGGATGCGTTTTGGTTTGTTAAATTCTGCAGAAGTAAATAGCATGTCTCCATTACCAAGAAGTTTTTCGGCACCACTGGCATCTAATATCGTACGGCTTTCAATTGAGCTCACAACAGTAAAGGCGATACGAGCCATAATGTTAGCTTTGATTAAACCAGTGATAACATCAACGCGAGGACTTTGTGTAGCCAAAATTAAATGAATACCAGAACCTCGACCAACTTGAGCCAAACGAACAATTGCGGCTTCAACTTCAGCTTGCGCTGTTGCCATCAAGTCTGCTAACTCATCGACTACTACTACTATATAGTTAAGTTTGAGTTCGCTTTCTTCATTATATTCACCGATGTTTCTTTTACCAGCTTCAGATAACAATCTGTAACGACGGTCCATTTCTGCTACAACCCATTTCAAAGCGTTAATAGCTTGGTCTGACTCTGTGATGGCCGGTGTTAATAGATGAGGAATGCCATTATACAAATTTAACTCCACACGCTTTGGATCGATCAAAATAAATTTCACATCTTGTGGGGTGTTGCGATATAACAAAGATACCAAAATACTGTTAATACCGACGCTCTTCCCCGTACCAGTTGAACCAGCGATAAGCATGTGAGGCATCTTAGCTAAATCAATAATCATTGGCTTGCCGGTAACATCACGCCCTAAAGCCAATGCAAGACTTGCTTTGTTGTTTACGAAGTCGGAGGTCTGCATTGTTTCTCTAATACGAACCAATGCCTTAGTTTTGTTTGGCACTTCGATACCAACGAGAGATTTCCCTGGGATAGGAAGTTCCATACGAATACTTTGCGCGGCTAAAGCAAGAGCCAAGTCATTTTGCAAAGTTGCGATTTGAGAAAGCTTTACACCAGTCATTGGGCGTAAAGTATACTGTGTAACAGTTGGGCCGACATTAACTTCACCCATCTCAACTTGAATACCAAAGTCTGATAATGTTTTTTGGATGATGTTTAGATTGTTCTCTATATTTCCAGAATCTGCACTAGCTTTATTTTCCGTTAACAAATCGAATGTTGGAAGTTTCCAATCACGACGATCTTCTAAAGTAATTGATTCGATGTCTGTGACATCCTCTTCGGCCACTTCTTCCAACTCTTCACCTACTGTTACCACAGCTGCTTGAGGTGTATCCTCAACAACATCTTCTTGATAGCTCTCTTCCGTATCCTCAATCTCCATTGTGTTAACTTTCACAGCTTCTGCTTGAGCCGGTATTGGTGAGGATTCTTTTCTTTTCAAAGAAGATAAAATTTGAAAAGGTGAAATATTAAAGAGAATGAAAATTCCAATTGATAATACTCCGACAAGAATTAGTGCAGTAGCCATAACTCCCAGCGCACTAAATAACGGACCGGCGAACAATGCACCTAAGTAACCACCAGCTTTTCCTTGGTTAGCTAAAGTTGTTGCAGCAATACCTTGCCAAATAAAAAATGTGTGGATTAATCCACTCACGCTTCCAACGATTAAAAAACTGCCGAAGTAAGTTCTAAAGTAAGGATGATTCTCGTCTTCTTGAGGTACGCTACGAAATAGCTGTACGGCGATGAAGCCAAGAAAAACTGGAATGAGATATGCCATCACTCCAAACATCATAGAAAACCATTTATCAATTTCCCGTCCTAGTACACCAGCGCTTCCTACCATGCTCAAAGCTGTGATGCCGGAGAGAACAGCAAAAATCACAACGGCAATTCCTCGCTTGGTATCAGGTTCCAAGTTCAGTTCTGGCTTGTTGATATTCTTAAAAACGCTGTCTTTATCTTTCTTGCTTTTTGGTTTGGCCATTGAGTTTAGTTTCGAAATTTTGAAAGTAATTCTTATTAATTATAGCATTTTTTAGCACGTTTGTCGAGCTACATATTTAAGTCGTTGAATTACAACTTCAAACTTTGATAAATAAAAAAACTCTGTCATCACGACAGAGTTTTTTTATTTATAGTCCTCGGACTTTTACTTTCTTGGTTTTGGCTTTAGCCGCTTTTGGAATAACGATTGTCAGAATTCCATCTTTTAAGTCAGCTTCAATTTCCTCACTATCGATATCCACTGGAACGATTACGCTTCTGGCAAAGCTACCCCAGTAGCATTCCTGATAAAAGTAATCGTCTTGAGCGATACTTTCTTCGCGCTGTCGCTTGCCTTTTATGGTAACCATGTCATTAGCAACTGTGATATCGATGTCGTCTGGACGAACACCGGCAATTGTCGATTTAATAATTACGTTGTCTTTTGTTTGATACATATCGATGTTCAACGCTCCTTCGTAATCATTCATCCAATCTTCATCTTTTTGACTTACTGCTGAGGAGGTGTGGTGAACAACTGTTTCTTCTGGAGTTGGTTCTTCATAATGGACCTGAGTTGGTTGCTCCGGCTCTTGCTGGTTTGGTTCTTCATAACTTGGGGCAACTTCTTGTACCACAACTTCTTCGTAATCAAAGTCCTCGGCTTCTTCTGACTCTTCCAAAAGGTCTTCTTCAACCAATTCTTCTAGTTCGTCTTCTTCGTATTGCTGACCGTCGTCTTCAATGATAATTTCTTCTTGAATGATTTGTGCTGTTTGTTGGTCGTCATCAGCTGTGTTACCGCCCATGATTTTTCCAAAAAATGATTTTTCTTTTCGTGGCATGATAATTTCAAAATTAGTAATCTACCAATTCATACTAACCAATAAACGAACGTTCGTCAAACATCATGAAACACTGTTTTGATAGCTTGGATAAGGGCATTTCCCTCATTATTTGACTGTGTTATCTGGCTTGCTAACGATTTATTCGCTAATGGCTTGTGCTTTAAATAATGAACGACAGTGTCACATAAAACACTAGGAGTCAACGGATTTACAACTGGTGAAACAAGTCTGTTTGCTACCAAATAATTATAATTCAATTCCTCTTGACCAGGTAACCAGTGAGTTATAACTATTGGCACTTCTGACTGTAAACACTCAGCCGTTGTAAGTCCTCCGGGTTTGGTCAGATAGAGCTCGGAGATTTGATAGAGCTCGTGCATAGGCTCATAGAAACCTAATGCTAGTATGTTTGATTTATTCAAGCCCTCTAGCTTACTTTTCATTTCGGTGTTCTTGCCAGTTACGATTACGATCTGAGCATCGGGTTGATTTTTTTTCAACAAGTCAGCGAATCTTTCGATTAAAGGCAAATCCATACCTGTCCCTAATGAACCACTACCCATCAATACGACCCTGGCACTCTGATCAATTCCCAACCTTTGTTTAATAGAGAAGTTATCGGAAGTTGCCTTAAGAGGTTGTAGCGTTATCCCAACTAAACTGATTTTGTTTCGTGAAACTTTAAGTTGTTCCATTTCTTGAATCTGGTCTTCAATATTCACAAGGTAATGATCAGCCTCATCATAGAGCCAATACTTATGTAGGTGGTAATCACTAAAAGCTACCACCATCTTCCCATGGTAAAAATTGTTTCTTTTTAGATATGCCACTGCGGCTGAGGCTGAAGTTTGAGTAGTAATAATCAACTGAGGCTGAAATTCATTTATCACTTCTTTGATTTTGCTTGAGTTGCCTGCAGCGAGAGGTACTCTCAAGGGTAGTGTGAAATACGAAAATGTTTCACTGAGATACAACCACCTCCACAACCACGGCAACTTCTTATTGATAAACTGATGCAGCGAAATACTAAAGTCTACCAACCAACCTTCTTGAAGCTGAAAAACATCATGCATTTTTGTTTCATAGCCACTCTCTTGTAGATAATAGTTAATATTATCTGCGATGTACTTGTGACCAAGACCAACTGAGGTGTATAAAATAAGTATTCTTTGTTTCATAATGCTACTGCTTTAATCATTTCCATATTATAATATAGTAAAGAATAAAACTAGACCATGAAACAAAGATCTATATTAAAAGAGTGGGATATCCCTAATGTAATTTCTATAAAACAAGCCACGTCTGGGTTATTGAATCAAACATTTGTAGTTCGTACCGAAGACAGTGGTATTTACATACTTCAAAAACTTCACAAGGCCATCTCGATTCCAGGCTGTTCTGAAAATTATTTTCACGTGACACAATATCTCCAATCTGCGAAGAATCAAATCACGCAGGTTGTGATTCCTAGCAAACAAGGACTATTGGTAGTATCAAAACAAGTTGCAAGAAATAACAGTAAGGATACAGAGAAGTGGCGATTACTAAAAGGCGTGGAGGGTGAAGTCTATACCCAGACCAAAAACACAACCCTAGCTTATGAAGCTGGTAAACTACTATCAAAGTTTCACACCCAAATTCGTGACTATAGAAAACCTTTGAGTAAATCCCTAGCAATGTTCCAATACGAACAAGTGCTGGTCAAGTTGAAAAAACACTCAAAACAGCTTTTGAACTCAGGCGATGAGCAAATTGTGGTCGCCACAAAAACAATCCTGGAAGAACTTCCTAAATTGCTCTTACCAAAAAATCTACCTAAGCAAATCATTCATACGGACCCGAAAATATCTAACTTCTTGTTTACCAAGAAGCATGGCGAAATTTGTATGATTGACTTGGACACAGTCCAAAATCTGAGTCCACTCTATGATATAGGTGACGCACTTCGTTCTTGGACCGGGACAGAAGAAGACGACCCTAATAATAAGTGCAGCTTAAAATCTACGGTAGTTTTGTAAGTGGATACTTAAGCAATAGAAAACACCCCCTTTCTAGAAAAGAAAAGAATCTAATTTCCCAAGCCTGCAAGCTAGTAACAGTTGGACTAGCAGCCAGATTTTTAAATGACTATAAAGAAGATAATTACTTCGGCTGGGACAAATCCAAATACAAAAGCAGGATGGCTCACAACAAAGCTCGCACGCTTGGGCAATTATCACTTTACAACAGTCTTGTTCAAAAAAAAGTTAATAAAAGATAAAGATTTAATCAAACTGACTTAGTTACAACAGAAAAAATATATAAACTTATAGGTAATATAAAAACGCAGCTACCTGCGTTTTTCTAGTCCTCAGTACTAATCAGAAAAATCTTTTCCGTAAAAGCACCTCGTTCTTGTTTCTTTTCAGCTTGCCGAGCTACAATCTCGCTCCAAGCTATTCCATTGTTATGATAAACTTCCTCTATATAAGAATAAGCTGGAGAAACTATTGCGCTGGAGTGAAGGCAAGTAAGCTGAATAGCTCTAATGACTTCGATGCAATCGGCCAGCTCCGAAATAATGTCAGCTCTGGAGACTTGATCTCTTTTGGCTTCTGACTCTAGTTCACCCAGCTCTTCGCTAAGTTTATTCTGTAACTCAATTTCAAACTCTTCTTCTGTTAAAGTTCGAGTTGAGTAACTAATGTTTTTGTTAGACAAAATCTCAGGGATTTTATCACGAACTAACTTATTGTGTATTTGCATGACTCCTCCCATTTATTTACCCACACTTTAATTCATTTTGGGTGAGTTGTAAACCAATCTTTGGTTTTAACTTCATGCTTCAAAATTATGTCATTTTCCCCAAAAGTAAATTCTGCTTCAACATATTTTCCGTCAATAACCAACGGTAGCCAGAAAATATCATCTGGCCACATCTCATCATAAGGAATTTTTGGGATGTCAAACCAAGCTGGTTTCATTTCCTCTGTCTCCGTTGGTTGACCAATCCAAGCTTCAGAGAAATACACTGTTACATTTTGATTCCACTCGGGTTGATTCTCAAAATTAAATACTAGATTAGCTACCAACTTCAAGTTGGTCGGTGTAACAACTAACTCTTCTTGAGTTTCTCTAATTGTCGCCTCCTCAACAGTTTCACCAAAATTAGCTTTTCCACCAGCTCCGTTCCATCGACCTACTCCAAAACCACGCTTTTTCATCGCAAGGCAAATCTCATTCAAATTTCCTTGGTTATCTCTTTTGATCAAAAACAGCAAAGTGGATTGTTTCATAGAATATCGTTATTAATCAAATTATAACTTCAACCAAGATAATTATACAATCCCTAGTTTAACTATTGTTTTATTGCGTGTATCAACAAACCATCGTATACTGAGGGAGAAAATAAAGTTCAATCGCCCACTATTAATAGAGGCTTTACGACCGCTATATAAAATAATCAGGAAATATGGAAGATAAAATCAAACAGGAAATAATTGACATCGTGTTCGCAGAAGAGCTCGCAACTCCAGAAGAATTAGAAACACAATACCCAGCAAGAAACTTATCTGGAGGCGCAATGGTTACCAGAATAGCACCAAGCCCGACCGGGTTCATGCACATCGGAAGCTTATATAGTGCATTGATTTCAGAAAGATTTGCCCATCAAAGTAGTGGAGTGTTTTTTGTGCGCATTGAAGATACAGACAAGAAGCGAGAAGTTGAAGGTGCTGTCGAACTAATCTCTCAATCGTTGAAAAGTTTTGGAATTGACTACGACGAAGGTAGAAACGAAAATGATGAAGAAGTTGGGCAATACGGACCATACACTCAAAGTCACCGCTCAGAAATTTATAAAACCTTTGTTAAAGAATTCTTGCAAAGAGATTTAGCCTATCTTTGTTTTGCTACTTCGGAAGAACTTGATGAGATGAGAAGTATTCAACAAAGCCAAAGTGTGAAACCTGGTTACTATGGAGAGTGGGCCAAGTGGAGAACAAAATCATCTGAAGAAGTTTTAGAAATGCTCAAATCAGGCAAAGCATATGTTGTCAGGTTTAAATCACCAGGCGACTACGCTCATCGAATAAAAATCCATGATGAGATTTTAGGCACGCGAGAACTACCAGAAAACGATCAAGATATCGTTATCATGAAATCTGACAAGTTGCCTACCTATCATTTTGCTCACTTGATAGACGACCACTTAATGAGGACAACTCATGTAATTCGCGGAGATGAATGGTTTCCCTCCCTGCCAATCCACGTGCAACTATTCGAGTCCATGGGATGGGAAGCTCCTAAGTTTGCCCACATCGCCCCAATTCAAAAATTAGAAGAGTCTTCAAAACGGAAACTTAGCAAAAGAAAAGACCCGGAAGCAAATATTGCATTTTTTGATGAGAAAGGTTACCCCAAAGAAGCCATCAAAGAGTACTTATTAAACTTAGCGAATTCTAATTTTGAAGATTGGCGAAAACAAAATCCTGAAAAAGATTACCGCGAATTCCAAATGTCGTTCGAGAAACTAAGCAACAGCAGTGGAGCATTGTTTGATTTCAACAAACTTAATGACATTAGCAAAGAAGTAGTTTCACGAATGTCTGCAGAAGAAGTTTATGAGAATGTTTCGACCTGGGCAGAACACCACAACACAGAGTTTGCAAATTTGTTGAAGCAGCACAGTGACTACGCAAAAGAAATTTTCACAATTGAAAGAGGTGTAGGTGATAAAAGTCGTAAGGACATTAAGATGTGGTCAGAGGTGCAAAGTGATATAGAATATTTCTTTGATGACAGTTTCTCTCTAACAAAGAGCGAAACACTAGAGCAGTTGCCAAATGCTTCCGCAGATGAATTGTCTGATATAGTAAAAAGTTTTATGGAATCATACAACTTCGATGACAGCAAAGAAGAGTGGTTTGCGAAAGTCAAAGTTATTGCAGAAGCTCACGGTTATTCCATTAACTCAAAAGAGTACAAAAAAAATCCTGAGTCATTCAAAGGAAATGTAGCTGATGTAGCAAAGATTTTCCGAATCCTATTGTGCAATAGAACGCAAACTCCAGACCTTCATTCAATTATGAAAGTCATGGGTCAAGATAGAGTATTCAAAAGACTTTCGTTGATTGTGTAACCGATGTAGTTTTTTAAATTTAAACCACCTGCTTCAAAGAGTTGTTCAGCTCGCAGGTGGTTTTTGATTTATGTATTTAAGATTAACTTACAAACTCTTAGTCAGCATACCTTATCGAGTTCTTTTTTTCTAAAAGTTTTTGTGGCACTTTGTGGTACAGAAACTTTTGGCGGAGAGGCAGGGATTCGAACCCTGGGTACTCTTGCGAGCACACCGCATTTCGAGTGCGGCCCATTCGACCACTCTGGCACCTCTCCTGGTTATATTTGTAATTCAAATAATCATAGCCATCAAAATCAAACTATCTTACCACAAAAACTAATTCGATGAACAGGACTTAAGCCTTGTTTTATAATTGCTTCACGGTGATGAGCAGTGCCATATCCTTTATGCTTATCCATTCCATATTCCGGGTAAGTATTATGGGCTTTTATCATCAGCTTATCCCGATGAACTTTTGCCAGAATTGATGCAGCGGCAATTGAGTGAACGGTTGCATCGCCTCCAATAATTGCTTTTTGTGTAATTGGCAAATTTGGGATCGCAAACCTTCCGTCTAATAATAAAGTAAGGTTGTCTTTCTTGCCGAGTTTGTTCTGGAGCTGTGCAACAGCTTTCTTCATTGCTAATAGCGATGCTTGATGAATATTTATTCTATCTATGATAGTTGAACTTACAACGCCAATCCCCCACTCTGAATTTGCTTTTATAAATTTGGAAAGTTCTTCTCTAGTTTTTGCGTTTAACATCTTACTATCATTGATTTTATTCCACCACCCTTCTTTCCCAAAGCTTGATGAAAAACCTACTGCTGCCGCAACAACTGGTCCAGCTAACGGACCCCTACCCACTTCATCGCAACCCACCACAATCATTCCCTCTTCTTTCTGAAGCTTGCGTTCTATAAAGTAACGTTTATTCATAGTTGTCGTGCATTAGCATTCTGGGAAAGAAATCAATTTTTACAATTTCAAAATTACTATCTTTTTTTATAACATACAATTCTATGTTGCCCTCGGTATCAATAATACCATCGTGAAACTCTTCGTATGTTCCAACTAAATGAAACATGAACCTAGAATTTGTTACTTTAAGTTTAGGGAATCGAGCAAAGCCTTTTGCTGTAGAGAATTTTTTGCTCAGACGTTGTTTAAATTGTGGTTTAAGTAATGGATAATCTTCAAACCCAACTACTGCTAGACTTTCTCCAAGCTTGCGTTCATACCGATCGGTTTTCCCTGTGTTAATTTCATCAATGAATCTCTCAATGAATTTTCTTAACACAAACCTATCTTCCGTTGAGACAGTATTATCAGAGTCTAATATGGTTTTATTGTTGAGCGACATAGAGATATTATAGACAACTCACTACCAAAACAAAAGTGGTTAATACTAAATTTATTGAGCAAAACAAAAACAGCTTTATTGCTGTTGTTGGTGGACCATACCGGAATCGAACCGGTCACCTCTTCCATGCCATGGAAGCGCTCTATTAATTGGTCGTGGATACTGCAGGCAGTCCCACTCCACGCTCATGACAGCAAAGCTGTCGTTCGCTTTCTAAAGACTAATCTGTGCGCTTCCAAAATAAAGTCAGGATTTAAAATTGGTTGGTGGACCATACCGGAATCGAACCGGTCACCTCTTCCATGCCATGGAAGCGCTCTACCAAATGAGCTAATGGCCCAAGTTGTTAGTTTTCAATGTCGTTGGAAGTAAATTCCAACTTCTAATGGTTTACGAAAAAGCAATGCAATCTATTATGCTGACTCAATTCTTTCGTCAGTGGCAAATGAGCTAATGGCCCAAGTTGCTAATTTTCAATGTCGTTGAAAATAAATAACTCTCAGTATACCGAGAGTTATTTTAGTAAATATTTATCTTTGAGTCAATTACTGTTCTACGCCAGCTTCTGGATTATCAACAGGAACAAATGTTTGACCTGGTGCCCGTTGAAAAATATTCTTCCAGTCTTCAGCTTGTTTAGTAAATGCTGGGATTACACCAACAGCATTCAAGAACCATCCAATAATTATAATGGCTACACCGGCGCCAATCACATAACCGAAACCAGTTAAAATCCCTCGCACAAAAGACATTCCATTACCAGGAGTTTTTTTATTAATTTGCTGAAGTTGTTCGTAGACTTGTTGGAATTGTTCTTCGTTCATAAATAATTATTAATGGTCCTCTTGGAGGGAATCGAACCCCCATCTTCTCCTTAGGACGGAGCAGCTCTATCCATTGAGCTACAAGAGGATTATTAGCAGCTCAAGGCTAACTATAGTTTTAAAGTGATACAATTATAACATAGAAGTCTAAAGTTGATTAACCAATCCTTTATGAAAAAACTGCTGGGTGCTGTTTCATATGAAACATTAATAACTTACTGGAAAAGATTCACGTGGAACGAAATTTTAATCTTCGGTTTGGTGTTTTCAATATTCTTTCCTGTAAGGTATGTTATCGAATCCCCTTCTGCATATTTAACTGGGGCATATTCAGACTTCACTTCATTCGCAATCTCACTATCAGATTGTCTTATAATTGCTCTATTTATCTTGAACATTAAAAGTTTCACGAGAAACAATTTACTAATTTATTTAACCTGGATTACTCTACTAATTTTTACCACGTGGTTATCCCCTAACCAATTCCTGGAATTAAACTTATATCTGGGTTTCAAGCTGTCACTTCTAATTGGCTTAACTTTGTTGATAAGGGAACTTTCTCTAAATTACTTCCACCGATTAGCTCAAATCTTTATCTTGCTCGGTGTAGTTCAATCGTTAATTGGATTGGCACAGTTTCTCGTGCAACAATCCATTGGACTAAAAATTCTTGGAGAATCTGTACTATCACCATCATTGCTTGGAGTAGCAAAAGTAGTTTCATATGAAACACCATTCATCAGATCTTATGGAACATTACCTCACCCAAATATACTTGGAGCCATTCTTGTAGTTTGTTTACTTTTCAATATTTACTTAATTACCAAAAGCTCTCACAAATATGCTATACTTTACAAAATTTCATTAGCAATCACCACGTGGGGACTAATACTTACCTTTTCTAGATCAGCATGGCTAGCTTTCACCACGTGCGCAATACTGTATATATCACGTGGTATTATAACCAATTCAACAAGAAGTAAGTTCTACCACGTGACATTTGTACTTTTTATAAGCATTGGCAGTTTAGTTTTGATTCTCTGGCCATTTATTGCTAGTAGGGCTACTTATACCGATAATGCAGTTATGGAAAGAAGGGCATACAATCGTATTGGGACAGATATGATAAAGAACACAATACCAACTGGATACGGAATTGGTGAAAGTGCTCTTAGGATGGATGAATATTCTGCAACCAAGCTTGAACCATGGGAAAAACAGCCAATTCATAACTTTTTCTTGATCAGTATTGCAGAGCTTGGATTAGTGGGACTTTTCCTAATTATGCTTATATATAAGCCTATTTTTCAGATGTTTCACGTACAAAAGGGCTCAAAATTGGATGGAGAGCAATGGTTGTTACTTTTTGTTTTTCTAGCTATCTCCATCATGATGCTTTTTGATCACTTCTTTTACACAATTCAACCAACTCAGATTATGCTGTGGTTGTTTGTACTGTTGGGGTACAATGTGTTTCACGATAAGAAATCGCTTATTTATGGTACTTTTTACCAGAAATAATGGTACAAGCCCTATAAATTTGTTCTGATAGTATAATTCTGGCTAAGTTATGGGGGAATGTCAGTGAGCTGAGTGAAACATAATAATTTGCTATGTCTTTCAGTGATGGGTGAAGACCTGATCCACTGCCAATCACGAAGGTGATTTCTTGTCCAATAGAACCTAATCTATCCATAAAACTCGCGAATTCTTGGGAGTTTTTCAGTTGGCCATTCTCTTGCAAGAGAACAACAACACTATTGACCGGAATATGTTTTCTGATCACCTCGGCTTCTTTAAGCTGAGATTTTTCAATTTGGGCTTCCGAATTGTATGAAACTTCAGATAACTCAATTAAATTCAGTTTAGCAAAAGGGCCAAGCCTTTTTAGGTATTCATTTTCTAGCTCAATATAGGCTTTTTCCTTAAATTTACCCAAACATATTATAGTGATCTTAAACATTGACTTATGGAGTATTATATGGTATTATAACAAGTTATTGCGTCCGTGTAGAGCAATAATCGCTGCGTAATTATAGCGCACTGAGAAAAATACGGAAAATCAGGAGGAAAAATGCAATCTGTAAAAGCAACTACGAGATCTCCGATAATTAGTCGGGTATTCTTTGGGCTAAATTCTGCTCGGTCAATCGGTAACCCGAGCATTCTGGAACAAGACTTGGGTGAACCACCGTCGAGATGCCAATTCATGAGATATGAGGTAATACCGGCGAACGAAGTCGGTGGATACAAAGTCTCAAAACCTTTCCTGCTAACACCAGGGAAAGTTCAACCGATGACAAGCCAAAACGATGCAACTTACCGTTTAAAAATCCCGGTGAGAGTCGGAGTGAAAGGGAAAGTCTTCACACAATCACCAAGCAATCATCTTTGTTTGGCGGCTGCGAAGGGCAATCACATTGAGGTGTGGGGTTTTGGTCTAATCGTTTTTGAGGGAAGACTGCTCAAGATCAAGCATAAAAAATTCGACACCATGGTTTATAAAAATGGTGGCGAACTAATTATGCCTGAAGTCAGCAACAATGAAGGTTTGGCTAAAATGCTTTCGAAGTTAGTTGATGAAAGCAAGTTATCCGACTGGGACAACCCCTCCGTAAGGGAAGCAACGATTTTGCCAACAAAAGGGCAGGGGATAGTGAAATGGGTTGACCCTTTTAGTCAAAGAATGGCTTTGGACACAGCTGAAGGATCGGCATTCTCGCTGTTCCGTCATGTTGACAATCTCAAGTTTGATGGGACAAAAATTATATTACCCAAACCGGGTGACATAGTTGAGGTTCTTCAGTTGCAGGCACCTGAGAAAGACTCGAAGACCACTTTTGATAAAGTGGCAACTCGAGTGAAACTTTTGTCCTAGTATATATAGACAAAAAAACCGCGATAGACTTATAGTCTGTCGCGGTTATTATTTTATCTAAATATTGAACTGTACACCGTACGAAGGAAATCTGTTTGCTGATCATAATAGTAGAGGACAATTATCAGGGCAAAAATGACAGCATTTAATATAAGCAGTCTTATTAACTCTGATTTAATGACCATGTACTCTTCATTCAAATTGTCACTAAAGCTATTAGGCATAGTTGAAGCAGAAGCTTCGACGCGAGGCAGATTAAACTGTTTTCTTTTTTTAGACATATACAAGCGGAATAATTATCGTTTTCAGTTCACTAATTATAACAAAATATCCCGTTTGAAAGCAAGGCAAAAGTAATGCTACAATGCCTTTACTATGAATACGCAAACCCTGTTAATTATTGCTCTGTCTTTATCTACCTTAGCTATTCTATTTAGTAGTTACGGTATATATTCTGCATCAAAAGCTCATCGCTGGAGGAAGCTGTTAGAAGACGATAGTGAACAACCTCAAAACTTAGAGGAAATTATTGCAGCAATGACGACTAAAATTAAGTCCCTAGAACATCGATCTGAGAACTTAGAAACTGCATTAAATGCCTTAACGGAAGTTGCTAGTAAGGCTGTTCAAAAAACTGGTTTAGTCAGATTTAATTCCCAGGCAGATGATGGAGGCAATCTCAGCTTTTGTTTAGCCATGCTAGACAATCATCAAACCGGAGTTGTTGTCACTAGTTTGCATGGTCGACAACAAAACCGTATTTATTCCAAGCGTATTGTAGATGGTAAATCTGAATCACCGTTAAGTGAGGAAGAAACCAATGCTATTATCCAGGCAGTTCAATCATAAATTATTAAATAGTGTTAAGGCTGGTCCAGAACACTGAAAGTAAACCCATGGCACAAAATGATATCAATTCCGCAGCTGAAACAGTTGTAGGCCCATCAGTAAAAATTCAAGGTGACTTAAACTCTGAAGGAAATATTCGCATCGAAGGTTCCGTAACAGGAAAAGTAAATACAACCCAAAGCGTACATGTAGGTGAGTCTGCTGTAATTACTGCAGACATGCATGCTGGAAATGCAATTATCGCAGGACAAGTTCAAGGAAATTTGAAAATTTCAGGAAACCTAATCTTACAAAGCACAGCTAGAATTAACGGCGACATTGCATGCGCTGTGTTGCGCGTTGAAGATGGAGCCCAGTTTACAGGCAAATGCGCCATGCAAGGATCTGGCAAACACGATAAAAACAAGAACGAACCTGAGGTAGAAAAATAATTAACCAAGTTCTAAAGTTTAATTAAGCGAACTTTACTGCCACGGCTTTTACTATTTGTTATGTATTTTTATATCCTCGATGGTACTAAAATTTCTCAAGCGCAATTCGAAAAAGCGCAAATTTCCTTACAAGCATTGCTTGCGGAATTTAAGATATCTGGGGAAATGGCCAGAGTTACCAGCATCCGAGGAATTAAGGAGTTAGTAGAAACTGCCAGCGAAAGGGGGGTGAGAACTTTAGTCGCTTGTGGCACTGACGATACTTTTAACTTCATGCTTGCTTATCTGAAAGGTCGCGACTTTGCTCTTGGCTTTGTGCCTCTTTCCAACCAAGATTCGCCATTAAGCAAGATTTTAGGGTTGGACAGCCTACAGACAGCCGTTAAAACTGTCGCCGCTAGAAGAATTGAAAAAGTTGATTTAGCAATCTTAGAAGATAATTATTTTATCAGCCAGGTGGAGTTTGGCATTGCCGCCACACGAATCAAACAGATGGGACTATTCAGCAGCTTGAAAGCGTTATCTATCCCAGAACATCACATCAAAGTCCGCATCGACGATTCTTATATTATGGACATCACTTGCCTCGGGGGAACTGTCACAAACAGTCGTGCCACAAGTAGCTCTGTAAACCAAATCGCTAACCCAACTGACGGGTTGCTCGACTTCATGGTCTTAGAACGTTTAACAAAAATGGATGTTCTAAGATACAAAGGCGATATCTCTGAAGGAATCTTGGAACATATTCCAGGAACTTCAGTAATAAAATGTAAAAAAGTGGAATTTTTAGAACCTCGAGGATTTCCATTAACAATTGCTGGTAGAACCTTTGCGAAAATCCCATCAGCTATCCATATTGTTCCACGCCGCTTGAAATTAATTGTTGGCAAAAACAGGACATTTTAAGGCAGTTTTTTAAAAACAACCCGTTCGGGTTGTTTTTAAAATTATCTTTCCAAGGTGTCTGTACCGAAGCCTTTATGATTATCTTCTTTTTCCATCTCGTTTAATACCTCAGTCCAAACATCATCTTCTATAGCTTTAATTTCTCTCTGAGTATTTTCCAAGCTAAACCGATATGAGGCTTTATTACTAGCAGTGTAATTACTTAACAGAGCATGCTCAAGAGTATTTTTTTTGGCAAGTTCAACAATGAGCAGGTCCTGATATTTTTTATTACGAAACAATTTTGCTTGTTGCCTGCGCCTGATTGGGGCAACTTGTTCTTCATAGACGAATTTTTCAACACTTTCTATTGAATCTTTGTGATGATTAATTAGTTCTCTGAACTTTTCTAAGCTACCCATTAGGGCTGCTTCCTTGGCCTTGTTGCCACCAAAAGTTTGGATTAAAGTTGACTCTCTAACAGAATCACGGACTAACGATAGCACAAAAATTGTGAATTTCTGCACCATTGGGATTTTAGGGTATTCCAATTTAACCGTTGTTTCAAAAGAGACCAGCAAAGATTCTAGCTTAGCTATTTCTGTTTGCAACTCCACCACAGCCTGATTATAAGCTTCGTTATTTTCTTTATAATTTTTAACCGAGATTTTCGGAACGATCTCAGCGAGGGAAGAAACAGCTGTTTCCATTCTGTTTAACTTTGCTTCTGCTGTTTCTGGCAAATCTAAATCATTTGCTTCCAGCTGTAGCTTTTTAATATCCTGTTCTAATTCAACTTCAGAAAACTCTGACTTAACCAAAGCCTGGCTTTCATTTGTAGAATCTGTTTGTTGCGGTGTTTCTGGACTATATCCATGCTCATTTTCACTCATTTTTTACTCCTTTCAACGTTACCAAGTATTCCTGCAATAGACGTATTGTCGCAGCAGTTTGATCCTGAAAAGCTTGTATGTCTTGTTCTGTTAAATTATCCTCATCCATAAATTCTAGTTTTTAATTATCTAGATTATATCACGAAAGCGTAACTGAACCATTTGTTATGGTCTTGCTTTTTTGTTAATTAAACCGTATAATTAACGAGTTATGAATTTATCATCTTTGTCTCGCGAACTAAATATTTCCATTGGAGAGCTGCGTGCGAAAGCAAATGCAGCCGGTTTTCGCATTTCTCCACGCGCCAACAAGATTGATAATCACTTGGCCAAGCAAATTGCTGAGGCCTTGAAACCAAAACCAAAAGTTGAAGATAACAAACCAAAGGTTCCAAAAAATGTGAGCCTGCCTGCTTTCATTAAAGTCCGTGATTTTGCAGAACTACTACAACTTCCTGTAACTGATGTTATTCGTACTTTAATCAAAAATGGGGTAATGGCAACAATCAACGAAGAAGTTGATTTTGAAACTGCAACTATTATTGCTCAAGATTTAGGATTCGAAGTAAGCACCGACCAAACAGAGGAAGTAAAACAATTTGGTTTGGGTTACTTACAAGAAACGCTTATTACTGAAAAAGAGGCCAACTCACAAAACCGTCCACCCATCGTAGCGGTAATGGGCCATGTTGACCATGGTAAAACAACTTTATTGGATGCAATTCGTGAAGCTGACGTTGTAGCAGGAGAGTCTGGTGGAATCACTCAGCATATCGGAGCTTATCAAGTTAAGCACAAAAACAAAGCAATTACTTTCTTGGATACACCAGGACACGAAGCTTTCGTGGAAATGCGTGCTCGTGGTGCAAATGTGACGGATTTAATTATTCTAGTCGTTGCAGCTGACGACAGTGTTCGACCACAAACAGTGGAAGTAATTAACCGCGCCAAATTCACCAACACACCAATTATTGTGGCGATTAACAAGATTGACAAAGAGAATGCAAATATCATGCGCACCAAACAAGAACTAGCTGAGCATGGCATTCTTACTGAAGAGTGGGGCGGTAAAACAATTGCAGTTGAAATTTCAGCTAAGCAAAAACTTGGTATCGATAAACTATTGGAGATGGTACTTCTTCAATCTGAAGTTGAAGATTTTCAAGCAAATCCAGAAGGAAAAGTTCTGGGCACAGTAATCGAATCTCACATCGCGCAAGGTAAAGGTACTATTGCTACTGTAATTGTGCAAAATGGTACTTTAAAAGTAGGGGATACAATCGTAGCCGGTAGTGGTTTTGGTCGTGTAAAATCTATGGAAGATGAGCACGGTCGTAAAATTAAAAAGGCTACGCCATCAACTCCAGTCCAACTTTCAGGACTATCAGACCAACCCGAAGCAGGGGATGTCTTGCAAGTTACAGAAACTTTAGAAGATGCGCGTGATATTGCTTTCAATGCAAAAAAAATCAAACGGAGTCGCAAGCTCAATCAGCGCCCTGCGTTGAAAGGTGATGCTACGACTAAAACTTTGAACATTATTTTAAAAGCAGACGTAGCCGGTTCACTAGAAGCAATCAAGCAATCCTTGGCTAAACTTAAAAATGACGAAGTTCATTTGAACATTTTAAGCGAAGGCATTGGTGAGATAAACGAAAATGATGTCTTAATGGCCGCAAACAGTAACGCTACCGTGTTAGCTTTCCGATCAAAAACCAATCCGAAGGCTATGAACTTAGCCAAGCAACGCAAAATTGTCATCGATAGTTACGATATTATTTACGAACTTCTAGAAGATGTGACAAACGCTGTTGTAGAAATGTTTACTCCTGAAATGGAAAAGGCTACTTTTGGTAAAGCAAAGCTACTTGCCATATTCCGAACTGAGAAAACTCAAATGATTGTTGGTGGAGTTGTTACTGAAGGTGAAATTAGAAAAAATAAGCCTGTCGCTATTTTACGACAGAATTCTGAAGGTGAATTAGTTGAAGTGGCTCGTGCAGAAATTCTAGAATTGCAACAAAATAAAATCGATACTAAAGAAGTTTCAAAAAATACTGAATTTGGCACAAAGTTGAAAACGAACTACAAACTTCAAGAAGGTGATTACATAGAAAGTTTCGAAGAAACTCTGAAAAAGAAGACTTTATAATCTTAACAAAACTCAAGACACCTCTTGAGTTTTGTTTTATTCCAATGTATAATTTTCACTCAAATCAATTTTTCAGGAGGAAATTAGAAATATGAAAAAAGTTTTATTTCTAGCCAACCAGCCAAAGCTAAGCTGTGACTTAATCGCAAAAAAACTCATCAGCGATGAAGATGACTTCGAAACAATGGTGTTTCAGTCAGAGTTGAAGCTGAAGGAAGAAGTTAAACGAGACCACCACGCGTTTATTGGATGCGTGATTGAAGCTGGCTTAAACATTAGCCCAGACACCAAAACGTTAATTCTGAGCAATAATCAGAATTGCCAAATTTTTGAGACAGTTAGTTTCTAGCAAATACCAAAGCAGGACAACTCTCATGCCCGATTTATTCGGGTTTTTCTTTTATCTTGATATAATAGAGTTATTAAGCTATACTAAGCAGTCACAACTATGCAAAAAGGCCAACCAAAAAATCCTAATAGAATCGAAAAGCTGAACTCCTTACTACAACAACTTGTAGGAGAGTCTTTATTAATGCACTTATCTGGAATAAATGGACTGGTGACAGTCAGTAGAGTGGAGACTAGCAGGGATTTAAAATGGGCAAAAGTTTGGATTTCGATTGTAGGAGGGGATGATGATGAAATTTTTGCGGTCATTCACAAAAACATTTATGACATCCAAGGTGATATCAATCGCCAACTGCCAACCAAACCTGTTCCACGTTTACAATTCAACCTGGACACCACACCAAGATACGCTCAACACATTGATGAGCTAATTAAAAAGATTCACGAAGAAGACGAACAATAAAATAACTAGGAAACCTGTAATGCCCGCGCAACTAATACACGAGTCTTTTCTAATTGCTAAGGTAGCAATGGAAAGAGCCAATCGAATATTATTTACGACCCACGAAAGAACTGACGGTGACGACTTGGGTTCTGTTTTGGCTTTGGCTTTGCACGCAATGAAATCTGGTAAAGATGTTACTGTGGCCATAACTGGCGGGGTGCCACAACAATTGCGCTATCTCGCAAAAAGTGAAATTGTTGTTGAAGACATTCAATCAAATGAACATTACGATTTATTGGTTATCTCTGGTTGCTCTGTATTAGACAGGGTTAACAACCCTAACATTGCCAATTTAAACGTGCCATCCATTAACATTGACCATCATCCTGACAACTCTATGTTTGGCACTGTAAATGTAGTTGACGCAGACAAATCTGCAGTTGCAGAGCTTGTTTATGATTTCTTTAAATTTTCTGGATGGGAAATTGATGCAGAAATTGCTAACTGTTTATTAACAGGGATTGTAACTGACACCGGCGTATTTATGCATAGCAACACTAAAGCCAGTACTTTGTTTGCCGCAGCTGAGCTAATGCAAAAAGGAGCTCGTGTGGCGACGGTTGCTAAACACACCTATCAAGGCAAAGATGTACCAAGCCTTAAGGCGTGGGGAAAAGCTTTGGAGAACGCTCAATATGATCCAGAAAAAAAGTTGGTTTTTTCGGTAATCACCGACGATGAGTTTGAAGACTTGGATAAATTACCCGTAACAGCTTTCGAAGGTGTGGTTGAAAACTTAAACAAAGTTCCCGAAGCCAAGTTTGCAATGTTTATCAAACAAGACAATGGTCGTATAAAAGGAAGTTTACGAGGCGACCCACACAAGGGAGTAGATGTGAAAGAAGTGGCAAAAACCTTAGGTGGTGGTGGACATAAATGGGCTGCCGGCTTCTCAATGGTTGGTAAATTAGCCAAAAATTCACAAGGAAAGTGGGAGATTGTAAAAAGTTAGAATAGCTCTGGATTTTTTTAAACCTTTACGCTATAATTAGTAAGATTTTTCAACAGCCTTGCTTGCCCAGGTGGCGGAACTGGTATACGCGCTACCTTGAGGTGGTAGTGGGAGCAATCCCGTGGAGGTTCGAGTCCTCTCTTGGGCACCATTAATTTGATATACGCCAACGGCGGATAACTAATTAATAATCCATGTGTGACTCGAAGAAAAGCAGTTTCCGCGAAAGCGGAAAACTTGATGCGACTATTTGAAGCATCAAGTAGCGACGGGGGTCGCCGCAGCGTAACGCGAAACGACACTGAGCTTGTCGAAGTGGAGTTGAGCGTAGCGAGAGGTGACCGAGTCCCTGCCTACCGACAGGCAGGCTCTCTTGGGCACCATTGATAAATCAATTGAAATTTACTTTATGGGCGATTAGCTCAGCTGGTCAGAGCGCTTCGTTTACACCGAAGATGTCAGAGGTTCGAATCCTCTATCGCCCACCATAAATTCTTTCAACTTTTATTCTCACATAAACACTACGCCCCGGTAGCTCAGTGGTAGAGCAGACGCCTGAAGAGCGTCGTGTCGTCAGTTCAATTCTGACTCGGGGCACCATGCGGCTATGGTTCAATGGTAGAACTCTTCCTTGCCAAGGAAGGGATAGGGGTTCGATTCCCCTTAGCCGCTCCATCAAAATTCCGTCCTCAAAGGACGGTTTTTTGTTATACTGAATTAAACATAGCAAATATATGAACAACGAAACTGAGAACCCTAGCCTGGAAGAGATTCTTCAAATGGAAGAAGAAAGCTTTAAAAAAGAACGCGCCATGCGAGTGGATGAGACTTCAGAGCAATACCACGAGGAGCGTATCAAATCTTGGGAAATTCAAAAAGAAAAAAGAATCCAAGAATTAAACCAAACCATGACTTTAGACAATGCTTCGGCTGATTCTATTAGGTATAAATTAGGGTTGTCTGCGGGTAAATCGGAGGCGAACAAAGAGAGCACTGAACAAGCATTGGAATATGTAAATCTCCCTACCGTACAAGAAGCGCAAAAGTTAATTGAAGCAAAATTAAATGAAGAGCCTCCTAACTGGAAAGTTATCAATAAAGCAATTTATGAGATGCTCACTACTAGGCCAGATTTTGCCAATGCATTAAAAGAATCTGGCGGGGAATTAGTGAGGCTACAACAAGAAAGAAAAACAGAAAGCGATAATTATAACAATGTACTGAGACCACAACTTGATCGCGATATGGAGGCGGAGGGTTTTATTGGCAACAACAACCCAGGATGGGCTGGTTACACTTTAAGACCGGAAGCTGTATAAAAATCAGGACCAAACATCAAAGTCTACGAAACTGTAGACATGAATAATCCTGAATACATCTCGAATCTTCCCGAGCTAGGTAAAAGATTACGACAAATTGCTATTGAATCAGGTGATACAATGGACGTTAAGATACCTAATGGCTACTTAGGATTCTTAAAACATAACGATTCCATTGTGGTGCACTTTAAAAATCAGGGCAATGCTGAAAAAGTGCAGCAAGCAATTCAATTTTGGATGAGTGAAAATGGTATCAACCAAGCTCCTAGAGAATTGGGTAGAACTAAAGTTGCAGTAGATCAGCATAAAACTGAAGAAGCTGACAAAAGTAGTTTCTCAGAATTAGTATCCAACAATATTGAAGAGTGGGTAAAAAAACACCATGGCTCCTACGATAACAAAATATTAGCCGAGCAGGCAGTGATACATGCTATCGGTCAATCTTCAAAAGTTCCTACAATTGGAGGGTCGAAGTAAAGTCCAACATCTGTACTACAGACCTACACACAAACTGCCGTCCCGAAAGGACGGTTTTTTGTTATACTGGAAATATGAAATATAATAATACTCAAAAAATCCAAGAGCACCATGACCTTGCGTCACCATATTACGAAAAGTTATGGGGTCAACATATTCATCATGGTTACTGGATAACTGGCAAAGAAAATAAAGAAGAGGCATCGCAAAATCTCATTGAAGTATTGATTAATAAATCAGGGTTAAAAAAATAAATCTAAAGTTCTGGATATTGGGTGCGGTATCGGTGGAACTTCGATGTACCTCGCCAAAAAATACGAATGTAATGTCACTGGCATCACTATAAGCCCAGTACAAGTAGAGATGGCAACTGAGGCATCGACCAAATTAGATATAAAAAACAAGCCTCAATTTAAAGTTATGGACGCGAATGATATTACACTGAACGAGAAGTACGACATTATCTGGTCCGTAGAAATGATATCTCATCTAAATAACAGAAAAAATCTGTTTAAACGGGCCAGTGAATTATTGAAACCCGGGGGACGAATGTGCATTACCGACTGGCTAGCAGATGACAATTTAGATAAAGCAAGCAAGCTAAAATATATCGAACCAATAGAGAAAGGAATGCTAGTTTCGCTACCAACTCTAACCGAGTACAAAAAACATATAGACAATAATGGATTGAGACTTGTCTATTACGAGGACATAAGTGATAGAGTCTCCAAGACTTGGGACATTACGTCGGAGTCAATAAAAAACAAAGCATTATGGTCTCTTGCCCGGGAACACAGTAAAGAATTTATTGAATTCCTCCAATCTTTTAAAGCTATGAGAAATGGATTTAAAAGCGGAGCTTTTCGTTATCCAGCGATGGTCTTAGAAAAGAAATAAATTCTAACATCCTGCAGTATGAGGGTCATGAAAAATGCATCACTGGCGTGATGCATTTTCGTTTGCTGAGCTTTGCACCCTATATTGGATAATATTTTGGTATAATGGAATTATGAACATACTCGATCTTGTAAATAATTTTTCAATCCCGTTGCTAGTTGCTGTACTGACAGTTGCCTTTGGAGTATTAGTTAAAATAGTGGGTTTCCCAGATCAGATGAGAAAAAATTATAAGGCCCAGTCACTAAGGGAATTTCTACTTCATTTTATGTCTTAGCTTTTTTATCTTACGCACTATGGACACTGCATGGAGTTTTTCTTAAGGACTGGTCTTTGATACTAGGGCAAGGAATTGGCATTGTAACTACAGGACTTATTCTATGGCAGATTTATATCTATCGTGGCAAATAACTATTCTAACACCCTGTACTACAGACCTCCGCACAAACTGCCGTCCCGAAAGGGCGGTTTTTGTTATACTGATTTTATGAATTTAAATAAAATCCATCACGTAGCAATTATTGCGTCTAATTATGAGACATCAAAGAAATTCTATACTGAGATTTTAGGACTTAAAATATTAAATGAGTATTTTAGGAAAGATCGACAATCTTATAAACTAGATTTAAAAGTAGGGGATAGTCAAATTGAATTATTTTCATTCCCAAATCCACCCAAACGCCCAAGCTATCCGGAAGCAACCGGTTTGCGACATCTAGCCTTGGCAACTGATAGCCTAGAAGGAGTGCGAGAAGAGCTAAAAAATAAAGGAGTAGAGTTGCAGGAAATTAGGGATGATGAAACTACGGGGAAAAAGTTTTTCTTTTTTACTGATCCCGATGGTTTACCAATAGAGGTCTATGAAGAATGAATGGTTGATATTCTAACACCTTGTACTATATGCCTCCGCACAAACTGCCGTCCCGAAAGGAAGGTTTTTTGTTATACTGATTTTAATGGATAAAATACTGCTAAAAAAGATTAATCAATTATTCAATATCTCACCTCTAGCGTACAAAGGGAAAGCGAAAGGTGGGTTTTTAAGTGACAATTATATACTAACGAATAAGACGGACAAATATTTTCTGAAAAAGTATCGAAACTCTGTTGGTAACAGATTACCAATTATTTCCGAGACTGAAGAATTTTTTGCCAGTAAAGATATCCCAATTATCTTGCCAATCAAAACTAAAGCCGGGAAGAGTTATTTTGAAATCAATAAAGAATATTATTCTTTATATCCTTTCGTAAAAGCCCGAGGCTTTGATCATAAAAAAGATAAATTAACTCCTGCCATGGCACAATCAATAGCTAGTAACTTGGCATTGATGCATAAATTGAGTGAGAAAAATAAATCAAAACTATCAAAAGAACGTATTAATGAATGGGACCCGAAGAAAGTACTAGATAAAGCAGCGCAATTAGATTTTCGCAATTACATTAATAAAGTTACCCACGTTATTAATAAAAAGAAAACGAAGACAGACTTTGATAAATTAGCCTTAAATATACTCAAACTTAAATCATCCATAGCTGACTCTTTCCCTAAGAAAATTAAAGTCCAAGGCTTAGGTAAAAATCATGTCGTGCACGGTGATTACCATGCTCAAAATCTTTTCTTTGACGAGAATGACCAAGTAACACATATTTTTGATTTAGAGAAAACTGAAACTCGACCACGAAGTACTGAATTAGTGAGATCAATGCTTATTATTTGTTTCAACTCTTACTTCACAGCCAAGCAATTTAAACTAGCTAAAGCTTACCTGAAGGCATACAATCAAATTTACCCAATCAATAAATCTGAGGTAGAAAATTCTATAAGATTTATGTTTTATAAGCATGTCTTAAACTTATGGATTGAGAAAGGTCACTATTTAAATAACTACAAAAGAGCAGACATATTGTTAGTAGGAGAGTTAAGATTTACATACTACCTATCTAAGAATTTAAATACCTTTATTAAACGTTTGTTAAACTAATATTTACTCTAACATTCTGTACTATAGAGCCCTATCAAAAAACTCTCTCTAAAGGGGAGTTTTTGTTATACTTTAACCATGAACGAGATTCCTAAAGACACTGCACCAACAGCTGAAAAGCCTCAGACAAGCAAACCGAATCTATTTAACTACGAGCAAGTTGAGAAATCCAGCAAGCGTAATAAGATTGTATTCATCGTTATGTTAATTGCACTTATCTTAGGGGTGGTTGTTTTTGCTCAATGGGGATATCCAAAACTAAAGAGCCAAATTACTGGGATTGAGGGTATTAATTTTAATGCCGATTCAGTCAGCAATTTAATTAACGAGTACATCCCTGAGACTAATATCCCTGCCGGCAATGAATCCACACAAACACTTTCTGAATTCCAGCAATTAATGCAAGCAGGGAATTACTCTGAGGTTATTTCTAAAGCTGAGCAACAACTATCTGGGCAACTTACCGATCAACAACAAGCAGAAGCGCGCTATTGGTTAGGGGCGAGCCATTACGTCAACGGAAGCTACGACAAAGCTGAACAAGAATTACAAAAAGTTTTGGCTATTGAACCAGAAAATCCGCAAGTTAATTATTTACTCGCAGAAATCAACTGGATGCAAGGTGATTCTGCAACATGCTTACCTTACGCACAAAAAGCCGCGGAGCTACAACCTAATTTTGCAGAAATCTACGCGATACTAGGTTCATGCTCGCTAAACATTGGGGACAGAACAGCGGCCACTGAAGCTTTTCGCAAAGCTTTGGAGCTAAATCCAGATAATCAGAATTACCAAAGAGCCTTAGATGCTATTGGCCCAAATAGGTAAAAACCTTTACAAATAAAGGGATTTTAAGCTATTTTTTGATGCCGATTCAGCTCAAAATCAAGCACAGTAAAACATAATATAGCTTAAATAAGCGTAAAACGACCCTAAAACCCTTGATTTAAGTCGGGTTTTTTGGTATTATGTCATGTAAGGTACTGCTTTAGGCAGGCTTTTTTATTACCGTACTCTCACATAAAGAGAGGCGAAACTAGAGTAAAAAACCCGCTTTTCTACAGTAATCTTAAGTGTCCATTAATAACTTTTAATATTAGTCCTAAGTTATGAAAGTGCAGGCAATGAGGGTGTCGAAAGAAACCTGCAGGCTCGTAATCTATAGGTATAAGGAGTCTGATTACATTTAATGAAAGCTATTCAGTCTCTTGGTTCTGTATTGGAAAAGGCAATTGTATTAATTGCATTCCTACCATTAGTCTTCATGGTTTATCCTGAAACAATGGCCGCAGCTTACACTGCACAAAACCAAGCAGCCAACAAAGCTCTAGTTTTTGAAATCAACTCAAAACAAAAAACCAACGAACAAATAGCTACAGTAGAAGAGATTAACCCAACTTTACTTAATCCTTGCTATCCAGGACCTATTGGGTCTTGTAATCCAGATGCCAGACATGAACAACACTTATCAGTGCAAGCTCAGGTCTTAGGAGTAGAAAGTACCATCCCAGGCTATAAAGGCAAAACATTTTCGAAAGAAGAAGTTCAAGAGCTTATAGTTCAGTATTCATCTGAGTACGGAATCAACCCCGAAACTCCATTGTGTATTGCTAGGCTGGAAAGTGGTTATAATCAATTCAGTAAAAATAAACGTTCTACAGCCAGTGGAGTATTCCAATACCTTTCGTCAACATGGAGACATACCGATGAAGGCAAAGCTGGTCATAGCGTTTTCGATGCTGAAGCCAATGTGAAAGCTGCTGTAAAATATATGGGTATCCATAAAAATACAAAACCATGGGTAGTTAAATCTAAGTGCCCAGCACTAACATTCACTAAATAAAACAATCATCCCCCAGAATGGGGGATTTTTGTATCTTGAATTTAGTTCTAGCTTAATGTAAAATTAGATAGTTATTCACTCAGCCCGCACCAATCCCACATTCACACTTGAGTAAAACGATACAAGATTGGGTCAATCGCGCCTTAGCTGAAGAGCCAAACATAAATGTTAAAGCGTAGTTTGCGCAGGATAGAGGAGTATTACGAGGTGCGATGGTGAAGTGGTAACACTGCGGTCTGCAAAACCGCCATGCGCGGGTTCGAATCCCGCTCGCACCTCCAAAAAAGCCTGGGTGGCGGAACTGGTATACGCTGGGGACTTAAAATCCCCCGCCCGCAAGGGATTGAGGGTTCGATTCCCTCTCCAGGCACCATAAAAACACTTCTGTAAAAGAAGTGTTTTTAGTTGTCAAAATCTCCAAGCCTTGTTAGTATATTTAGCTATAAGGAGGAATTAGAATGACGAAATACCCAGAGCTAGAAGCTCCTCTTTTCATATACGACATGGATGGAACTTCAGTTAATTTTTCAAAAGATTTAGACTTGAAACTCGAGCGAGTCTTGCCACCAGAGGCGTTCGCAACCAGAAAAATACACGAGTATTGGATTGAAGATGCTTTTGAAGAGAAGTATCACAACACTATTTACGAATTATTATGCGAAGAAGGTTTCTTCCTTAATATGGAGCCCATACCTGGGGCGATTGAAGCAATCCATGAAATGCTGGACGAGAAACTGAGAGTGATGATTTGCACAACACCTCACCCAGAATCAATGTTTTGTATTGGCGAGAAAACTGCTTGGGTAAAGAAATATCTAGGTAAAGAATTTGTTAAACACATGATCTTTACACAAGACAAAACAATTATCCATGCCGATGTTCTCATTGATGACAAACCAGAAATTCATGGTTATAACAAGAGCCCTTCTTGGACACATGTTTTGTTTGGAGCAGTCTACAATCAACACGTGGACACTCCTCACAGACTAAACGATTGGACGAAATGGCGTGAAGTCATTTATCCGATCCTAGAAAACCCGAAATAATCAGTTTCGGGTTTTAATTTTATAGATAAAAACACACTTGTTTAATATATATATATATATTAAACTGAGGGTATAATTAATAAAATTTTATGAGTGAAACTAGAGGATTTAATGGAAGTGGTGAGTATATTATGGGCAAACCCACTTCAGAGACATCCAAAAAAACCGAGCATGAAAATGTTCGTGGTAAAGAAGAATTTGAAGCTAGAACCATCGACGAGCTTAAAAGCGCAATGAAGACATATGAGGACTCATTGGCATACTCCGTTAGCCACTTCCAAGGCCATATAGACTTTATTAAGGATTTAATAGAAGAAAAAGAATCTAAGGAGTAATATAAAAAGCACCCAGCGTGGGTGCTTTTTATATTCACTAGGAATTATTCAGCTTTTTCTTCAGTTGTTTCTTCAGGAGCAACTTCTTCAGTCTTTGCTTCTTCAACAACTTCAACAACTTCAGCAGGTTTTTCCGCTTCAGCTTTTTTTGGAGCTTCAGTTAATTGCTTAATTGAAAGTCCTAAGCGATGTTCAGCTGGTTCAATTGAAATCACTTTAAACTCATGTTCTTGCCCTTCTTTAACAACTTCATTAGCATCTTTAACATCGTTGTGAGAAAGTTCGATTAAGTGAGCAAGGCCTTGAATGTCTTCATCCAATTCTACAAATACACCGAAAGGCATTATCTTTGAGATTTTACCTTTTACAACTTGTCCGATTTGATATTTCTTAACAGCTTCCTGCCAAGGATCGTTTTGCAATTGTTTAATAGATAGAGATACGCGTCCTTTTTCAATAGCAATAATTTTGCCTTGAACAGTATCGCCAACCTTATAAAGGTCTTTTGGATTATCAATGCGTTGCCATGCTAATTCTGAAATGTGAACAAGTCCTTCTAATTCACCGAATTTAACGAATACACCGAAGTCTACAACACCAGTAATTTGACCTGTTACGACATCACCAATCTTTAATTGTGACATCTTAGAATGCATTTCTTCTTCGTGTACAGCTTTTTCAGAAACGATAAGCTTTTCTTCATCGCTATCAGCAGTAATTACTTGAACATTGAAAAGTTGTCCAACGTAGCTATTTAAAATTGAAAGAATTTTATTCTTATCACCATCTTCAACGCGAGGATAGTGCTCTAAAGATAGTTGAGATACAGGCAAGAAACCAGTCACATTGTTTAATTCAATCATCAAGCCACCTTT
>JBBSJS010000005.1:0-32107 GCA_038257015.1 Candidatus Doudnaibacteriota bacterium | reverse complement strand
TTTATAATTTCCATTTACCCAGCATGCAAACAGGCAAGGTATATACCGAAGGTACACCTGCTGTTTTGCCGAGTTCCTTAACGAACATTGATCCGGACGCCTTAGGATTCTCTCCTCATCCACCTGTGTCGGTTTGCGGTACGGACACCATATAGCGTGACTACGACGCTTTTCTTGGCACCTTGGTTCACCCAAATTGCTCTTGCGAGCTTTCTCCATATCTTCGACTTTACAGGCAATTGTTTACTAAAAGCAAACAGCTGCCATAGAATGCTCGGATTTGCCATAGCACTCAGCCTACGGATACAGCGACGTACATACTCACAGTACGATTAGGCTACCATGATGCGTCCCGCCTTAGATAACTATATGGTGGTCAGGGAATATCAACCCTGTTTTCCATCGGGTGGACCTCTTGAGGCCCACTCTTAGGCTCGACTAACCCTGGGACGACGATCGTTGCCCAGGAAACCTTGGATATTCGGCGAAGGGGATTCTCACCCCTATATATATTACTTATTCCTACATTCTTACTTGTGTACAGTCCACGGTTCCTTACGGATACCGCTTCAACCCGGTACACAACACTCCTCTACCACCGTAAAATAATAAATTAAATTACGATCCACGTCTTCGGTACCTAGCTTAGCCCCTATATATTGTCGGCGCAGGATCGCTTGACCAGTGAGCTGTTACGCTTTCTTTAAAGGATGGCTGCTTCTAAGCCAACCTCCTGGTTGTATGGGCAATCCCACATCCTTTTCACTATAGCTAGGATTTGGGGACCTTAGACAGTGGTGTGGATTCTTCTCCATTCGACCGATGGACCTTAGAGCCCATGGTCTAACTGCCGCGCTTTTTACTCCGCAGAATTCGGAGTTTGGTTCGAATCCGACGCTTGCGCACCGGAGTCCGATTCAGTGCTCTACCTCTGGGAGGAACACGCGACGCTAACCCTAAAGTTATTTCGAGGAGAACCAGCTATCACCCGGTTCGATTAGAATTTCTCTTCGACCCTCAGCTCATCCCCTAATTTTGCAGCATTAGTGGGTTCGGACCTCCCGTTGCTTTTACACAACGTTCATCCTGGCCAAGGGTAGCTCACTCGGGTTTCGGGTCTAGCACATGCGACCTTTAATAAATTGAATGCGACCAGCAAGCTGGCAACATTCAAAATATTAATACGGACTATTAATCCTCGCTTTCACTGTAATTTCGTCTTTGATAAGACTTAATTCAGCCGCATATAACTAACTCGTAGGATCATTCTTCAATAGGCACGCCGTTAACCTGTCAGATAAATCTGACGTAGGTCTTCGACTCCTTGTAAGTATACGGTTTCAGAGACTATTTCATTCCCCTTCCGGGGTGCTTTTCACCTTTCCCTCACGGTACTTGTTCACTATCGGTCATTATGAGTATTTAGCCTTACGTATTAGTCTACGTTAATTCAGTCCAGATTTCTCGTGTCTGGACTTACTCAAGAAATTTAATCAGGAATTGCATGATGTTTCGCTATACGGGACTATCACCCTCTTTGGTCTACCTTTCCAGGTATGTTCTGCTACATAGCATACTAGTCTTCCTCGGCGGCTTTACTGCACCGCCATGATCAATCTTATTACGCTTATCTTGCAACGCCAGTAAGCTTTAAGTTTCAGAATTGGATTGCTCCGTTTCGTCAACAACACTAAGATAAGTTTGGGCTAATAGATAATTTAATCACCGCCTACTAGCATAAGCTAGGCAATGAATAAATTTCTATGTATTTCCCCTTTCGCTCGCCACTACTAAGGGAATCGACAAGAGCTAAAAGCTCTCTTTCTTTATTTTCCTCATGCTACTGAGATGTTTCACTTCACATGGTTCCCGCTCTACATATCCCACGATATATAGGCATATGTGCTTCACACATATAGGTTTCCCCATTCGGACATCCCCGGATCAAAGATTGTTTACCATCTCCCCGAGGCGTTTCGCCGGTTACCGCGTCCTTCTTCGGCTCATAATACCAAGGCATCCACCGTATACCCTTCTCTGTTTTAATCTGATGCAAAATAAATTGCAGTGATTTACAGCTTTAGATATTTGACAAGCAATTTGTAACGACCATTCGTCAAAGACAAATGATAATCAAAATTGCATTTCTAGATACAATGTTCTTACTTACATTTTTTTATATGAATCTTACAACACTTATTCTCTGCGGTTGAAACAAGAGAATAAGTTACCACTATTCAATTATTAAAGTGCTTGGGATAATTTCATTCTACAATTGATGGTTTGTCTTAAGTTAAACTTTCAGACGACTGTATATTATAGAGCGATTGATTATCACCACGTAACTACTGCCCATTCCCATTTAAGGGTCCGTTACTTCTGGCCTGGATTCCCAAAGAATAATTGGAATGGCTGAGCGAACTGTGAGCAGTATATATGTGATGACAATGTTTGAAGTTCAGAAAACTTATCGTAGTTTTTTGAACTTTACTTTGTTGCAGTTTAAAAATTTGATTCAGTTCGAGGATAAAGCTGAGCATGGAGCGAACCTTAGTAGAACTACGGTGAGATTCAGCGGAAGCTTTAGACAAAGAAATGGAGCAAATTTTTAAACTGCAATTGGCAACAAAAAAACCGCATAAGCGGATTCATGATTAGCGTACAAAAAAGCGCTAGTTACATGAGCCGCGTGTTGTTAATGGTTAATGTGAGTTTAATCATTGTTTTCGTTGCGTTTTTAAAGTAAATAACTCGTAAAGGCATATTAGTATAGCAAAAGGGTCTTGTCAAGAGATTTTCCCTAAAATTTCCAGAAAATTTGCTACTTTTTAACCAGTTAAATAAAGTAGCGTAACTATGGTGAAATTTCATATAATTATGCTATATTTTCTAACAAAATTCGCAACATAAACAGAATTGCTACGTTGAAAATCTCCAACTCACTTGATTAGTCTTAGAAAACTTTGCTCATCTAAGATAATGACGCCGAGACTCTCTGCTTTTACAAGTTTGCTACCAGGATTTTCACCAACGACCAGGTAATCTGTTTTACTAGAAACACTTTCAGAAACCTTACCGCCATGATCTTTAATAAGCTTTTTAGCTTCATCACGAGACATTGATTCCAAAGTTCCCGTAACCACAAAACTCTTTCCAGACAACTTACTACTGGCTCGCTTAGCTGGCCTTGTTATCTGCACTCCATTTACCAGAAGCTTCTCTATATATAGAGAGTTTTCTTTGTGCTGAAAATACTCATACACGCTCTGAGAGACGATTGGTCCAATGTTCTCAATGTCATTTATTTCTTGCTGTGAAGCGTTCTGCAATTTTGACAAGCTGTCAAAATGTTCTGCTAAATCTTCGCTGGTCTGTTCCCCGACATTCAAAATACCTAGCGCGTAAATAAATCTTGAAAGTGAAATTTTCTTTTTAGACTGTATAGATTCAATGATATTCTCAGCACTTTTTTCACCAAATCTTTCTAAGTTATTAATATCACCAGGCTCTAAAGTAAATAAGTCGGCCGCATCTGAGATTAATCCTTCATCCTGAAAACGAGCTAAGACTTTTGGTCCAACTTCATATATATCAAAGGCGGTCACAAAGTGCTCCAATGCTCTCTGATTTTTGGCAGGACAATACTGATTTATACAATAATAGGCAGCTGATTGTTTGCCCGAAATATCGCGTCGTTCCACAGAACTTTTGCAGGCCGGACACTTCTTGGGCATTTCGAACTTCTTCTCTGTACCATCCCGTAGCTTTGGTAAAGATTCAACAACTTCAGGGATTACATCACCAGCTTTTTGGATTACAACCGTATCGCCAATGCGGACATCCAAACGATTGATCTGATCCAGATTATGCAAAGTGGCTTTACCAATTGTCGAACCTGCTACAAGCGTTGGTTCAAATACAGCAAACGGTGTTAACACGCCCGTCCGCCCAACATTCACTTTGATGTCTAATATTCTGGTGGTCGCTTTTTCTGCTGGGTACTTGTAAGCAACCATGTAACGCGGAGCTTTGCCAACTACTCCAAGTGTGTCATGTAAGCTCAAATCATTGACTGAAATAACCAACCCATCAGTGCCGTAGTCGAGGCCACTTCGTTTTTGTTCAATTTCTTTAATAAACTTTTCCGCGTCTTTTAAGCTGCTGGCTTTCTTTTCGTGTTCGTCAACTGTAAAGCCAAATTGGCGAAGTAGTACATGCTCTTGGTCGTGGGATTTTAAAGTTTTGGCAAAGGTGTCATCGATTTGAGCGATATCAAAAGCAAAGAAGTTAAGACGACGACTTGCTGTTAATTTTGAGTCCAGCTGACGCATGGAACCTGCAGCTGCATTACGAGTATTGGCAAACTTTGGTCGACCAGCTTTTTCCGCTTCTTTGTTTAAAGATGCTAGAACTTCTTTCTTCATAACCACTTCACCACGGACCTCTAATTGTTTAGGGATATTCTTGCCTTGAATACGCAACGGGATTGTACTAATTGTTTTGGCGTTCACAGTAACGTCCTCACCAATCCGACCGTCACCACGCGTCGCTGCCCTTACTAGAACTCCTTGCTCATAGAGAAGTGAGATAGATAGCCCGTCTAATTTTAACTCCGCAAAAAATTCGAACTTTGTTGCCACTGGCAACAACTTAGCAATGCGCTTTTGCCAATCCTCTAATTCTTCAAAACTAAAAGCATCGTTTAAAGACAACATTGGTATATCGTGAGCAACTTTTTGGAATTTATCCAAAGGAGCTCCACCAACACGATGAGTTGGAGAAGCTGGGTCATCAAATTCCGGGAAGTCGGTTTCGAAAGTTCTCAGCTCGCGCGTCAAGGAATCATAGACATCGTCCGTTACCGAAGGATTATCTAAGACATGATATTGATGGCGCAATTCATCAATTTGCTCTCTTAATTGAAGGATTCGCTTTTTGGCTTCAGCTTTATTCATAGTCTTATTATACCCTTTTATTTATTGCTTAAAAAGGTGGTATTAATTGTTAACTTATCCCCAAATATAAGTTAATTATTACTCAAATCATGATAAAATTAAGTATATAAACCACTTATGAGCTTATCCAAAAACAAAGTTAAATTATCTCCAAGATTACAGATGGGTGTCGGTCGCAGGACTGGCCAAAACAATATCTTTAAATACGGCACAGGGTTATTTCTAGTTGCCAGTGCAGCTCTCTTGATACGCGCTGGATACATGGTTGTCAGTCATTCTGGTGACGACGCAAAGAATCCTCAAGTTTTAGGAGCAGATACAGAACAACCAGCCGAAAGCCAACCACTTTTTACAGAATATGAAGTACAAGCAGACGATACTTTATTCTCCATAAGCCAAGAACATAGTATCGACTGGACGACACTAGCCACTCTCAACAATCTCAAGGCACCGTTTACCCTAGCTCCCGGGCAAATTGTAAAAATTCCAAACAAATAAATTAAAAACCTCCGATCAACGGAGGTTTTTTTATAATCTTTTATAACGAGTAACGAGAACTGTCATTAACTTTCAATTTAGACAGAACTGGATTCTCAACTGATTCTAATTGTTTCGTAATTACTAAACCTGGTATTAAGGTTTCTAAGTAATTATATATTTCCTCTGGGTCAGTGTTCCCCAAGAGAGCAAACCTAACCGTATTTTCTTTATCTGAACTGTTTTCTGTTAGGCAAGTAATATTTTTTTCGATACAGAACTTGCGAATTCTTCCACGCAACATGACTCCATGCAAAGTATCAGCATCACTTTGAAGTTCATAAATATCCCACAATAATCTCATATTAACTTTTTACATTAATGATCAGTTAAGGGATCGGGATTCTTACTGTATAGGTTCTTGTGAGCCCTAAGTAGTTAGCCACAATTTTTAGAACTTGTTGGTTCAAAAATGGCATACCTAACTGAGTCCTTCCAATAGCATCTGAGTAGGTTGTAATTGAGACCAAAGCATTATTGGCGCCTTCGGTTTGAGTTAATACTAAATCATACTGATTATTATTACTAAAGCTATTGAATACCGAAACACCATCACCCACTGTAATAGATCTGTCCAAAACGATTACTGGATTGGCGTCAGAGTTTGAAGTTTGGTAGATTTGAAATTGAACTGTGGAATCTGTGTTGTTGTCTAAGACTTGTACTGTGACTCGGCCGTAATCAGGACTAAAATCATGTTGTTGATATAGAGGGTAAGAATTGGGTGTATTTAGGTACAGTACATCCACTTTAGGGTTTTCATCTACTACCTGGATTGAACCAGGGTTGATTGTAAGTCGGTTGTCCAAAAAATTACACACATTAGCAAATTTTGATGGACCTTCACAAGTGCTTACATCGAAGGATATATTAGTGTCATCGGCCACAAAACGCTTATATTGAAACAGTGCCTCTTCAGTAACACCCAATGTTCCGTAAAGAGCAGGCTCTGTTCGGAGAATATCACCAGAAGAACGAATTTCTATTAAAACTACTGTTGCCAAACTAAAAGCAATCGAAGTAATAGCAGACAGAACTAGAACTGCTAACAGCAAAGAAACACCTGATTGATTATTGGGTAGTTTAGTCTGCATGAGGGATCAGATTAGGATTATATACATCACTAGAAATAGTGGTTTGATATGGGATTACGGTTGGAGTTTCTCCTGGTGCTAACTGTATAGAAAACTTAGCTAAGATAGTAACAAATGGCTGACTGATATAAGCTGGGGTATCTGTAGGATTAATATCTGGCTTTATTACAAACCTAAATGTATCAGGGTTCATTGTTACGTTATCTGGAGTAATGCGCTCTGACAGGTAGCCTGCATTAGTATTTTTACTTATGTACAAAGCTTGTTCTTCAACATTTAAGTAATAACACAAGCGGGTGCCATCTGGTGAAATAATGGCTAAGGAACGATTTTCTGGAAATTGATAAAAGCTTGGGTCGCAATTAATATCTAGGCTTTCGTAATCAATACGTCCATTGCGGATTTCGCGTATTAAGGGCTCAGTAAAACCTCGAGTAAGTTGAGCCACTTGACGCATAGCTTCAACACGACGATTAATTTGCAAAGTGTAATTAAAAAGCGTCATCATTAAAGTTAGTGTCGTGGCAAAAATCGCAGTAGAAACCACAATCTCCATTAGAGTGAAGCCAGATTGTTGAGAAAATTTATTCATTAGTAGTTTCTCCAGTTGGTGAGATAAGTTTCTAATGTCACTGAACATTGGGTACCTGTTGGCGGAGTACTGTTGGCAGGACACTTTCGTCCTTTCCACCACACTTGTGAAGTAACTTTCAGTCTTGGTCCTAAGTCGCCAGCGTGGTCAAAGGGCGGAAAATCATCTATTTCAAGAGTGATTGCTCGAGCAAAATCTGAAGTTGCACTTGCAAGAGAGGTATTTCCTGTTGCCGTATAAAACCCGTTATCTATTTTTTCAGGTTCAAAGTTCATTCCGTACTCATTAGCAAGTGATAACTGCCACATTTTATCATCGTTGATATCATAATTTAGCACAAACATATTTGCTACAAATGGGCCAGGCTCTATGTTGTAAGTATCTCGACTTGAAGGATCCCCCAACCAGTTGCGGTAACAGTAGGTATTACTAGGTTGCCCAGAATCAAAGTTATGACAATTTTCACTGAGAGTGTCGTGTAACCAGTTTGTATCTCTCATGTTTTTTACAGCCTCAACTCCCTCACGAGCCAAACCAATAGCAATAATTTGTTTGTTTATTTCTGAGGAGGCGTTAAGAGAGAAAACTGCCAAACCCAAAGCAGCAGTAATTCCCATAACTAGGATGAAAACTGCGACCATGGTTTCTATTAAAGTTTGTCCTCGTTGATAGTTCATATTAAAATTATCTAGACTCACCATCTTTAGTACCCTCATCTCCACTATTGGTTTGATACGGGGCTTCTTCACGGATTGTATTACTCAGCGTCTGAATTTTTACAGCCCGTTCAGTTTGGTTTTGAGATTCTTCAAATACTAAGTCTAATTGACGATCTGAGCGGGTAATTAACTGAGCAGGATCAATAACAATATCAACAATTCCTGCATCACAAGGCGCTGTATAATCAACATACATTTTGCCGTACGGGGTGGTAAATATAAGGTAAGCACAGTCACTGGCTACAGTACTGTCTCCAACAACTCTCATACGGCTGAAATTAATTCGGTTTGGCAATGTCGCTGTTTCTAAATCAGAAAAGAATTCATTACCATTTTCGGAAACTGCACCAATCGTGTAAGAATTACTTCCACTTTCAAATCTCATCAGATAAACTTTAGCCTTATCTCCATTTGGTAAACTGCGTGAGGATAAAACATAACCCTGTACTTTGCGGATATTGGTTACAAGTTCGTTTTGCGCAATTTGTAGGTTACGTCGACCTTGAGTACGATTAAATCCGACAATCACTAGAGTAGAAATAATACCCATTATAGAAATAACAACTAAAAGTTCGGTAATAGTGAAACCTCTATTCAAATGTGTTTTGGTTTGTAATTTCATCACGTTTGTCTTTTCTTTATTATACCAAATTCACCCTATTTCACCTAGTTTCTCTATTTTAAGCCAATTAGACTAAGATAGGTATCAACCAAAGCTTGGCCCCAAAATAGAGCCAACAATAATCCAATACTTAAGAATGTTCCGAACGGAAGCTTGCTCGATAATTCTTTACCTCCAAAGATTATTAAAAATACACCGACTATTGATCCAATCATAAATGCTGAGAAAAGCGCCACTAATACATTCGGGAAACCGACTGCCAAGCCCATGAAAATTGCGTATTTAACATCGCCAAATCCTATCCACTTCCCTTTCGAGATAAGCCATATCACATAAAAGAATCCTGAGGCTACTAATGAAGCCAGTAATCCTGAGATTAAGTTAGAACCGAGGCTGAGTTGTAGATTTCCCAACAATACATCAGTAACAAAATGGTAAAGCAGTAAAAGTGCACTAGCCGGTAAAATAATTTTGTCTAAAATTAAGTAGTGCTCTAAGTCAATTACGAATACTACAACTATAATTGAAATTACAAACCAATAGAAAAGAAGTTGAGAGATAGCCAGAGCATTTTCCGTTCCAACCAGATAATATGCTAGAGCAAATAAAAAACCGGTAATCGCCTCAATACTAAAATATCTACTGGAAATTGGTTTTGCGCAATATCCACATTTAAACTTTCTCCAAATAATACTAAGCAGTGGAATAAGATCGTACCAAACCAAGCCGTGTTTACAATTAGGACAAAACGAACGGCCATTCAAAGATAACCCTTGGGGTAATCGCCATATAACTACATTCAAAAAACTGCCTATACAGGCCCCAAAGAAAAAAGCGGATAGTAAATAAGCAGTATTAATCATTATTTGGATTTTGAGTAAGTGTTCCAACCAGTCGTCATTCCATCGGTAGACTTACTTAAACAAACATCAAGTTGAAATTGTCGAGGGAATGGATTAGCGTAGTTATAACTCTGAGAACAAGTCCCACTGATAAAATCTCGAGCTGGTAAATTGCTTAAATAGGCGGCCATTAAATTATTATCAGCAAACTCTAGGCCTGTCGGATAACGATCTTGGTCTTCATAAAAGTAGCCGACAGCTGTTGTGATGGTTTCGGCATTATGAATTACAGATTTACTTCCAGCTGCCTTAATTCCATTATTCACACCCCAAGCTATCACACCAACAAAAGTAATGATAACAGTTCCGAATAATAAGTTTTGTTTTATTCTTGGCCAATTCATAACTTAATTATACCATCACTTGGTTATTTTCCACCAAAAGTAACTAAGTGATACAAGGTTTTTAAGATGATTTCTAAATCAAAAAGTAAACTTCGGTGCTTGATGTAATACAAGTCGTACTGCAATTTTTGCTTAGTTTCTTCCAAACTACCAGCATAAACATGCAATTGGGCCCAGCCAGTTAATCCAGGTTTAGTAATATGCCTTTCGTCATAATAAGGGATTTGAGTCTTTAGCTCCTCTACTATATGAACTTGTTCTGGCCGTGGACCAACTAAGCTCATTTCCCCTTTTAGGATATTAATTGCCTGTGGCCATTCGTCGATGCGCAATCGTCGCAACCATTTGCCAATTTGCGTGATACGGGAATCCTTCTCGGAGGTCCAGGTATTATCAGCAGTACCGACTGTCATAGTTCGGTATTTGAAAAGTTCGAAAATCTGGTTGTTTCGCCCAACTCTTTTTTGAATGAAAAAGATAGGCCCAACAGAAGAAAGTTTTATTAATGCCGCTACGAAAGGAAAAGTTGCTGCAAAAACAACTAGAGTCACAACGCTAATAATAATATCTAGCACTCTCTTGGATACATCTTGGAAAAATTGCTTGCTATAATTCACAGACTGTAAGAACCACAAGTCAGTCAATTCTGAAAGCAGTACTTTACGACTAAAGTTTTCATAGATTTGAGGGAATTCAATTAAATCAAACCCTCTTCGTCTTAGCTCTAATACTTCACTAACTTGCAATTCTGATAGTTGACTGTGTTTTGGAACTACTATTATAGATTTAGCAGTTGAAATATTGCCAAGATTAGATGAGGAATGAACGATTCCTTCATAGTTAAATCCTAAGAATTTAAATCTATCAATTAATTGCTTCAGTTCATTTTCGACAAACTGAGGTAACGCAAATCCAAATAACGACTTTTGCCAAATCTTTGGTAGATAATACCTAACCACTAAGCCCCAACTAAAAATTAGTGCAGTCGAAATGAAGATATGTGATAATAGGAAACGCCTTGGGGTAATTATCAACTCTGGCTGGAAGTAAAAATAAATTACCGCCACAACCAAACTCGTAGCCATCGCACCCATAAGACGGCCAGCAAATAACGAAACACTACGGTAACTCTCTATATCGAAAAGTTGGTAGGAAAAAAATATCAGGAGCCAAACCACATAAATGAAGGAGAAGTTTATAACATGATCCAAAAGTCTCTCTTGGTTTAAACCTGTTGGATACCACCACTCTATAGTTAAAAACAAACCAGCAAAAAACCAAATGACGGTAGGTATAAGTAGTGCGGTAATTGAGGCGTGTTTATTTGACATAGCTAATAGGTATCAAGAAAAAATGATCTTCTTTAGAAGAGTAAGAAACTTGGGTCCAAATATTTTTAAAAGGGTTTTTTGAGTTTGTAGTTTTAACCTGGCTTTATAGTATCCTGGGTAATAATCTCTGTATCTATTGGATAAATTTATAAATGCCTGCCATTGTATATCAGTCTTTGTCTGAGTTATGCCAGCTGGATTAATACGATAACATAAAGCTTTCGAAGCTAAAACTGCAAACTTATGGTTTTTGCCCATCTCTAACCATAGTTCGTAGTCCTCGACCTTGCCCTCAGTATTTCTATACCAACCAATCTCTCTAGCAGTATCGGACCGAAACATTACACTGCTGTGAATAAAGCAATTCCGAGTAAGTATTTGTTTTCTAATCTCAGAGTCATGCAGAGGAAACTCTAATTTGAAAAGTTCATTACCACTCACATCCACTGCCACTCCTTGAGTGCCGACCAATGCATAATCAGAGTTAGTTTCCAGGAAGTTAACTTGTGCAGTTAACTTATTTTGATCTGTCCAATAATCGTCTCCGTCGATGCGAGCTATGTATCTACCTTTAGATAAGTTTAATCCTAAATTAAGCGCTGGTGCTTGTCCAATATTACTTTGTAAATCCACAAGCCTAATCCTATCATCTTTGGCTGCTAAACTTGCAACTTTAGCGGAAGTGCGGTCAGTTGATGCGTCGTTAACTATAACAATCTCCCATTCTGAGAAGTTTTGCTCAATTACACTATTAATGGCTTGCTCAATATAACTTTCGTCGTTATGAGTAGCCATGACAATAGAAACAGTTGGGTTTGCCATAGTTCTCTTAATTAAGCTTTAGTAAGCTTTTGATCTTTTTCTTAAACAAAGGCCAGCCTGCAAATTTAATTGTGTACAAGCTTATACTCCGTGGATGCAGTAATGATAGTTGATTTGGGAAAGTGATTTTTCGAGCTTCGCTCAGTTTTGGCAAGTCTGCAAGTTTAGTCGATTTAACAAAGTACATAATATTTTGAGCGTACCACCAATCAACTTGATCATTATTCCAAACCTCTTTTCTGATTGGATCAACCACTACGAAATCAAATTTTTTAAAAAGCTCCACCCAATACTCAGGCCATTGCTCGTTAACATGGCCAGTTCCACCCTGATAAGGTACAGCGGCTGAAAACAAAACTACATCGGATAGTGAAGTTAAAGTTTGAACAAAACTTTCAGCAGATTCTCTTGGTAAGTGCTCAGCAACTTCTAAAGACATCGCCATATCATATCTTCCAACTACTTCAATTGGCCCAGATAAGTCTTTGGGCAAAAATTCTGATATATCAATCCTAAGTTGCGACATATCAACATAGTCACCGTCGATACCTAAGATTTTTTCAACTCCATTTTGCTTAAATACCGAAAGCCAATTACCAACACCACAACCCAAATCAATAATTGAATTCGGTCTGTAGTAGTTCAAGGCAATGGGTACAATTTGTTCAGCTGAGGCGTAAGAACCACTTTTTTGGTGTTGATAGTAATTACTATTGTATAGATTTGTCATAACTTTCTTGATTATTAGTTTTCTTCAATACTACAAAGTATTCTAAAGGGCCCGAGTTTATAAACTCTTTGAGCCATTGTAATTTTATTTTGGCTATTTTGACAAATACACTATCTACTAACAAAGCACTGATGTTAACTACTGCGTACAGTGGGTACTTCAAAAAATAAGGAATTGGTAAGCGGTACAAAAAGTAACTGGTGTGAACTATTAATGATGCCGGGTAAGTTGTCGACTTCCCTAACTTCATTAGTTTTAAATTCTGATTAGGAAAGTGTTTATAAAAGTATTCTGTGAATCGATAAAAATCATATGGGGCATCATGGATTGTGTAGAGAAAAGGTGAAGAAATGAATACATACCCATTAGTGTTTAAGTTTAATTCAATTGTCGAAATTAAACTGTGAGTGCTTAAGACATGCTCGATTGTGTCAAAACACACTACTAAGTCAAATTTTTTATTCGTATCTAGAATACTATTAAGGTCAGCAACTAAATCTACTCCAGGCCCATTTTGTATATCTACCCCAAAGTACGAGTCGCTCTTGAATAATTCCGCATAAGGTTTATGGAAAGAGCCAAGATCTAAAACATTAGGATTCTTTATATTATATTCTTTGAGACTGTTTTTTATGGACGAATTAATAAAGTTTAAAACTAAGTAGTCTTTATGCCAAAACCGAGGATTCAGTCTTTCCTCTTTCCGAATATCCAGACTCGACTGCTTGCAAAGCTTAAAGTACCAGCCAATTATTTTTTTTAGTAGGTCCATAAGTATTTTTAAATTCAACCGCTGTAACTATTAAAATTGATAAGGGAAAGGCACCAGCTTGTAATCATCAGTTTTCTGCATAGACTTAATAGCATTCCCGACATTAACGCGCGGAGCAATTGCGTTGGCGCGTTTTAGTGCATAAAGCATCTGATCTTTGTTATTAGAGTCGTAATTAATTTTTGACTTTAGAATCCATGAATTATAACTATTAATGTCTAGCACCAAACTTCGATTGATATAAGTCATGGATTTGTCGACATCGTTTAAATAGAAAGAAAGCAAGGCAGAGGTACGGTAAACACTTGCGTAATTACTATTAAACTTCAACATGTTTTCAATGTTTCCGAAAGTTCTTTGTCTATACTCTTCATCTCCCGTCTTCACATATAACCGCATATTAAAATCTGCTGCCAGTTGATAAATACCTGAAGACTTAGGATGCTTTGCGATAAAACGAGCTAATTCTTGATCAACTTTATCGATATTACCTAATTGCAATTCGGAGTTAATTTTTACTATATAAGAATCAGTGTTAAATGGATTAGCTTTTAATGCTAAGCTACTATACTTATAAGCTTTCTCTGACTGCGACTGTGTTTCGGATTCTTTAGCAATTCTTAAAAATATTTCACTGCTCATAATACTAATACCAATAGTACAGACAAGTAAACCCAGAATAATTCCAGCAGCTCTGTAGTAGACTTTTGGTTGGATTACTATAGAATGTTCTGATGTCAATCTCCAGCTTGCCATAAGAAGTATGGCCAAAAGCATCCAGTTAGCGAGTGGCACTGGCGTAAAGAATCCTGCAACACACCAAGCCAATAAAGCACTCATCAAAGCTACTTGCAGATGGTAATCCTCTCTATTTAAATAGGATTTAAATAGAGTAAAAAACGTATAAGCTAGCAATAACATAAAAACAGTTCCAGCTAGAACTCCTGTAGTTGTGTAAAATTGAAGTACAAAGTTATGAGCGTCATCAAACCACTCGCTTGATGAAAAAATTGGGTGAGTATTTTCTCGGAAAGCTAAGAAAAAATTGCCGAAGCCAGTGCCAAAAAGTGGCATTTGCCCAATCTGGGATACTGTCAGATCCCATAAGATTAATCTACTTGACGATGCTTGTTGTGCATATCCGGACTCTTTACCACCAATATCCACTCTAGTTTGATAATAAAAAGCGCCTGCAACTGCCATAAAAACTATTAAACCCAATGCCAGAATTTTGTTATTAAACTTTTTTGCTTTAAATGCGTTTAAGGCTACATAGATAAGTAGTGAAGACGCGACGGCAACGATCGCACCTCTACTATTAAAATAGATTAATGACAGAAAAACTAGCGCAATGCTAATTATGTAAACATATTTTGTCCAAATCTTGCCATTCATACCTTTATACCACAACAATAATGGAAGACTAGCAACTATAAACATGCTTGAAAAACTTGGATTGCCTAGAAAGCTCGGGATTAATGTACGCACAACTTCACTTTGCCCTGCATAAAACCCAATACCATAAAACTGTAAGATACCCCATACAGCCATCAACACACCCAGTAAAGCCGACAGCCTAATTAATGACTCCATTATTCTTTTGTTCTGAACAGCCAACACTAAGATAAATACTAACCATGAAATAAAGAATACCCAAGAACTCGTATAGCGCGGATAAATCCCAAAAAAAGAATTTTGTGTATCAAGAGAAAAAATTGTACTAAGAGTAATCAGTCCTAGCCATACAAGCAACATTATAATAATAGGTTTGGGCAAGTTTATTTTCCAATCCTTGTAACGAATAGCAATTATTACTAGAATTATCCCTGTTAGAATATACCAAACAATTAGCTTGGGTAATTCCACACTTTCCTGAAAAAACCAGAATTGCAATATTACAACCATACTAACCATTAAGACAGTTAATCCGTTAACAGTATCAGATATAATGGGAAACTTTTGTGATATTATAGACATGGTTTAATAATACCATAATTACTTAACCATAAAAAAACCAACTCTCAGAGTTGGTTTTTATTTGAGGAATGACTTATTGGATTCCGATCGGTGAAGCAAAATGTCCACCGGCAGTATAACCGCCAGTAGGAGCTCCCAAACAGAATGACAAAGTGTAATCTGGATATAAGTTTGCTGCAGGAACTCCCTCAGCTGTGTAGATCAAGTCATTGGAGGCTAGGGCATCAGTTGCACAATCACCGTCAATTGGTAATGGGGCTGCTGGAATGATACCGATAAAGTTAGAGGTTATCAAAGATGCTAGAGAGGCAGGATAACCACCGGCATCGTTGTAGAATAATTCTAAGGCATTAGACAACTGACGGACGTCAGCGACACGCTTCGCATCACGTGACTTAGCTCGAGCGGAGTTTAACGCCAACAATATTACTGAAGCTAGTAAACCGATAATGGCGATAACCACCAACAATTCGATTAGAGTAAATCCTTTTTGATTGTTTTGTTTCATAGCACTGTTTAAATTCGTGCTTAAATTATACCATACAATTCAAAAGTACTAAAAAAACCAACTATTACTAATTGGTTTTGTTAGTTTGCTAGGTAAAGCAATTACTATTGAATACCTGCTGGGGAGGATGTTTTTCCACCTGGAGCCAAGGAACCGGTTGATGCACCTAAACAGAATGTTAGAGTGTAACCAGGATACAAGTTAGCTGCAACGGTACCAGTACCAGTGTAGATGTATGAGTTAGAGGCAACTACGTCAGTTGCACAATCTCCGTCAATTGGTGTTGGAGCTGCTGGGATAATACCAATGAAGCTAGAAGTTACCAAAGATGCTAGAGAGGCAGGATAGCCGTTTGCATCATTGTAGAATAGTTCCAATGCGCTAGACAACTGACGTACGTCAGCGACACGCTTCGCATCACGTGACTTAGCTCGAGCGGAGTTTAGCGCCAACAATACTACGGAAGCTAGCAAACCGATAATGGCGATAACCACCAACAATTCGATTAAAGTAAATCCTTTTTGATTGTTTTGTTTCAATGTTTTCACCCCCATTCTAGAAAATAGGATTAAGAAGTTGTAGCATCCCGCTACTCATCTATATTAAGTATCTAAATTAATTATACCACACTAAAGGTTGTGGCAAGGATAATTATCAACAGGGAAATTAAGTTGTGCTAGCAAGGTTATAAATAGGAAGCAATACACCAGCTACCAATAAGCCGACACCGACACCAAGAATTATCATAATCATCGGTTCAAGTAATGTAGAAAGAGTGGCAATTTTTGCATCAACTTCTTTCTCGTAAAAGGCTGCTAGTTTCAATAAAATTGTGTCTAGCTCAGCAGTTTGTTCACCTACTTTAATCATTTGTGTAACCAATGGTGGGAACTCCGGATACTTTGCTAATGATTCGTTAACACTTCGTCCATTAGTCACTTCTTTACTCGCCTCTAAGATAATGTCTCTGTAAATTACGTTGTTTAAAACTTCACTTAAAATTTTCATAGCTTGAATAATCGGAATACCTCCAGCAACTAAAGTTGCCATGTTGCGAGAGAAACGAGCCATGTAAACTTTTTCAAACATATCACCTATCGCCGGTACGCTAACTTTTAACCTATCCCAAACATACCTTCCTGATACAGTGTCGATATAAAGCCTTATTCCCAAAACTCCACCACAAATCAACAGAATTATTACCCACCAATACACTTGGAAAAAATCGGTAAAACTAATCAGCCACACCGACACCAACGGTAATTCACCACCTTGTTCACGCAAAACTTCAGTTAGTTTTGGTAGCACAAATTTAAACATCAATACGCCAACAATAGCCAAAGCCAACAAAACGAAAGCTGGGTAAGTCATTGCACCCTTTACCTTAGAACGCAGATCATAATCCTTTTCGGCTTGGTCAGCTAAGTAAGTTAATGATTCACCAACAGTTCCCGCTGCTTCACCGGCTTTAACCAAAGCAACAAAAAGATTATCGAACACTTCTGGATGTTTGGACATCGCCAAAGAAAGGCTTTCACCACCTTCAATGGATGTTATTAAACTTCTTACAACAAAAAGTAAACCTTCATTGCTAACTTGATTTTCTAAAATTCTTAAGGCTTGAAGAATCGGCACGCGAGCTGCCACCAAAGTTGATAACTGACGAGAGAATAAAACTATATCTTTATTACTAACGCGATTAAATAATAGAGCAACCTTGGTGAGTAAGTTCTCACGTTGTTCTTTTAAGGAAATGATTATGAAGTTGTTTTCAGCCAACAGTTGCTCTGCCTTAGCAGCATTCGCAGCGATTACATAACCTTTGGCAATCTGTCCTTGTTGGTTTCTGGCTTGATAAAGAAATTTCATATTATCTAAAAAGTTAGCTCATTATTGAAGCGAAGTATTCGCGGTCCGAAACAAAATTTTGTGCAACATCTAATTCTACCAACCCTTGCTTAACAAGATTGGCCAAGCTCTTATCTAATGGAATCATTCCCTCTTCCAATGATGTATGGATGACGTTTGGAATTTCATAAACTTTGCCGTCACGAATTACGTTACGAATTGCGTGGTTAACAACCATAATTTCTGTTGCTGGGATTCTACCACCACCAATTTTTGGCATTAAGCGCATACTCACAACACCAATCAAAGAACTTGCTAACTGAGCACGGATTTGTGGTTGTTGATCGCCTGGGAATACATCTACGATACGGTCGATGCTTTGTGAGGCATCGTTAGTGTGCATTGTCGCAAAAATTAAGTGACCTGTTTCAGCTAAAGTTAAAGTTGCCCCAATAGACTCTAAATCACGCATTTCACCAACTAGCACAACGTTAATGTCTTCACGAAGGGCAGCTTTTAAGGATTGTGAAAAACTAATTGTGTCCAAGCCAACTTCTCGTTGAGTAATGAAGGATTCTTTGTGGGTAAACAAAAACTCTACAGGATCTTCGATGGTAAGAATATGCTCTGAACGAGTGGTATTGATTTCATTAATCATCGAGGCCAGTGCAGTAGACTTACCATGACCAGTCGGACCCACCACTAAAACCAAACCTTGCTTATATTCAGTAAAGCGTTTAAGCATTGGCGGAAGATTTAATTCATCCATGCTCTTAATATGACTAGGAATTAAGCGAAAAGCTGCATTCCACACACCTTGAGCACGGTAAACGTTTACACGGAACCGGGCATTGTCTTTATATTCATAAGAGAAGTCCAAATCTAGCTGTTGGCTAAGCTTTTCTTTCTGCTTATCATTCAACATCACATTAACCAGGTCAGTTACAGCGTCATTGCTCATAACTGGTAAATCTTCCATACGGACAGGAGCACTGTCAATTCTTAAGATTGGAGGCTCGCCTACTACTAAATGAAGGTCGGAAGCATTTCGTTCCAAAGTTACAGCAAGGAGCTTATTTAGTTCTAATTCACTAGCTTTATACATATTTTTGTTTGGGTTTCGTTAATTGTTGTTGAGAGTTTGCTCTATTGCCACCAACAAATCTTGTGGCCTGGTTAAATTTTTGTCTAAATAGCAAGCTACGCCTAATTGCATAATAACATCTAATGAATCGTCTCGTATAGACTCTCCTATGGTAATAATTGGAAGTTGGGGGAACTTGATTTTTACAAAGGCGATTTGCTTAAAGCTATCGTTGTGGTAATTATCAGGGTTAATAATTACGACATCAGGCAAAGCTTCTAAAGCATGCTTAACTAGCTCTTCAAGTCTCTCCGAAATTATCAAATTAATCTGAGCTTCTTGGAAGTGGCGAGAGTACAAAGCGATATTCTCTGGTTTAGCATCAAACATCAATACCTTCGCGCCCAAAATACTTCGATAAGGTCGGTTGGTAAATGAGTATTGTTTTGTAGTGATATATTCCATCTCTTTGATTTTTTATTCTGTGGTTACTCTGGCGATCTCTTCCCAGGTCGTAAGTCCATTTATGGATTTCATAATTCCATCTTGCTTCATTGAAATTACACCAAGCTTCAACATGTCTTGGTAAACTTTGTGTGACTGGCCATGTTCAAAAATTACTTCTTGTAAATCAGGTAACATTGGCACGACTTCAAAAATTCCGATTCTACCTTTGTACCCTGTCTCTCCACACTTATTACATCCCTGAGCAGCATAGAGTTTGAACTTGTCCATATCGATGTTCTCATCTTTAAGATATTGCGGTGGTACACCCATTAAAGCGGCAATCAAATCGTTACGTACAATAGTTGAAACTTCAGTCTCTTTTTTACAAAACTCACATAGCTTTCTAACTAAACGTTGAGCCATTACCAAGTTAATAGAAGCATTTAAAAGAAAAGGTTCTAAATTCATATTTTCTAAGCGTGGCAAAGCCCCCACAGCATTGTTGGTGTGAAGTGTTGAGAATACCAAGTGACCAGTAAGAGCTGCGTGCACAGCTAACTCAGCCGTTTCTTCGTCACGGATTTCACCTACCATCACAATGTTCGGATCTTGACGTAAGATACTACGCAAACCTGACGCAAAAGTTAAACCAATGTCTGGATTTACTTGGCTCTGATTAACACCAGGAATAAAATATTCCACTGGATCTTCTAAAGTTACAATATTAACTTCAGTAGTATTACGCATGGAGAGTATGGAATACAAAGTTGTAGATTTACCACTACCTGTCGGTCCTGTAATTAAGAAGATGCCGTGAGATTTAAGAATACTCTCTTTCACCCACCTTAAAGCTTGTCCTCGTAGCCCCAACTCTTCTAAAGTTGGTACTGAAGTAGTTTTGTCGAGCAAACGCATTACAATTTTTTCACCGTTCATTAACGGTAAAGTAGAAACACGAAGGTCTATAGACTTAGAGTTCATCTCAACATGGAAACGTCCATCTTGGGGTAAACGCTGTTCATCAATTTTTAAGTTCGCCAAAATTTTTACACGTGATACAATGGCGGATAAAACACTCCTAGGCAGACTAAGCGATGTATGCAAAATACCGTCAATACGGTAACGCACTCTTACATCCGTTTCTGACGGTTCAATATGAATATCAGAAGCTTTGGCATCAATAGCATTGGAGAGTATTACGTCCACGATTTTAATAATCGGAGCGTCCTCTAAAATTTGAGGTTGTTGCTGTTTCTGCTGTGAAAACGGTGAGTTATTAACACGAGTAACTTCAATTTCCTGAATATCTTGCAAGGCTTCACCAACTACAGTTTTTATATTTTCGTGACCCGTAGTCCAAGTAGAGATAGAAGTTTCTGAAGCTAGATAAATATGGACTTGGTAATTCTGCTTTTGTCCTAAAAATTCTAAAGCTTCTAACGCCTGGAGGTTAGACGGGTCTAGTAATGCAACTTTTAAATCGTTATTGGATAGCTCGAAAGGAACCATGCCATAAAATTTTCGGGAATCAGGTGGAATTACATCAAGCAATTCAGGCTTGATGTCGACTTGCCTTAAATCTGCATATGGCAAATTCAAAAAAGCCGCTCGTGCTTTAGCGACATCTTCTTCACTAAGAAATTTTTCTTGAACAACTAGCTTCACTACATCTGGTAACGAAACAAGGTAATCTTTGCCAAACTTATCTACCTTGACTTTATCTAACTGTGCTAACTGTTCTTTGTCCAGAAAGCCATGTTCAACTAAAAACTTCTCAAAACCAGCTGTAAGTTGGATATTTGGAGATGTTTCAGCCATCCTGAAATGGTTTAATAAATGATATTATTTCCCCGTCCAATTTCTGAGGTGCTAACCGATGGATAAGGGAAAAGTTTTTGCGTGCCGTTGTATTTTTTGATTCCACTAGTATCTAAATTCGTACCGAATGGTAGGATTGCCCCAGGTTGCCCACTGCCAGTTACCAAGACTGCAGATGGGTTTGGATCGACGAATACTGGTCGGTTATTTGGAGTTCCTACGGTACTAAAAGTAAGGTAAAGCATGTATGCAGAACCACTTAGACCTATGACAATTACTATAACGGCTATAACTTTATTGGCTTTCATTGCTCTCCATATCGTAAGCGTAAGCTTTTAATTGTAATTGAAAATTGGTAGTTTCTTGACCTTTACTAAGCTCAACTCTTTCCACATCCAGTACACGACCACTATTCTCTACAAGTTCTAGCATATTTCTCAATTGGTCCACAGTACCATTAACACTTAAAGTAATTGGAATAGTTTTAATACTGCGAGTTGCTCCAAAACGGCTACGTAATTCTGCCTTATCGCCAGCCTGAACACCAATCGAGGATAGGTCAATTCCGATTTGTGAAACTTGCATACCAGAAGCACCAACATAGTTGTCTAGCATAATGTGTAACCTAGTAACTTCTTCATTTAGTGGCAAAGCTTCGTCTAAAAGCTTGATATCATTTTCTTTAGAATCTAACTCTGTGACTAACTTATTTAGAGCTACTCGTTCACTATCAATTTTTGCAAACTTTTCATTTTCAGTTTTTAGAGTTGCGCGCTGATTACTCCATTGAGCCACAGCTGGCTTTAGTAAAAACCAAGAGAATAAAACTATGACCACAGTGTACAAAATAATTTGCGTGGTTGGGTTACGAAAAGTTCGTCTGTTTACTAAATTATTAATTTGGGGTGGGTTAAATGCCATATCTATCGTCCTTTATCTCTTAAGAATTTAGGATCAAAGTCCAATCTAATCTGGGCTTGAATTGCCAATTGTTCATTGACAGAAGTTCGGCTAATCGAAGTGATACGAACATTGCTAAAGTTCTGATGATATTCTGGTAAGTTAAATACTTGTAGGTACTTCTCAAGATCTTGGTAGGTTGGCACCGCAACAGTTAGATCTAATTTACCTTTGTCGTCCGCTGTGATTCTGGTATACCCGGCACTGCTCAAAGTAACACGAGATAATTCTGGTAAAAGATAAGACCAATACAGGTGCTTGGAAAGAAGTGAATTTACTTCTTGGATTTGCCCTTGTCTGGTCACTACTTCAAGGCGTTGTGGATTTTGAGCTACTTCCTGGGTTGCTGCAGATGTTTTCTTTTGAACATCTTCAATTTTATTACCATTACCCCATGAACTAAAACTGAAGTATCCATACGAAAGCAACATCAACAAAAGCACAGCAAACAAAAGCGAAGACACTAGTCTTAAACTTTTTGCTGTTATTGAGGCTGGGTCGATAGTATCGTTGCCTAATAGATTAATTTCTGCCATTTTATTTTGATTTAAGTTTCAACATTTCTTAATGCTAACCCAATTGGTACACCTAGCAATAAAGTGTAGCGCTCTAGTATCGGCTTTGCTTCAACACTATAACTAACTCTTGAAAGTGAATTAGCTAAAACTGGCGTGACACCTAAGTCTTCAAAAAAAGTTGTTACTCCTGGCATTTGTGCACCGCCGCCAGTAAAGACAATTCTGTCTAAATTGACGTTGTGAGATTTGTAAATGCTAATGAGTTGGGCAATTTCATGTTTGATAGTTCCGAGAACAGGCTTAACTGCTTCCGGTAAGAATTCAGTTTCTTTTAGACCAAAGTCTTGTTTAAATCTCTCAGCTCTGTCAAAAGTAATATTCAAAGCTTGAGCGATTCTATCTGTCATGGTGTCGCCACCTATATTGAGACTACGGGTTAGTTGTAAAAGTCCGTTCTTGACCAGATTAATTCCAGTCACTTTTGCACCTATATCTATTATAACATCATTTTTGGTAGGATCGGTAACTAAAGAGCGAATTAATGCTAAAGCTTCGATGTCTATAATTTCTAGTTCAAGACCTGCGAGCTCAAAAACTTTTACATAAGTGTGTTTGATTTGTTTTGGAACCGCGATTAGCAACACTTTCATAATTGCTGCAGCAGGATCTTCGACAATCACAGACCAAGACAAATCAATTTCAGAAAATGGCAGCGGTACATATTTCTTAGCTTCAAATGTCATGGATGCTGAAAGTTCTTTTTCAGACATCAACGGCATATCGATAACAGAGGTAAACACGACACCGTTAGGCAAGCTGGCTATGCAACGCTTAGTTGTTACATTAGCTCTTTCAGCAAGGTTTTTTAGAAGTTGGGCAATTTCTTCAACAGTGGCATCTGAAGTTTGTAAGCTAATAGGCTCGGGAATAGCAACAATACCATAAGTTTTAAGTTGAGGCGTGCTACCTTTATCAACCTGAACTAGCTTAATACTGGATGTACCGATATCGACTCCGAGGACCGACTTTTTAGTAGAAAATAGCATCTATTTTGGAATGCTTAAGTTTGGTTAACTGATTAATCCTTAGTAATTTGTCTGATTTTTATTTCTGAAACTGGGTTATTTCATTTTTAACGATACTATATTCATAAGGTATTGTCAAAATAATCTGGTTTTGCTATGATGTTCTAGTTAGGTTCCCGTTACGAGAGAATTAGTATAGATACTTTTCTCTGAAAAGTTGTAATTAGGCCAATGTTCCAATATATAAATTGGCATTTAAATAACTATTTAACACAATGACTAGTTATTGTAAGTCTCAATGAGATAGAACTTGTTTCTAGCGACAACAAGGGGTGCCCAAAATTACTTGGGCCGAAACGACAGTGGAGGTTAAATAATTTAGGAAGAAAGAACAACACCGAAATTAGTGAGTTTTTAGATTCAGCTGAAAACGAACTTATGAAGGTAGTTGTGACGTGAGGGCGTGTAGCTCAGTCGGTTAGAGCGCGTCACTGATAATGACGAGGTCCCAGGTTCGATTCCTGGCACGCCCACCATCAAAAAACCATGAGATATATACTTGGTCCAATAATCATTGCACTTGGGGTCCTGATGATGAAATATACATTTTGGATAACTGAGCAGACTGGTAAAATTGATTTCGCAGAAAAGTACCTAAAACCACCATTGGGAGGTACTTATACCTGGTGGCGTATGCTGGGTTTATTCTTTATTGCCTTAGCAGTATTATGGATGTTTGGGTACTTAAGTGGTCAGACCGCTCCATCGGAATTGATAGAATAAGAATATCTTGCTAAAATATTTGAGTTGCTATAAAGCTCATGAGACTTTGACTTCAGTCAAAGTTGAGCATACGAAGTAACTCAAAGAAACCAAACTTTTGCTTGGGCCCGAAGGGTTAAGCGAAAGTTTGAGAGGAGCAATACCGAAGCTCGCGAGACTTTGGCTTTAGCCAAAGTGGAACATGCGGAGGTGGTTGCGACGAGGGCCCTTAGCTCATCTGGTAGAGCGCCTGCTTTGCAAGCAGGAGGTGACCGGTTCGATCCCGGTAGGGTCCACCATTATAAAAACCATCACATAATAGTGATGGTTTTTATAATTATGCGTGCACAATATCATGAGTGGCTAGCGAATGAATAGGTCCACAAAACTATAATTACTATCAAGATTGGTGATTATATTTAAGACTTTTTTAAACTTTGATGACTACTTCAAAAAAAAACACTCTTCGTTCCATGAAGAGTGTTTTAGTTTTTTATCAATTTTTGTTATCAGACCATCAATAGCATTGCTATTAGCATCCCTACAAAGGAAGTATTGGCTACCAAACTAACATGTTGGACATGGCGCTTGATACCAATTGCTAAAATGAGGGCAGTGATGAGGGTGGCAAGAATTAGCATCAAGGCTTTTTGTTCCCAAACTCTTGGATTAATCTCTCTACCGAACACAGTTACTGTTGCACCTTCAACATTACCATTGATTGAATCCAACTGGACTAATCCATCTGAAAAGTTAGCAACAGGTTGTTGATGAATTTGACCATTTAAGTTCTGGGATTGGATAATTATGTTGTTATGGTTAGCTAAGCTTGAAAGAGGTATCTTGGCTTCCCAAATATTATTCTCTAAAGGTGAGAACATTGTGCTCTTGTCACCATAGAAAGCTACAACCTTAACCACTTCCTCGACAGCAGTAATAGTAATTACAAATGAATCTTTTAAGAAAGAAGTGTCAGTTGTAATTATCTGAGTACCAGTGCCTTGAGACTCAGCAGGAGCTGGACTATTATCTACCGGCTGTGCCGCTGGTGTCTCCTGCAGGGCAACAGTCTGATAATCTTTAATTGGCTGAGGAGCTGTAGGTTGAGCGATTGGTGCTACTGGAGATACAACTGGGGATGTAGGTGCAACTACAGGAGCTGGAGCAACAGGCGTTGGTTGAGCTACTGGAGTTGGCTGTGGCTGAAATGCCACTGGTTGAGCGATTGGTGCTGCAAACATCTGCACAACTATTGTAGTTTCATGACCTTCAAACATACCCTTAGCGATACCAACACCTAATTCTTGAAAATTACCGTTTAGAATGTTGGCTTTATGACCAGGGCTATTCATCCAAGCCGCTTGAACATTTTCAACTTGAGTAAAATCTATGGCCAAGTTTTCGCCTGCAGTGACATAGCTATAACCTACTGCTTTTACAAAAGACCAAGGAGTTTGTCCATCAGGAGTATTATGAGCAAAATATTGTCTTGCCAACATATCGTTAGCTTTATTCTGAGCTGCACGCGCTAGCAATGGACTCTCACGCAACTCCGCTAGCCCGTTGTTAGTTCTTGATTGGTTAGTGAGGTTTAAGACACTAGCTTGTGTGATAGCTGCAGATTCCACCATAGTAGCTGGCGCAGCGGTAAGCAAAAATAAACTAGAGACCTTGATTGACATCACCAACAAAGAAACCAAACCTAACATTGTAGGCTTAAGGATGTGTGGATGATAATTATTACGGGCGTGCGGGATCAAATGGTCATGCAAGTAAATCCCCGCTCTTTTGAAAGTTGGGAATTCTAAAGACCTAAAACCGCTAGCATAACCCTGAAGTGATTGTGCGTAATCCATGGAAAGCTTTGTGCTATTTTGGCACGATTAAATTGTTTTTTTGTTTCACTTAAGCCGATTTGCTATTTTGGCAACGACTTTTGATTAACTTAAGTTCATTATAGCATACTTTAAATTAAAAATCAACCCATTTTAAGGGTTGATTTTTAATTATTCAGCTTGGACTGGAGCTCTGTTTGCTCTAATAGTCTCAACGCTAATTTGACTGTCGTCATTGATCTCTGTAACTTTGATGTAACTGATAAGTGAGATGCCGCCTACCAATATTACAACTATTGTCCAGATAAACCAACGAGAATCAGATCCAACTAATTCTTTGTTATAGTCCATACTTGCAAGTTTTTAATTAACTTAATTATAGCACATAGTAAATTAGTTTTCCACAATATTTAAGACAAAATTTATGAAATTGTTTAATCCCCACTAAACTAAAGGAGATTGCCAAATAAAGTTTAAATAAAAGCCCGCAGATTAATGCTGCAGGCTAAATTTAATTTACCAACGAGACAAGGATATCTCGCCGAAATAGTTTGGATCCCAAACAGAAGGGCTACAGTGCTCAGCTGGGTCAAAACGAAGTCCTGTAATTACACCGGACCATTTAGGATGCCAAGCCATGTATAACTTAACCAAGCTAGAGCTATAGTATGGCGAGTTGTAGTACACAGTCTTGTTTTCATCCCAATAATTTTCACGATTCGTAGTAAAGTATATTTTACCGTAACCACTTGAGCATTGATTATACATGTCCAAAGACAGATATTGATAGTCTCGGCTCTCAGCGCTAATTGCACTACTGCAAGGCTTATTTAAGCCACAATTCGTTAGCCCTCCCCTTCTAATATAAGGGTCGTAACTACCGTCCAACCATAATGAGCCACTAGAAACTCCCCAATTTTGCCAATTAAATAGATCCCATAGCTCACGATTACCTGATTGATTAAACTGCCACTTGTAACCACCTTGGAGAAGAACCATCGGATTATAAGTGTTTTCCATTACAGAAAAACTTGCATCCGGGTAGTGAAGAGAACTTGAGTTTGGAAACCAAGGCTCAAGATTACCATCATCTTTATCGACCTGGAAATGAAGATGTGAACCTGAAGAATTGCCACTACATTGGTCATATTTTCTATTCCCACCAGACTTACCTATTTCAGTTCCTCCACCGATGTAGTGACCTGGTTCGACTGCAACACCATTGCTGTACTGCCTCACCTTTAGATGTGCGAATGTCTGATAAATCCACTCATATGCTCTTTCAGGATTTGGACTCCTGACTACTATTAAACCACCCCAAGAACTATCGCATCTTGAAGTTACAACCTGACCATCAATTGGCAAATAGACAGCCGTGCCAGAAGACACCGCAATATCTACGCCTGGATGCTTACCACAACCTTCCCCTCGGCAACCAGAACGACTACCGTTATCTTGATTGTCTCGGTACAAAGTAGTGTACCTCGCCGAACCTGTTCCAGGACTGCCCTGATAAGTACCATTATAATCAGGGGCTGATGATACTGGCTTTGGAAACCGTCTTTGTGCATGACTATCACTTAACCACACAGTAAAAACTAACACTAAACTAAAACCCATTGTCGCTATTCTATTCATACTTTCCTCCTTACAGAAATGTAAAAATAGCTTAGCGCAAGAGCGCTTAAGAAGTCTTAAAAAACTAATCAAGAATTAGCTAATTCAACTTGGTAGTCGGTAAAAATATTTTTCTTGGCAAGAATAAAACCCTTTACTAATTAGAGCAAAGGGTTAAATATTAGGGTTGTGTCGGGCTTACTGGTTCGACTGGTGGCTGAGTGTCATTTACTATCGGTGCGATGTTGATTACTTTTTTCTCGCTCGGCCGATAAAGAATAGCTTTTGCAGAATTATTATAGATAACTACTTTGTCCCCAATTTGAGCTTGCTCAAAGAATGGTTGGCCAGCTAGTTGAGTTAAATCAGTTACGGTTGCTACCGTCGGCTGCTCATCAGTAGGCAAAACTATTAACTGTCCTAACTCATTTAGTAAGGACACGACCTCTTGATCAGTGTTTTGGGCTCCTAAAACTTGTGACTCGCGCGCCTCATCCAAAGAAGTTTTTAAGCTCTGGATTTCCTGCTTAGATTGAATCAGCAATACGATACTTACGGCTAAAATAAGGGATAAAATAGCCACAATAACAATCCAAAGAATAGGCTTTTTACGGGAAACTACCGGCGCTGAGTTATCGAATTGATTTATTTGTGGTGTGGAAAACATTGAATTTTATTTAGTACTCGCTATATAGAGTATAGCTAGAAAAAAGCCTTGTCGCAAATTTTCGCAACAAGGCTTTTACTTATCAGATTATATTATGAGTTACTTTCAACAATTCCGCCACCATCGGAAGCTACAGGAGGTTCTTCCTCAGTTGGAGGTTGCTCTTCTACTACAGGAGGTTCTTCCTCAGTTGGAGGTTGCTCTTCAATTGGAGAGCCATTATCACCACCACTAGATCCGGAGGAAGGAGTTGATTGAACGGACAAAGTTTGGTCGGTATCAATACTTGAGAAAGTTGAAGCATTCTTTACTGCCAGAGCAATCCAGCTGAAAGTGACATTTTCAGGAGCTGGCTGGCTCAACACAATTGTGAATCCTTTTTTGCTCTTGTTAGTGACAACAAAGTTGATGTTACCGGATAGGAATGTTTGAGCAGCAGCAATTTGAGCTTCTCTATCAGATTCACTGTCACCGATTTGGTCGAAGCTAATTGAAGCATTTACGATTGGCTGATCAATATATTCATTATCGAATTCGATATCAACGATTTGCGCACCAGTTTCGATAACTGCAAAACCAGCAGTGTCTTTAGTGAAGTAAGGAGTGCCGAAGAATTGAACATCGCTATTAAAGCTAATTAGACTTCCGATTGAACCGATGCTATCAACTTTTAGACCACCGTTGAAGATAACATTTTGAGAAATCTTTAGACTACCGTTAGTAGTTGCTGCAGTTAAGGAGTCAACTCGCAACGCGCTTGTGGTTATGAATGGAGTGATTACTTCAGCACCAGCGATTAGCAAGTCTGTGCGGATTTGAGATAACTTAGTGTTATTAATAGAGGAAAGCTTGGTTACCAAGTCTGCAAGAATTGATTGAGACGTAGGAGTTGAAGTCGAGGCAAGTTGGGTGTAATTGAAGCTTAGTCCAGACATTTGTGATTCGATACGCACACCGTTAAATGTTGTGGCTTTAACAAACACTACGACTGTGCCATCAGAAGAAGAACTATAGTTCTGCATAGCCATACCGATTACAGCACCAGCACCAGTTGCTTTCATAGCGAACCCTGGTTTGGTAGCAGAAGATGTTAAGAAGTCGCCAGCTTTAATTAGACCATTCTCTGTTGAAACTTTCACTGGAACACGTCCAGCTAATGCAATTGGTTTTGGATTGACTAAGGAAGTGCTGCCGTCAGATTCGCTGATGCCAGTTAAGAGTACACCAGGGGATGTTGCAACGATACCTACTAAGGTGTCGGAAGTTTGTCCGTTGGATTTCTTCACACCGCTAGTTACTGAGCTATCTAACACTACAACCTCACCCGCTACAAGATTATTAGCTGCATCTGAGAAGTTTTCAGCAACGTCAGTAGAAGTAGCGTTGAATTGTTCAGCATAGAAGCGGAGTTTGTTGTTAGCCCCACCACCAACACTCGGACCGCTGATACAAATATGGCCAACTTGAGTACCGCCAGTATTTTGGAAGATCATACCTTCAGCAGTACCTGAACTACAAGTTCCAGTAGTAGCTTTTTGTGGAATTTTCCAGATGAAAGTGTTGCCATTTGTAGCACTAGCGAAGTCCATAATACTTCCCGTCGGTGCGATAGTTTGAGTGACAATGCTTGAGCCGTAGTTAACTTTGAATCGACTTGTATCATTTGTTTGTAAGTCAATAAAGTTACCTGCGTAAGATCCGCTACCTTTACCAAAGTTCATCAACAAACCAGTTCCTGTGAAAGAAGATGTTTCTTGGAATAAGTGAACCAAGTCGGCTGAAGTAGCATTGTTAGTGTAAGCACGAATCGCATTACCAGCAGTTGGAGCACTGCCGTTGTCTAAGTCGGCAAATATGGCAGCAGGTTGACTTATGCCACCAGCTTGAGCGGTAGTTGTAGCTGAAACACCAAAGGTGTAAGCATAGCTTTCAATACCAGTATTAACACCATTAACGTTAGAACCAGAATAGGCTTGTACTTCAAGTCCACGAACGATTTGACCAGAACCCAGAGTAGTATTGTCAGTCATGCGGATAAATTGTCCCACATGAGTTCCAGCCACTGAACTAGTAATGGTGTTTAGCGAACGGTTACCAAATTGGAAACCAGAAGCAGTGCTATTAGCCATTGAGAGATCTGTGAAAATACCAGCCACAGCGGTTGCACCGCTTGTGGTAACACTTCCAGCTAAGTGAAGTTTTCCAGTAAGGCTTGAGTTAGCACCGATACCAATTTGAGTACTGTTTTGTAGGTTCATTACTTCATTGCCAGCGTTGTTAAAGAAACCTAAGCGATCATTAGCAGTATCTAAGGCACCACGGTTATCTATGTACCAAGTGTAAGCACGGGAAGCGTTCGTAAGAGCGATACCGGCGGCGGCGGCTCCAGTTGTTGTGTTCACAGTAATACGAGTAGTAACGTCATCGCTAACAAAAAAGCTTTCAGAATTGTTGAATAGATAACCTCGAGCTCCACTTTGTGTACCATTAAAGTCTAATCTGCCAGTTGATGTATTACGACCGATTTGGTAATAGAAGCCACCAGATGTATCCCCCACACGAATCTGATCACTAGAAGCACCGTCTTCAACTACTAATTTAGCGTCAGGCGTTGTATCCCCGATACCGAAGTTTCCATTGTAACCGACAGTGATTGCTTGGTTAGTTATGCCAGTGGCGTAGTTATCAGAAGTTCCAAAGTGAAGATAGCTACCCACACCGGTGTTCTCAGACCAAATACCAGACTTAGGACGAGTTGGGTTGTTATCACTTGTGTACCACATCAAACCTGGAGTGTAGCTAGGGTCTGTATAACCGCTAACAATAGTAACAGCGTTATTAGCAACGCTTTGAGTGAAGTTAGTTAAGGTTGCACTCTGAGTGCCAGCTACAGTAAGCCTAGCACCTGGTGATGTAGTTCCTAATCCCAACCTGTTATTAGTGTCATCCCAGAAGAAGTTAGCATTGTCTTGAGTTAGTGTTCCAGATGTTCCAGCAAAGAGAATAGAGCCTGCAGTCATAGTAGAGAAGATTGGGGCAGCAGAGAAAGTCTTAGCCCCACCAATAGTTTGAGCGTTAGCAGTTAAGATACCAGCTTCAGTTCCACTTGCCGGACCAACAGCTAGTGATGCAGTATCAGGAGATACACCAGCATTTAGAGTCCAAGAGATAGAAGCTGCAGTAGCTGAAGCAGCTACATTTAGGAAGTCAACGCCAGAAGCATCACTTACATTAGTACCGTTAATTAAGATTGGATCAGCTGTAGAAGAGCCACAGCTTCCCCATGTTGGAGCAGAACCAGTAGTAGCTACTAGACATTGGCCAGTTGTTCCAGCTGCGGTTGCAGCAATAGCACTTGTACCGTTACCATAGAGAACACCGTTGGATGTTAGAGTTGTAGCACCAGTACCACCATTAGCTACAGTTAGAGCTGTACCTAAGGATAGTGAGGTTGCTGTTGCTGCCCCCAATGTTGGAGTAACAAATGTTGGTGAGTTAGCAAAGACCCAAGCGCCTGAACCTGTTTCATCAGATACTCTTCCTGCCCAAGTAGCAGAAGTGCTAGATGCAATAGTAGTAGCAAAGGAACCAGTTCCACTTCCTGTTACATCCCCTGTTAGA
>JBBSJS010000004.1:0-32895 GCA_038257015.1 Candidatus Doudnaibacteriota bacterium | reverse complement strand
GCATGTTGAATTAGCAATGACTCAATATCATTTGTAGCAGATAGATTATATTCCTCGTCATGTAAAACGTGAATATAATCCAACCTTTGACGGTCCGGGTTAATATAATGTTGATTACTCCTAGCGTAAAGGTTTGTAGTCTGACCAATGTACATCTCTTTCCCATCCTCAATTAAGTACACCACAGGCCAGTTATCAGAATATCCAAGAGATTTAATCTTGTGAAAATGCTCTCGATTGTATAGAAATTTATGAATATTAGCCATAACTAATAACTAGAGTTGATTATACTTAGTGTGATTTCCTTTTGATTTATGGATTGGATACTTCTCAGAATTTTTCTTCAGTTTCTCATCCAAAGACTTTCTGATATCTATATCTAAGTCGTTGCTCATTAATAGTATCCAATATAGAGTGTCGGCTAATTCATCGGCAATGTCAGATTTATTCTTTTCTAGATATTCCTTGATTTCATTTTCACTCTTCCATTGAAAATGTTCCAGCACCTCTGCAGCTTCTAGTAATAATGACAATGCTAAATCTTTGGGATTATGGAACTGTTTCCAGTCACGATCATCACGAAATTTTACTATCTTTTCAGTTAATTCATTTATATCTGACATTGCTTTGGTTGAGTTAAACTTTAGGTTAATTTTAATATTTCTTTAAGTATGCGTAAAACGAGCTTTAAACAAAGCAAAAAACCCGCGGGATTGCTCACAATCTTAACGCGGGTTTAGACCCCGGATGGCCCTACGCGGCCTCCGGGGTTACTTTTTCATTTCAGCTAACACTAAAACTCAACGAAAACTTTCTTGTCAGAGGACACAACTCTGGCTTTATCACCGTAGGGTAAACATATTTGTGGATCAGTGTGACCAAAGTCCATATTCTGAACAATCGGCGCACTCTCGTTGTACTTGCGAACAACTTCCAAAAATACTTCTCGCTGTTGCTCTCGATAAGCTTTTTTCTCACCAGGTGATTTTTCATTTCCAAAATGCCACGCCTTTGGTCGTCCGACTAACACCGCTTTTACTCTTTCCAAAATTCCCCGCTCTCCCAACGCTCGAAGCACACGACGAACATAATCAGCGCTCGGAACTTCTTCGGAAGTTTCTAAAAACAACACAACATTTTCAAAATCTTCAAGACTTGGTATAGCAACGCCGTGACGAAGAATTTCATCTATAGATTCTAAACATCCGCCCCAAGTGATTCCTTCTGCGTCCATATCACCATCCCAATACCAGGAATCGTTTGGTTCATACTGCCGAGTTTGGTTGATGGTTTCTGGGTCGTTCCATTGCAAACCGATGTCATTAAAAACCGGACTAGATGTTAATTCAACTTCGCCACCTTCAAACAACGCTTTGTTTAAATAATTTACTGTGAACTCGTCCATCTTTCCTTGCATCGCAAACTGAGCAAACAACGCACCACCATAATAACTTGGCACGCCGTTAAGCCAAAGAAAGTTCATAAAGTGAGTGTTGTCGCTAAAACCAAAATACGGTTTAGGATTTTTCACAAACACTCCCGGTGATAAATATTTAATATAAGTGACTTGGTCGTTGCCTCCCAAAGAACTGATTACCGCTTTTATACTCTCATCACCAAAGGCTGTTTCTAAATCTTTAGCTCGCTCCTGCCAACTAGCGCCAAGTTTTGCAGTTACCGGAAAGTCTACCGGCTCAAGATTAAACACTTCACGTAAGCGCGATAAACCAAGCTCATGCATATAAGGCCACATCCCTGGAGCTGCGAAAGATGGTGACACAATTCCCACCTTATCACCTTTATTTAGTTTGCTAAGTTTTTGGAAAGATTTCATTTTGCTATTTAATTAGTTGCTTGAATAAAGGTCAGGTCGAAGTTTTTTGAGATCCTTCGACTTCGCTCAGGATGGCAGTAGCTTCGTTTAGGATGGCAGTTGGGGTGTTATGTCATTCCGAGCTTGTCGAGGATTCTCGCTCAGGATGGCAAAGATTTGCACATGATTGCTCAGATGACATCTACCTGTTATTCTCCTATAACATTTTGCACGCGACCCACTTCCCCGCTTTCAAGTCTTACTTTAATGCCATGCGGGTGAAATGACGAGCTGGTGAGAATATCTTCCACAAATCCGCGCGTCAACTGGCCTGAGCGCTGGTCCTGCTTCAGTACAATCTCCACTTCCAGTCCCTCTCTAATATTGGCTCTATTTTGTCCATTCATAAAGTTATTATACAGTATCTTTTGATTATGCTATGATTCGCCTGAATACAGATCTGGGAGGATTTTATGCAAAAAAATAATACACTGGTTTCTGTTGATGAAATCATCGCAAACACTGCGAAAACAAAGTTATTATTTGCCATTCAAGAGCATTTGCTCCATGGCATTTTCTTTGACCTAAGTTCTAAGGAACTTGAGAAACTATCAACCGAAAGAGAGCTTCTCGTTCCGATAACGGACAAGGAAACAATCGCGCGACTACGGCTGTGCGACACAGTAGAAGATTTTACATCCATCTACATGTCGCTTTGTGAGCTTACCTCTAGTTTGTCGTTAAGTTTCGACATCATACCGAACTTTTCGGAAAACGAAGTGAGTGAAGAATTGCAAACGCCATTTTTGTTTCAAATCAACACCTTCTCCATAATTGAAGAAGATCCGGATGACAATCCCGGTGGTGGCGATGGTGGCGAAGACGACTGGAGTCCGGTTGCCGAAGAAGAAGAAATTGTTGAAGTGAAAGCAATGTCCGCCAAGGCGTGACATTTGCATCACAGCGAATCCCCGACGAGAGCATTTATTGTTCTCGTCTTTTTTATTTTGAGATCCTTCGACTTCGCTCAGGATGACAGAGATTTGCGCATGATTGCTTAGGATGACACTTACATGTTATAGATTCCCGCCTTCGCGGGAATGACATAGGAGGTGCGGGAATGACATAGAAAAACCGGAATGACATAGGAGGTGCGGGAATGACAAAGGCAATTAAAACAAACCGCCGACGAGAAAACTAATACTGCGCTCGCCGTGTTTACGACAAATATCTAAAAATTCTACCACGCGCTCGTCCATACGGATGTCGTTTAGATTAGCTTCACGAACCAGTTCAATTCCCTCCAAAGTTCGACAACGAGACAAGGCAACATATAACTGACCGTGAGCGAAAGCACCTCGTCCTAAGTCGATTACCACATTATCAAAAGTTTTTCCTTGGCTTTTGTGAATTGTAATTGCCCACGCCAACTTCACCGGAAACTGACTATACCCACCCACCACATCGGTTTCAACTGCATTCTCGGCTTCGTCGTAACTGTAATCTATAACATCCCACTTGTTGCGAGGTACATACAAAGTTTCGCCGTTTTCAATTTCTACCATCAGCAATTCGGTGTCATTGGTAACGGTTTCGCCGTAACTATCCTTCGAACTGTACTGACTAGCTTTAATCGCATTAGGATTCTTTGTGGCTTTATAAACGCCCATGTACTTTCCGACCGTGCCGTTAACCCAACGGCCGGCTTTGTCGTTGTTGAGTAGCATTACTTGAGCGCCAAGTTTTAATTTCAATTCAAAATCTGCTGGAAATTGAAAGCCAGTTGTTTCGCCATGCATTACACCTTTGAAAACTTTTTCGCGTGCATCAATTTGGTTAAGTCGAAAACTATTAACGTTATCGGCGATAGCATTTGTGGTGGAAATATAAATCGTGAAATCTTCCAGTTGATTTATAGTTTCATCTACCACGCGACTGTTCAGTTTTTGCAGTTCTGCACGTCCTGCTTGGTTTACTCGAATAGACTGTAAAAGTTTTAAAAATTCACCTTCTTTTTGACGATGCACTTCGGTAAGTTCAACAAATTTAAAAGTGATTTCACTAAAAATGTTAGCTGAGAAAAAATATGGCGTACCATACATGCGTCCAAAAATATTTTCTTCTTCGCGTCTTACTACTGGAGGCAACTGATACAAATCCCCCACCATCACAATTTGTACGCCACCAAAAGGTACTTTTAACTCACCTCGATTAACGCGCAAGAACTTATCGAAGTAATCAAACAAGTCGGCACGCACCATAGAAACTTCATCAATAATTACCATGTCCAAATGTTCCACAACTTTTTTGTGTGGATCTTTATCAGTCAGTTTTTTTATTTTGGTAAGTGAAGACGCAGGACCAATCCCACAAAAAGAATGAATCGTTCGGCCACCAATGTTCGCGGCTGCTACTCCGGTTGGAGCAAGTACAATTACATTACGGCTGGTGGTTTTTCTAAACTCATCCAGTAAAGTGGTTTTTCCTGTCCCAGCTTGTCCAGTGATAAAAATGTGGTCACGCTGATTTTCTAGTAAGTCCAAAGCACGACGTGCAATTGGGTCCCAATTAAATCGGCGTTTGTATGGCGTGGCGCGTTTCTTGTTGGTAGGTTTGGTGCTGTACTCAATATGACTAGATTCCTGAGTTCCTTTCGGTTGCAATGAGCCTACAGCTAAACTGTCGATATGCGGGAAAAGTTTTTTTAATCTAGAGCTTATTGCAGTACTGCGACGATCAAAAAGCAGTGCTGAAGTTTGCAAGAATTCAGACCAAAGAAAACCGCCTTTAATTTCAGCGGCTAAATATTTTTCATAAAGCTGGCGAAGTTGTGTGTCGTCGGATTCTGGCCAAGGCGCGTATTCATTGCCTTTTCGTTCGGCTGGAGGTTTTTTGGAAGTTGTCATTACTTTATTGTACCATTTTCTGACATAAAAAAACTGCAAAGTTTCACTAATTTGCAGTTATTTAATTTGAATGTGTAATTCGGAGTTTAAGGCTTTAGCAACCCTTTTTAAAAATTTTATAGAAGGATTAAGTGTGCCTTGCTCAAGTCTTGATATTACTGGCTGTTTTGTACCCACACGTCGTGCTAATTCTTTTTGCGTGATACCGTACTTAATGCGTTTGGCGATAACGGCGCTGATTACTTCAAATTCAGGCTCAAGGTCTTTGTAGGCCTTGGCAAACTTAGGATTTTTGAGCGCTTCCGCTCGCCAATTTTCGAAAGAGATTAACTTCATATTGTGATGATATCTTATAAGTTATATTATGTCAACGTAGATTTAGGGCTTTTCTAATCCGTTTAGCCTTTGTAATTTCTGACGTTGGAGTTTTTTGCGATTTTTTTAAAAATGCATGAAGGATATATGCGCAATCATTAGCATAGCAATAAAATAATCTAATCTCCGATTGACCGTGGACTCTCAACTCGAATAATCCATTGCCAAAAGCCCTGCTTTGAGGGAAGCTTAGCAAGTATCCATACTTTTCTAGTAAATCTATAGATTTTATTACACGAACATAACTTTGGGACTCCAAACTAGAAACAAATTCCTGTACTTTAGTCGCTACGACAATCTTCATACCACCACCATACCAAAACCATGTTCAAGAATAGATAAAATAAAAACCTCTAAGCAAAACAATTTGTTAGAGGTTTTTAAATGAATCTAAAATTATCGATTTAAATAGGTGATGGTAAATTGCAGGACCGTGGCAAAACTTACCCACAACAGATACGGAATTTGAATGTAAGTAATCCAACGAGCATGTGGCCAAATTGCCACCATTGCCCAAATCAATGTTACGAGTACTAAGACAATATCAATGCTCGCTAGAACATTACTTTTCAAACCAAATTGCAGTGGTGTGAAAAGTGCGTTGAAAATTATGTTCAGGATAAATGGTAAAGCAACGATGAAAGGAATTTGCTTTTGCCACAACATCCAAAAAACTTTGCCAAAGGAAATGGCAATGAGAATATACAATACGCTCCAAACTGGACCAAACCATGTTGATGGAGGCGCCCAAGAAGGTTTAATAAGTTGTTGATACCATTCGTAACTTGAGTTCATATTATTTCTCAGCCTCTCCGCCGGCTTCATGCCAATCGAGCAATCCACCTAAATTATAGACTTCTTTAAAACCTGCATTCTGTAAGACCGTTTTCATACGACCAGCTCGGCCACCGCTACGGCAATACAAATAAACTGGTTTATCTTTTTCTAAATCTGGTAATTCTCCTGCTTCCATGCGCTTGCTGTCAAAATGAATGGCGGGTTTGGCATGAGCTTCTCCCCATTCTAAATCCGTGCGCACATCAACTAAGTTAGCACGACCTGCATTAACTTCTTCAACTGCAAGTTTAATGTCTTGGCTATTCATGAAATAAGTATATCAGAAATACAAAATACCGCTCATTACTGAACGGTATTTGTAGTGCCAGTTGAGCATTTCTGCTCGGAACTGCATCTTGACTCTTGTATTTTATTTTAACAAAACAGGGTGTGAAGGTTTTGACGGTGTCAGAGATCCTTCGACTTCGCTCAGGATGACGTCACTTTGTCATTCCGAGCGCTTCAGTCTGTCATTCCGAGCTTGTCGAGGAATCTCAAAGATAAAATTTCACTGTATCGTAATCAGAGATCCTTCGACTTCGCTCAGGATGACAGTGAGGCATGGCAACGACTTCGCTCAGGATGACGTCACTTTGTCATTCCGAGCGCTTCAGTCTGTCATTCCAAGCGCTTCAGTCTGTCATTCCGAGCTTGTCGAGGAATCTAGCTCAGGATGGCATGCTATAAATTATTTTTAACGAGGTTGAATGAAAGGCTTCACAGCAGGACTACTAGTAGTACCATTACTGCTGGAAGAATTTCCACCGCTATTATCTACAGGTGTATCGCCTATCCCGCCATCGCCTTCAATAGGCATCGGCATTGGTTCGGGTACAGGCATAATTGTCATCGGCGGTTGTCCATCAGCATCTAGAACTTCTTTCACCAATGGGACAATTACATTTTGGCGCCAGTAGCTACCTGGATTCTTAATCGGGAAAACTAGAGCAGGAACATAGATTTCTTGAGGGACTTGCCTGCCTTCAGCATAACGCCACATGCGCATTACTTGTTGAGTCGGTGTATCAAGTTCTAAGTTCCGTACAGTCGCACCACGCTCAATTGGGCCAGTGTAGTTTCTAAAACCACCATCTTCGGCAATTTTGATTATTTTGGAAGCATCAGTTTCTCCAACATATGTAGATTTCTGGAACTGGCGCGTCACTAAGTCGTAAACTGACGAAACACGACGGTTGCGAATATCAACATTCACATGCATTCCCGAAGAGTAACCACCTTCATCAATTACAATTTTACCATCTAAGATTAGTGGGTAAATTACATCAATAAATTCGGGTACATAGAAGCTACTTTTGTCTTCAGCTTTTTCGTACGATGCTCGCCACTGATCATTAATAATTGGTTCGCCATATCCATCACGAGAAATTCTTTTTTCATCTACGAATGAATTTGAAATCGCAATAGTTTCCTCGTCAGATAACATATCTTTCATCGTTAACTGATATCTGCGGTAGCATTCATCGTCGCGACAAGCATCCATTGGACGTGGCCACTTTTCCCAATTTTGAAAAATGTTTACCGCGCCATTGGGAATATTTACATCAACGCTGTAACCAAACTCTTTGTCTTCAATTAGAGAGAAGTTTTGTAGCGATGCGTCTTGGAAACTACCCAAGTCTACTAAGCCAAGAGTAATGGCACTGATTATACGTTGAATTACGTTCCCGCCCATATCACCAGTACTACGCATATAAACTGGTTGCTCCACTGCTAAATTCGTAAGCTCTTCCCCTTCATAGCTAAAGCGGTAAACTTCTGGGTTATACGGAGGCATAATTCCGATATCACTTCCACCCCCAGAACCTGGAGCCATCATCTTATCATTACTATTAACAGGCATCTCTAGTGAGTGTGACATTCCTGCTTCCGTACCCAAGCCTTCTTGTTTTAAATCTTCACTTTGTCCGCTCCCTGCGATACTTAAAGAATTAAGCGAACCAAAAGCTTGGCTTTTTGTTTCTGAAATTGCATATTTTGAAGATAGCAATTCCCCTGCCTGACGACCAAACGGTGAACCGTTTTGGCTCGTGCTAGTTAATAACCATGCACCTCCAGCAATAACTGCAATTAGCAAAACTATTGCTGGGAGAAATTTATTATTCATAAAGAATGAAAATGGGTTAATTATTGTTTTGTTAAAATTGCTTGTTTGTGAATGCTCAGCTAGTTGTTGTCGTAGATGTGATACAAACCGAGAATCTATCACAGCGTCTGGTTTGTCTTGTATTAAACGACGTATCACTTTTTCAGCTTGTTGGTCGCCTTCATCAATTCCCAGCTCCTGCATAAGTCTTTTCACGTCTTGCGGTTGTGTATTTTGCATAACTATTTCTTTAAGAAAATTAATAATAAGACCAACAGGTGAGAAAATTTCTGAAGACTTGCTACCGCTCGCGTGAATTGCATCTTTAAACTACCTTCACTTTTTCCTGTCACCGAAGCAATCTCGGCATAACTTAGTTCGTCCCATAATCGCATTTGCAGAATTTCTCTGGCATTTTCCGGAAGTTCTTTGAGTAGTTTTTCTAATTGCTGTGATGTTAACTTGTTATGAGTTTCACTTTCTAAGTTTTCAGAACTAGCTAAATCTTCATGGCTATCAAGAGAGTCAGTTGGTTTTTGCTTGCGATAATGATCGATTAAATAATTATTGGCAATTTTATAAAGCCATGACTGAAAAGTTCCAGCGCCAGTTTTAAAAGTAGACAGTTTGTCCATGGCTTGCAAAAATGCCTGGCTTGTTAAATCTTCAGTCAACTCTTTGTGAGAAGTTCGGTAATAGAAAAATTTATAGATTTTTTCTACGTACTTATCGTAAAGGAGGACAAACGATTCCATATCCCCTTCTTGGCAGGTTTTGATGATTTGTTCTTCAGATATCTCCATGAAAGTCCGTAGCGAACTATATCTTGAGCCGGCAGGCGTCGAGTTTGTGTTCGCAGTGTAAAATGGCCTAAGGCCTTTTGAGTTAGCAATCTTTCCATAATTATATCATAAGCTTAGTCTACTGCATGCGCTTGCATAATATATAACGTAGGAGTCGGGAAAAAGTAACAAAAAAATTTATGAAAAAATCCGGCAAAGTAATACTTCGTCGGATTCTATATTACGGAATCTTCTTAGAGCAGTTATTGCTCAATCCCCAGAATAGCTCTGGCGCAACTGATGAGTGCCTCTAACTCGGGATCATCTGCAGTATAATCTTGAATGGTTGTTAAGCAAGCAAGTTCAGTCTGCGGTGTGAAACCTACCGAGTCTAGATGGTAATGTGTCAGGTTGCCATACATTTCTTCTTCAGTGAGAAAAAGATCCAGGTCTCTGCAGTAGTATTGACCGTAGGCATGGATTGCCATAGATGCACGGTCAATGCCAATACCTTCGTTTTTGAGCACTAATAAGTGTTCAGTAAGAGTGTAAATGTTAACGATACTCCCACGCTTTGCCTGATCAATCCCTTTTAAGAGAGCCAAGGCAATTAACAATGGAGTGTTTAGAAGGTTTTTCTCGAAAATTGCAGTTGCCATATTATCCCCCTGTCGTTTGAGTATCTGGCTTTCCAGTTACTCACAGCATAACAAATCTGCTAAGAATGGCAACTACTTCAACAAAAGGCTGGTTTTGAATTTCTTAGGCTGATAAGGCTTAAGTCTAACAACTTTAGTGCTCATTTTAGCTAATTTCAAATCTGTCTTTAGCTTATCCACGTAAGCGGTCTGATCGTAGCCGAGCGCGATTACATCTGGTTGAAGTGTCTTAATTCGTGCAAAATAGTTCTTTAAAGCTCCGAGAATTACTTTATCTACCAAGCGGGAACTTTTCACTAACTTCTGTCTTTGCTTCTCGTTATTACGAGGAGTTCGGCCTTTAATGCGTTTTACATTTACATCTCTAGCAATAGACACTATCACTAAACCTTCTTTACCTGCCAACTTGCGAGCTTGTGCAAACAAATTAACATGACCCTCGTGAATCATATCAAAGGTGCCGAACATCATCACAGTTTTGGGAGTTAGTTTAGATTTTGGTTTCAATGGAGGCATTGCTTTTTGTAATTAAACCTTTCACAAAATCGATATCGTCTTTCTTAACAAACCCTAGAATCAACAATACTACTCCATAAACAATAGCGCCAATCGGTACAACCAAGAACACGGACAAGGTTTGAACTTGCCACACAACAAGGCCCATTAAAATTACAGCGATAATCGGCTTTGGCAAAAATCTCCAGAAATGAAACTTGGTGATTTTTTTACGCACAAAGTAAAAGTAAAATAAACCTTGCAAGAATTCTGCAACAATGGTCATAATCGCCGCGCCAATAATACCGATGCGTGGCAACAAAATTATATTACCGATAATATTAATCAGCACGTTAACACCGGTAATATAAGTTGCCAACCTAGTTAGTTGAGAAATAATTAATGCATTTACAACAATGTAGATATATAGAATAGCCGGTGCCCAAACCAAGACTTTTAACACTACAGCTGCTTCAATAAACCTGTCGCCGGCTACCAAAGTGATAATCGGCTCAGCCATAATCGTTCCACCGACTGCAATTGGCAAAGCCATTGCCATCATAAAACGCAAATATTTTTCAATAATCAAACGTATCTCTCCAATTCGGTTCTTGACCATTAAACTGGCAAACAGAGGATAAAGAGAAAGTGAAACTACGGCTGGGAAAAATGCAATCAAATCATAAAATTTATAAGCCGCTGTATAAAGTCCGGTTTGCTCATAACCCAAGAATTTTGTAATTAGAACAATATCGATACGATTATAGATCGTACTAAAACCGACAAGCAACGCAAACGGGAAAGCCGCTATCATTATCGTTTTAATTAGTTTGAAGTCTAGTCTTCTAAATGACTTTAGTAACTCTGGTGGACCGATGTGTTTTTGAACAAAATGATAGTAAAAGAAGACTGCCCAGATGGAATAAATAAATTGTTGGGACAATAACATCAAAATACCGGCTTGAAAATGTATGGTTGCTAAAATAATACTAAAGTTTATGATTGAACTTAGTAGATTTATCATGGCTACTTTACGCAAATCGTAAAAGGCGCTCATTACGGACAAGAACGGATAAATTAATCCGTGTAAAGCTATACCAAATCCGGCAATCATAATTCCGTACAAAACGATTGAATCATAGTCATTAATTAAAGCTACGCCCAACATTGAAGCGTAGACAATACCAATTAGAGCTACTTCAACGGCAAAAAAGTTTTGAAAGTATTTTTTGGCGTTTTGTGGTTCCTCGCTGATTTTTTTAGTGATATATTGTTGGATGCCGAAGTCGATGATTACACCAAAAATGGTCGTGAAAGAAAGCACGAATTGGAATTGCCCAGACACATAAGGACCTAAGTAACGGAATAATTGTGTATATGCCAAAAACAAAAGGATCAAAGAGATGACCCTGGAAAATGTTAGCCAAAAAATGTTTGTGGATGGTGCTACCATTTCATTATTGTATCACAAAAATGAAGCGTTTATAGGCTGTGCGATACTCACTATTGTGAATTAGTCTTTTAAAAAACCCTGACTTCTTTGGAAAGTCGGGGTTTACTATTTTGATTATTACCTTGCGAGAATCGGACCTGTTGGATAAAGTGCAATTTCTGCATCTGGTACAATACTGATTTGCGCTGGATTGATTTTACGACCGACGAAAGCTTCGTAACTCATCAAGGCAAGCTTACCGTCTACAACTTGATAAACCGCAGGTGACTTATCACCTTTCAATACTACTCCATCTTTTGGCATTATTGCGGAGCCGCTTGTTAAGTGGTCAACAGTTTCTTCACCAAACACGAAGTCTGGAGTAATGCTACGGTTAAGTGCTACTAGTTTTGAGATGAAGCGTTTTTGACCATCTTTAAACCAGAATAATTCACCAGAAATTTTATGGCGGTAGTAAGAGTTGTCAGCTGGTACGGGAAATTTCCCAAGAGCCAAAGCATCAATTTCATTTTGATCTAGTTCAAACACATTTGTGAATGAGAAACCACGGTTGCGGAAAATTTCTCCATCCATCGGTTTTTTCTGATTATCTTCGTAGAAATAAACTGTTGGCGAATTGAAAGATTTAACTAAACTACCGTTCTTAGGTAACACCAATCCATCTTTTGGATACTTTGAAAGCAAATCATCAGACACTAATGTCATATTTGCCGCAGCAGCATACTGCACGAAAGTTGCAAAAGTAAATAGTTTTAGTTTACCGCCCGAGACCAAATAGACTGCTGGACTGTTATTGCCTCGTAAGATCGCCCCTTCTTTGAAGAACGGGTCATTGCCTTCCGGCTGATTAGGTACTGGTGCTGGAGCTGGTGTCGGTGAACTTGGTGGTGTGACAGGTGTAAGATCAGATAAGTTTCCAGTGTCGTATCGTCTAGCATCACTGTCACCATTGATCGCTTCGTTGGGCTTTAATCCGCGAGCTCTTGCCTGTTCTTCTGTTACAAGATATTTTTTATTACCGCTAAAGAAATATAAATCATCCTCATATTCTACCAAGGTCTTGTCGGGTACTGATAAATTTCCTGCAGATGAATAATCGTCGAGCTTACTTCGACTTATAACTTCTGCGCGATCAATATCAATATTACGGGCTTCTGCCACGAATGGGTACAATCTATACTTCTGTCCGTTTTCGATAAAGTAAATAGTTGTTGAAGTGCGGGAACTTTTAACAGCCTTACCATTTAGCTCGCCAAGATTACTGCCCGGGATATCAGAGCCTGATGAACCAAACCATTCTTTGAAAAAGTACCAAAAGTTATAGTTACTATTAAACACGAAGGGGTCATATCTATACATAGCTGCTGTAGCTCTGTTACCAATAGTAACTGTCTGGCTTGGAGGAACGTTGGCAAATCCAGTTGTAGAGTAGTTTCTAAAAAGTACAACATCGCCTACTCTAGTTGTCCTGCCTTCATAATATGGACCAAGGCCTCCTGGAGTACTGAAGGCACGCATCAATGACCTAGTAGCTCCTAAGTAAGTATTACCTTCAGCATCAACGTTACCAAATAATTGATAATAAAAACCTATGTAAATATTCTGGCAATTACTACCCTGACAACCATAGCCGACTGCATGATTTAATGCCGTCTGCATGACTTCATTTGTAACACCGCGCCTACCTGTAATCAAACCTTGTTCTTTGTTGATTAGTGCAAGTGTGGCTTGAGGATTTAGCCCTGCCCTGACACTAGAGTCAAATATAAGTTCTGCTGCTGTTCGTTTGCGATTAAGGTTAGCATTTGGGTCTTTTAGAGCAGTTTTTACTGAAACTGATTCTGGTTCCAACAACATTCCCAGGAAAGCAGGTGTGGTATTGGCCAAAGGACTACCTTTTGCTTCAAGAAATGCTTGTACTTGAGATGCGCTGGACCACGCATTGACATTAGAAAAATCATAATCCGAAATCAAAATATCAGGATTAAAGCTCTGGTCAAAAGCTGGTTGGGCAAAAACTGTTGCATTGGCAGTGAAAAAAAATAAACCTGCCGTCAATAAAGTGAAAATTTGTTTTGTAGTTATCATGTTTGTTTCAGTTAAATTAGTGTATATAAGTTCAAACGAACCATTTTTTAATCTATTACAGATTAACAAAGAAACGAGAAAAAACAAAGCCCAATTCTATGTTTGAGCCTTGATTTAATTACAAAATGTATGGGTTGCCTTTTGGAAAACTAGCGATATCTAAATCGTCAACATAGATAACTGGAAAGATAGATAAACCGCGTTGGATGAAGTAATTATTATTAATGGCATGCAATACCCCACCACTGACCCAATATACAGTTGGATTGTTTCCTGTTCTCATTAATGTCCCTTCTGGTGGTGTTAAGAAACTACCACTAAGCCAGGAGTTCACTTCTGTTGAACTCAAAGTGTACACATTTGCAAAGTCTAAATTACGAAGCAAGAACACTTGATAAGTGACTGGCAGCTTTAACCCATTGGAAATATAATAGATTGCGGAATCGTCAAATACTTTCACCAAAGTTCCTTCTAACGGCTCTGCGTAAGAACTTTCAGGGTATCGTGATAATTCATCGGCGGTTATAGTTTTTGGTACAACTTTGGTGTATCGTTGTTCTTTTACGAACGGTGAAATAAATTGTTTTTTAGAACCATTGATTAAATACCAATCGTTACTGCCATCAACCTTCACAATATCACCATCGACGATTACAGGAAATGGTTCCGATAAACTTTTTGATACATCAATGCGACCCATGCCGATAAGCCCACGACAAGAAGTTCCTCCACACTGACTTAGATTTGAATTATCAATACTTTGCGCGGTACTAATAATCCTATCGCGGATTTGACGGTTAGTTGCAGTTGGATAAAGAGCTTTTAATAAAACAGCTTGGGCGCTGACATAAGGCACAGCCAATGAAGTTCCTGACGCGTAAGCGTAAGCATTGGCTTCGTAACGACCAGTGGCTGGATCGTGGTTAATAGTAGAAAGAATTCGACGACCAGGCGCGGTTACATCGATACAATTCTTACCATAGTTTGCAAAAGTTGGCTTGAGATCGTTTACATCGGTTGCGGTAACACCGATAATCATATTTTTTCCATTATCGTTACAGATTGGAAAAACGGGTGAATTGTCTAAATTACCACCAGTAATCGCTGCGTCATTCCCAGCTGCTGCAACAATTACAACATTCCTATCAAATGCATAAGTAATTGCATCAGATAAAACTGTATCATGACTGAAGCCCGTGCCTCCTAATGATAAATTGATTACATCAGCTCCGTTATCCGTTGCCCAGACAATTGCCTCAGCTATGTTAGAAGAAGTACCAGTCCCTCTATTACTTAAAGCTTTAACTGGCAACATTGTTACTTGCCAGGCTGCGCCAGAAATTCCAAGCTCATTATCAGCTGTCGCACCAATCACTCCTGCCACTAAAGTACCGTGACCATTTTCGTCCGAGTCAGAACGGGTGGGAATAGAGCGTTGATTAATAACATCATAACCAATCTGGAAACGAGCACCACGTAAATCTTCGTGAGTAGTATCTACTCCGGTATCAATAATCGCAACCACCACATCTCTAGAGCCAGTTGTTACATCCCAAGCTTTATCAAAATTTGCTTTAAGCAATCCCCACTGTTTATCGATATTAGCTGGATTAGTAGTTACACCAGGATCGTTTGGGATAAGTGCAGTTTCAATTAAATTAATAGAGAACTCTTTTTCAATTTCCAGATTAACTAAACCATCACCTAGAGCTTGTTTCACTTCTGTTGGCGTACTGCTAGTTTGAATATTAAAGTAGTTTTTTAGCTGAGCTGAACTCGAGTTGGAAAATAACTGTTTGGGTTGGAAACCATTTTGTGATAATTCTGTAATGAGCTGTTGGGAGTCTAAGTTTGCCTCAAATTGAATGTTGTAAGAATGCCGAATACTAGATATTGTGTTTGCGCTCAAGTTTTGTCTTGATGATGGCACAACAAAACCCGCTACTACTAGTAGACAAATACTGAACAATAACACAGATTTTCTTAACATTTTAGATAATTTCATATATTTTAAACTACTGCCATTATAGCAGACGCATTCAGATTTCCAAGCTCTTGTCATAATAATAGACTAATAACTCTTACTTAAGTTACATTTGCTGATTTAACAAAAATAAAAAACCCTGGCGCAAACCAACTTCTTTAAAAGATTGTTTGCGGGCAGGGTTTCAAAAATGCTTGAAATTTTTTCTAAAAACTATGCGGGCGGTATTTCCCAGATAGAGAACGAAGTTTGATTTTGAACAAATCGATAAGAGATTCAACATAAGCGCTCATTGGCACATGACCACCACCATGTTCAGTCCATGAAACACCAATTTCTTTAATTTTATGACCGCGAGCAAGTGCGATTGTTAGTACTTCCATATCAAATCCCCAACGAAGCACTGTTACGTCTGGGAAAATATCTTTGGCAGCTTCAGCTGTAAATGCTTTAAAGCCTAATTGAGTATCTTTTATTCCTGGAACGGCTAATAACTGAATCAGGAAATTACTCATGCGTGACAACACGATACGGTATAGAGGTTGTCGTACTTTTACCAAATCGGGATTAGTGTAACGAGAACCAATGACAACATCGTAGCCTTGCTCAAAGTAAGGTAAAAATTTCTCCACTTCTGAAATCGGTGTGGCGTTATCAGCATCCATAAACATAATAATGTCCCCATCGGCGACTTCTAAAATACCACGTCTTACTGCGTTACCTTTTCCACCTTCTTTTAAATCCATAGCTGTAGCTTTTTGAACAGTAGTGGCTTCTAGCTCGCGAACAATATCGTAAGTGCGGTCATGGCTATTATTAACCACCACTACAATTTGATAGTCGTAGGATTGCTTTTCTGGATAACTATCTAGATTTTGTAAGGTGTCGGCAATACGAGCTTCTTCATTGTAAGCTGGAATTACCACAGAGAGTTTTCGCATTTATTTTTGTTACTTGATAAGATTATCTTTAGTTAATTATAGCAAATTTACGGGTGTTTTGCAAATTAGCTTAGTGGGCTTTTAAATAAAAAAGCAGACTCTCCCGAAGAAAAGTCTGCGTGCTTACATGGAATATCGAGTGTTACCACCCATAACCTGTATTGTAAACATATGGAACTTGTCCGTTGACGGTGCTTCCACGTACGGACGTTTTGTTTTGCTGAATGCGAACCCGATAATTCACATTGATGTTTCGAGGACTGAAACCTCCACTACCCCACCACATACCAGGGTTGCCAGCATTAGTCTGAATGTCATGAACGACACTAGAAGACTTCTGCTCATGCCAATATGGAGTCGGCGCTGGCTGGTTGTAGTAACCGGAGTTGCCATAATAGCCAGGGTTCTGATTCACAGGCACAGCAGGATAATATCCGTTTGAGTAAACTCCCGAGTTGTTCGGGTAGTAAACCTGTTGGTTTTGTTGAGGAATATAAGTTCCTCGGTCCGTGTACCAAACTTGGTTCGGTTGTTGAATCACTTGTGGCGACTGGTTTTGCCAAGACACCTGTACTGGTGACGTTGGGTAGTTTGAAACTACACGACGATCATAATTTTCCGATGAGCAATCGTAGTAGTAATTACCGCTCGGATTATAGCACAGACTTGCCCCAACAGAGTTTCTCTGTCGTGGCGTAACACCATTTGTTGCCGGTTGCGTCTGATTGTTAATCACAACATTGGAGTTATTTCCAGCATACACTGTAATGTTGTTTGTTGATGAACTGTTTCCACTAGTTCGGTCACTGCTTGATACTTTACGCACGGTCTTCTGCTCGGAGCAATCGTAGTAATAACTACCGTTTGAGTTGTAGCACAACTGCGGATTTTGAGCGGAAACCGTGAAGGAATAACAAAACAAAACAATTGCAACGAGTACAATTTTATTCTTCATAGTCTCTCCTTCAAATTTTCTAGATTTCCATTGATATGGATTACTTGTAAGACTAGAGGAATTTTAGCTACCTCGCAAGTTGTCAGAAGCTCCAAAAATCTGTGTAATAAAAAAGACCGCCAACTTTCGTTAGCGGTCAATACGTTCTAAGGCATAAGCCTCAGAAAGAAAAAGTTACTGGACAGTCCAGCCATTACGAGTTACACGCGTGTTACGCGTGGTATTCGTTGTGCCTGGTTGCAGTGGCGGAACCGGAACCGACGACCCTTTTACAGGTGTTGTCTTAGTTCCAGGAAGGTTATTTACCACGTCCTGAAGTTCGCGACCGGTAATCCATATGCCGAGGTTACTTGTCTCTTTGAGACTGTAACCATAGCAAGCCCAGTTCTGACCAAGCACTTGATTGAAGATAACAGCGGTGTCGCCGTTCCACTTCACTGACAAGCCGTTAGAAAAGCTCTTGTCTTCTCCCCTCTTAATTTTCTCATTGTTCAGACCTGCGCCTGACAACAAAATCATTCCTTCGGGAGCGTTAATGGCTTGTTGACCGACTTGAAGGGCTACACCCTTCGCACCGTCCAACATAGCTCCTTTAACGTTTTGACCGTTCAGGGTAGACCCCAAGGCAGATCCCCCGAAGGAGATAGCTTTTTGGAGCCACTGACCGGTTAGACGATCTTTCCATGTCACTTTTCCTACAACCGTAAGGTTGGTCGGGCAAGTGGCAACAGGTTTGTCTACATATTCAGTCTTAGTCTGAACTTCTGGTTGCTTATTGCAATTCCGTTGGGAATCAACAGTGTAACCAAGTTCTTGAGCTTGACGGATAGTGAGACCTGGGGCATTAGCACAGACCGGTTCTTGAGGAACAGGAGTCTGAGTAACAACAGGCACAATTGGTTTCTCAATCACTATGACGCGATTTTTGAAACTTTTGATTGTGGGGTGATAGCAATCATTCAGGTAACCCTGAAGAGGATTTGCTTCACCGTTCACAACCCACACCTTTGCATCGGGTTTGAGCATTGTTTTGCAAACTTTGCCTGCGGAAACCTCGTTCCAGACATATGTCCAGCCGAGTTCTGCTGCAGTCTTTTCGGTGTATCCGATTAAAGAGTTTTGGTTTGCATACTGAGCGAACCCAGTAACAACCGAGCTCATTGTCACACATTCGTTTAGAATGGTGCGACGGTTATCATCGGCGCGAACCGACTGTCCCATAGCCGCGGAAGCGGCTGCCAAAAACATTATTGCAACTAAAATTAACTTTTTCATTTATTAGCCCTCCTACGGCTTTTGAAATTTTGTCCAATACCGCTTAAACGCGGTTACCAAACATCAACACAATTGCTGATGCCCTAACCTTGTCCAGCGATGTTAGACAAGTTTTAGCTCACATCCCAGCTGCCTAAATTAAAATTAACAGGGGAAATGAGCGAAAAGTTGTCTAACATTTCAAGCCGAATTGTAAAGGTGCTATTTGCGAGTCATTTATGTATGACTGGCCATATTATCATATTTCAGTAGTTTTGTCAATGGCTCTTGGCAATACTTGTAAAACTTCTTTTTCCTACCTTGAATATATATAATACCATATAAATAGCTTTTTGTCAAGGGTTTATATTATGAAATACGAAGACTCCAGGTAGCCTGTCATGGCTCCAGGAGTTGCTACTCCTTTGTCATTCAGAGCTTGTCGAGGAATCTCTGCGGTAGACTTTGAGATCCTTCGACTCGCTACACTCGCCTGCCTGCCGGTAGGCAGGCTCAGGATGACAGAGGTGTGTGGTTTACACCTACGCTCAGGATGACATCAGGCTTGTCATTCCCGCGAAAGCGGGAATCCACAAAATGAGACTAGATTCCCGCTTTCGCGGGAATGACATATAAAAAGGTTGCCGGTTTGAGAGCAGATTCTGTTCCCACTCTCTCCAAAAATAAAAGACATCAAGTGATGACAGCAGATTTGAACCTGCCTGCCGGCAGGCCGTAGGCCGAGGACCACCCTCGCCTCGCCAATGCAAAATAAAAAAGCACTTTTGAGTGTCTCCGCAGGCCGTAGGCCGAGGACTCCCCTTCTTCCCCAAAACAAAAACAACCATTTTTCGAGCGTCTCCGCAGTGTAGCGAGGACTAGCGAGAAAATGGTTGTTTTTGTTTTTAAATCTACTTTTCTACTTGTGTCAGTTTAGCAAATAATACCAAGCGTCTATCTGTTGTGCCAACAGGCCAACAAGTTGAAAGTGCCACTACTGAATCAGCTGTATTTACAAACTGAGCCTGATCATTAGCAGCGAACTCTCCTCGTCTTTCCACAATGTAATGAAACTTAATCTGCTGGCCATTTTTACGAGTTGCAGTAATGCTAAAAGAAGTACCATCAGCGACACCACCTAAAGCAGCGAAAATTTGTTTGTAAGGACTTCTGTCCCAAGCGTAACCACTAGAATGTCCCGATATATATGAAGTGCCCATCTCGCCCGGCATGACTGTACCTGGATAGTGGACTATCCCCTTTTTTAAGTCGGCATCAAAGTCACTTACATTCTGTGTCCAAATCAAAGGTACAGAAATTCCGTTTGCAGGAATTTCCAATAAACCAGGTTTGCTTTGATCAATGGCTTGGCCATCATTTAAATTTTGAGCTTGAGAAGTTGGTATACCAATATTCCCGGGTTGATTATTCTGAGTCGCAGTGCCAGCACTGTTTTGATTAGCTACAACTTCTGGATTTTCAGAACTTGGGATGGTGACCGGAGTTATAACAACATTGTTACGGCGCATATCTTCCATCACCTGTGGGCTAATGTAGTAAGGAGAATCCTCATTAACGAATTGTGCAAATTTAGTAACACCACGGGTAAGTACCGCTGCTGTAATACGATTACTAACCAGCTCTTTGTTGATATATTTTTCGATCAGCTCTTTTTGAGCATCAGTTAACGCTTTACCCGTCCATGGGTTTACATTTTGAAGAATTGATTCACCATCACCAAGACTGCCGCGAGTGCTGTAAACTTTTGGATTTAGGTTTAGTAAGTATTTTTCGAAGTTGGTTAAACCGTTACCAGAAACATCGGTTTCCATGCTGGTGATTTGTTCGTCATTAACGTCAAAGAAAAATTGGCCAATCCATTTTTGATAAGCAGCAGCTTCCTGCTCTTTTAGTTTAATTAGATCTTTGTTTTCGCTCACTCCAACAATTCCTTCAATTTTTAGCCTGTCCTTATTAAATAAGTCGTTGACACTGAAGTCACTAAAGTAAAAAGCGTATAAACCTAACCCAATTCCGAATACTAGCAAATAAGGTACAACTGAGAAAATAACTTTAACCGGCTTGGAATCAAATATAGTTTTCGGGAATGGATTAGTGGCTTCATTGCTGGTTTCCAAAGTTTCGTAAGGCATTGTCTGTAATATGTTTTCAGTAATCGGTGGTTTATTTTCTTCAATCTCTTGTTCATGCTGTGGTGATTCTAGTTCGGCTTTAATTTCCTCAGCCGGCTTAGCTAAAACAATACTCTCATCGAGAAATGGGTTATCTGAAAAAGGTAGGTTCGAAGGAACTGCTCCTGAATTATTCGAAGAGACTCCAGTGTAATTGGAGTTCTTGGTTTCATCGTCATGTAAATTAAACATCGCTTTGATGCCGTCTGACGCGTCAGGGAATTTTTTCTTATCGTCTGCCATACTCTAGGAATTTAAAATTGAAAACCTATTATACTGTATTTTTGTTTCATTGTCAAGAAATACCTACATATATTATAACCCAAAGCTATTTACTTACGAAACGTTTATTTTTTGGTCGTAGCAAATTTAAAAAGGATTTATAGTAGTATCTACCCCAAATACCAGAGTAAACAAAGGCATCCATGAAGATATTTGAGTCTTTGCGGTACCATTTGTCATAGTATATCCACATGGCATCATGAAAAGCATAAAGAGATTTCTGAGGCGCTCGCTTTGAAGATTGTCCTTTATAGTGAACACAGGAAGTATGCGGGTAGTACCAAATCTTTAAACCAGCTTCGCGCGTGCGTTTACATAAATCTAAGTCCTCTCCATACATGTAGAATGATTCGTCAAATCCTTTAGTTACTTCGTAACACTTTCTACTGAGGAACATATAAGCACCGCTACAAGCTTCTAACTCTGACTCTTGGTTTATGTCGCCGTTAAGGACATTGTAGGCACCAAACTTTTTTGGAAACAAAAACTGTAAACCGCTTAATCTATAGAAAGCAGTTTTGGGATTCGGCTCGCTTCGACGAGAAGCTGGATCAATACCACCATGAATAGCTAATAACTTGCAAGTTGCCATTCCAATATCTGGGCGTGACTCCATCAGATCCATCATTTTTTGAAAGTTATCAGAGTCAACCTTAGTGTCGGGATTCAAAAGTAAAATATATTCACCCCGAGATTTTCTCATTCCGATATTATTCGCTTTAGGAAATCCTAGGTTCTCGCCATTTTCAATTAAATGAGTACGACCCGCTAATTCAGCTTTGCTTAGGTATTTTTCGTTCACCATTTCCACTGTTCCATCTTGTGAATCGTTGTCCAGGATGATAACTTCATAGTCAAAATTAACTTGAGAAGCAAAGACAGCTTCCAATGTCACATCAAGTGCACTTTTGCATTTATAGGGAACAATTATAATTGATAGTTTCATGAAAATAATTTTTCTGTTTCAACAACCGAAATTTTTCTGTTGTTTTGAATGTGTTTTCGTTTACGCCAAATGGATGGTAACTGCTTTAACATTGTCGGCAGAACTGCTAAAGTTTTAGTTTCAAATACAAGTACGAAAATGTTGTAGAATAGTTCCCGAGCGAAAAATTGCCAATAAAATTTCGGACTATTTTTTATAAATAAAAAGATATGATTCTTGTAATTGAATTTTCTTATCCATAATGGGATTGAGCGATGATGCTTGATAAATGCAGTAATTTTTTTGTATCCGCCAGGACTAGCTGAGGCTGTGCGTCCATGAAAGCCGACTGCAGTTGGCACAAACTGACACTGCCAACCACTGTTGACCATACGCCAACCTAAATCAACATCTTCCCAATACATTTCAAAGTCTAAATCGAAGTATTCAACTGCGCTACCTTTGCTGTGGTACTTCACTTCTTCTAAGGCAGACTTACGATACATACAAGCTGCACCATCAACAGAAATTAAATCGGTATGAGCATCATATTGCCCTGCATCAATTTCGTGCTGTCCCCGACTTTTGCCACGACCACTTTTGGACATCATAATCCCGGTGGTGTCTAACCGATTGCTTTTAGTGTTGGTAGAAAAATCGTACTGATAAATCTTTCCATTGGCTGCACCCAATTTGGAATTGGCATCGAATACTTTTACCATCTCCTCCACATAATTGGGTTCTAAAATTAAATCCTGATTAACCAGTTGATATAAATCTGCATCAATAGTTTCAAAAATTAAATTATGGCCACGCACGAAACGCAAATTTTCAGACTTATCTATAATTACCACTTCAGGGAAATTCTCAGCAATATATTCTTTACCACCATCTTCATTACCGTTAATCACAGCGATAATCTGACAATTCTGATATGTCTGTGCGCGCATTGCGGAGAAAGATTGTGGAATATAACTCATGCCGTTATAAACCATTTGTACTAGAGCAACTTTTAACATACTTAAAGTATAACAAATTAATTGGTTTATGAATTTGACTTTTCTAATAAAAAAGCGCATAATCCGCCTAGTATTTCATCAATCAGGAGGATAGAAAAAATGGAATGGCTTACAGGCAAGTATCGAGTTCGACCAATGTTAATGTTAATTTTGGTAGGAAGTTTCGTGGCAATTTTTGTTTTATTGCCAACATTCAGATTCGTGGGCGAATCGATAACCAATACTAAAGCTGGGCAACTTGAAGTTTCTTGCAACGAGCAAGAGAATGATGAGTTACTAATAGCTAAAGCCGAATTGGAACGCAGTCGGATGATGGATGCAGTTAGAGAAAAACGCGATTTAACTAACGCGCTCAATCGTTTGAGCAAGTTCAGTTATTGTGAAAATACTTTAGAGCTTTCACTGCAAGCAGCAGAAAAGTTGTTCGGCTACAGTAACCACAATGTTGAACGAATTGATGTTGCTGATGCTTTACTGCATTCACTAGAAAACGCCGAAAGTGGGTTCGGTTTAAACAGTTCCACTCGCATGAGTGCAATTATTCTAGTTGAGTCCTATATGAAAACGGTCAAAGACGATAAAGCCTCTGTTCATGAGGAGCAAATTGTTAAATACCGAGAAGTTGCTTGGTCGTTGAGCGAACGTTTTCAGGAAATGGGCTACTATGACAAGTCGGCACTTTGGTCCGAAGAGTATGTAAAGTATAAACTTTTCGGGAAAGCACCAGTTTACCTGGAGAAGTATGTTAAAGCTGAGCAGAAACTCAGTAGATCACTTCAAAAGATTTCAAACCGTTGATTGGTTCAACTAAAACCGCATCAGGCGAATACATAATACACGTATTCGCCTGTTTTTTTTTGATTTGGTACAATAACTTTATGAAGATTTTGATTACCGGCGGAGCCGGTTTTATTGGCGGCAATTTTGTTCATTATTGGCGTAAGCACCACCCTGAAGACGAGTTGGTCGTTTTAGACAAACTAACTTACGCTGGGAACTTAGCTACTTTGGAGCCAGTTAAAGAAGAAGTTGAATTTGTTGAAGGTGATATTACTGACCCAGTTGTGGTGGAGAAAGCCATGTCTGGTTGTGATACTGTGATTCATTTTGCTGCCGAAAGCCATGTCGATAGAAGTATCCATGATCCTTACATATTTACTAGAAGCAACGCACTCGGCACTCATGTATTATTGGAAACAGCCAGAAAGTTAGGAATTAAACGTTTTCACCATATTTCAACTGATGAAGTTTTTGGTGACATCCCACTGGATGAAGATTGGAAATTCAACGAAAATAGCTCTTACAAACCAAGCAGTCCTTATTCAGCTAGTAAAGCAGCTGCCGATCACATGGTTCGTGCATACTATCACACCTTTGGGTTACCAGTGACGATTAGTAATTGTAGCAACAACTTTGGTCCGTATCATTATCCAGAAAAGTTTATCCCCCGCTCTATAATAAGATTAATGAGCGGTGAGAACATCCGACTTTACACACCAGGTAATCAAGTTCGTGATTGGTTACATGTCGAAGATCACTGTCGGGCAATTGAATTAATATTGCAAAAAGGTAAAATCGGTGAAACTTACTGCGTCGGCGGGTTGGCAAATGGTATTAGTAATATTGAAGTGGCTAAAAAGTTACTTGAGATTATGGAATTACCGGAAGAACGAATTGAGCTTGTTACCGACCGCCCAGGTCACGATGTTAAGTACGACGTTAACTGGAGCAAGATTAATCAAGAACTTGGTTGGAAGCCTCAACACAACTTCGATGAGTGGTTAACTCAAACCGTTGAGTGGTACAAAAACAACGAAACGTGGTGGAAGCCACTGGCCGAAGAGAGTGAGCAATTCTACAAAACTAAAGGTGAGGAAGTTTTAAAATAACCGAATGACAGAAAATAATTTTATTGAGACAACTGAATTAGAAGGCGTGTTAATAATTGAACGACCAGTTTATGAAGATGCGCGTGGTTTCTTTCGCGAAACTTTCCGTAAAGGTGAGCTGGAAAATGCTTTCGGTCAAAAAGTAGACTTTGTACAAGCTAATCATTCTCGTTCAAGTAAAGATTCATTAAGAGGAATACATATTGCTCCTTGGCATAAGTTAGTTACCTGCACGAGCGGACAAGTTCAGCAAGTTGTTGTTGATACCAGACCCGGTTCACCAACCTTTGGCAAACATATTTCTATTACCATGGGCGAAGATAATTGGCGGAGTGTGTTTATACCAGAAGGCTGTGGTAATGCCTTTTTAGTTCTGTCTGATATTGCCGACTACACCTATCTAACTACAGATCACTGGGCTCCGGGAAAAGAAAAAGAGGTTCATTTCGCTGACAGTGATGTAGGTATTATTTGGCAAACTGAAACACCTATTGTTTCAGATAAAGATAAGCACAACCCCACCTTAAGAGAAGTTTATCCAGAAAAGTTTTAATATGAAATATTTAATTATCGGAAAGAATGGTAATTTAGGAACCGAGTTCCTTACACACTTACATGACAGTGATGTTGTGGCGATGGATTACAAAGATATCGATATCACAAATAAAGAACAAGTTTTCTCTGTTATAGAAAGCATTAATCCTGATGTGATCTTAAACTGTGCCGCTTTCACAGCTGTTGATAAAGCTGAAACAGAATACGAACTGGCTGAAGCTGTAAATGTTCAAGGACCTCTTCATCTAAGCCTAATCTGCAAACAAATTGATACAATATTAGTGCATTTCAGCACTGGAATGATCTTTCCTGGAGATGACGAAAATGGGTATAATGAAGTAGCAACAACTAATCCTGTGAATGCATACGGGAAAACCAAACTTCTTGGTGAACAATCAATTCAAGAAAATTGGGAAAAGCATTACATTATTCGTACGGAATGGCTATATGCAAAACCACAAAACTCCAGCGCTAAAAAAAGTTTTAATGAAATCATTTTAGATTTAGCCAAATCTGGGCAACCGCTCAAAGGTGTTGCGGATGAAATCGGTCAACCAACTTGGGCGAAAGATTTAGTGGAAACTCTGCTTCAGATAATAGACCAAGGTTTACCGTATGGGATATATCATGTTGCCAATGAAGGTAAAGCTTCTAGGCTTGATTGGGCAGCAGAAATTCTCAAACTCAATGGAATAGATTTACCGATTGAACCAGTTTCAGGAGAATTATTTCCCCGTCCTGCCGCAAGACCAAACTTTGAACTATTGATTAACACGAAACTTCCACCGCTACGTTCATGGCAAGAAGCGCTTAAAGAATATTTTAATAGCAATTAAACTCACAACTTCATGAAAGGTATAATTTTATCCGGAGGCAACGGCACCAGACTGCGTCCCCTCACTCGAGTTACTTCCAAACAGCTCTTGCCGATTTACGACAAACCAATGATTTACTACCCGCTTGAGAAACTTCTTAATGCTGGCGTGAAAGATATCTTAATTATTGTTGCACCCGACCACTGCGGTGACTACATGAAGTTATTGGGTTCTGGTCGTGAGTTTGGTGTCCGTTTTACTTACGAAATTCAAGACAAACCAGAAGGCTTGGCGCAAGCCTACATTATTGGCGAGGAGTTTATCGGGGACGATCCAGTGACAATGATTCTTGGTGATAACATATTTGAAGATGAAATTAGTGACGCGATTGCTAACTTTAAAGAAGGTGGATTAATCTTTGCTAAAAAGGTTCCTGACCCACACCGTTACGGAGTAGTCGCATTTGATGAAAACATGAAAGCCACTCAAATAGTAGAAAAGCCTGAACAATGGATTTCTGATTACGCTATTCCTGGTATTTATATTTTTGATAAAAATGTTGTGCAAGCTGCAAAAGACGCCAAACCATCAGAGCGCGGTGAATTAGAGATTACCGAAATTCATAACTGGTATTTAGAACGAAATCAACTTAACATTAAAGTTTTAGAAGGTGCTTGGTTTGATGCGGGAACTTTTGAATCTTTTATGGAAACCAGCAACTACGTTTACAATTTAGCGAAGAGTGGAAAAGAACTTGGCGTTAAAGACCCTCGCGATAGGAAATAAGAGTCTAAACAAATAAATCCCGCCATGTTGCGGGATTTAAAATTTTGAAATTTGATTTTAGTCCCCTGCCTCCCGGCAGGCAGATTCTACTAGGTTCAGGATAGTAGGTGTATGGTACAAGGCACAGAAATTACAAAATAAAATCCCTTGCGATATTGTGTCGGGTCTCCGCTTTCGCGTGGATTATATTTTCTTAACAAAAAACTGCTCATCGGTAGACGAGCAGTTTTTTTAAAAATTTAAATTTTGGTTATCTCAATTTCTGTAAAAGCTTGGCGATGACCAATCTTACGACGGTACTTGCTCTTAGCTTTGTACTTCAAAACTTCGATTTTCTTACCACGGCCTTGCTTTAAAATTTTCGCTTCGACAGCTGCACCAGATACTGTTGGCTTGCCAAGGTTAAAATCTTTATCTGTGAAAGTTGCTAGAACTTTATCGAATTTTAAGGTTCCGCCAGCTTCACCATCTAGTTTTTCAACTTGAAGTTTATCGCCTTGGGAAACCAAGTATTGTTTACCGCCTGTTTCAAATACTGCAAATGACATATAAAATAGTTCAATTAATACTTTGGTAGTTTACCTAATTGTAGGATTTTTGTCAATAAATCAGCTATAAAAAAGAAGCCTCGCAATGAGGCCTCTAAAATCTTTGAAACGCTGTAGTTTAGTCAATTGGCTTGACCAGCCGTTTCAGAAAATCTGCTAATCTGAGTCCCTATCTGAAGCAGGTTAGAGTAGCGATTTGCATAGTCTAAAACTGCCGGTGGACTGAGCTTAATATTGTCTTTTTGAAAAGTTTTAATGCACTTAATATGGTCATCACCAGCTTGCTCTTCGAGCAACTTAGCGTAGTCCTCAAGACTTTTACCTAACTGGTCACGGTAACACAAAACTTTCAAAAAGGGATCCTTCCCTACTTCCTTGATCGTAGCGCAGAAATTTTTACTGTCTGCGGTAAAGAGCATTTCCTTAAACCAGCAAAACATAAACTCAGTGTCGAGTTCGGTTTCGTTTGCAGCAGTTGCCGTCGAGACAACTGTGTGATCATTACAATCACTGGGTTGACTGGGTGGTTCAGATTTCACTAATTTCTATCCTCCTGAGATGTATTTCTTTCGTATGGCATTTCACCAGACACTCAATTATACCTCAAAGATTGAGGTTTTGCAAACTTTCTAATCAGAAGCAATCTGTCTTCGGCGAAAAGACCTAACTGTAAATGCAACAATTGCCATCATTAAAACTACCAAAATCCCCAATGCAACTAATTTCCCCATGCTTTGCAAAAATACTGCGGTAAAGCCAAACGCGGCGGAGATACCGTATAGCACCAAGGCTGTTTGTTTTTGAGAGAACCCTAAGTCTAATAACTGAAAATGTAAATGAAGTCTGTCGCCCCGAAACGGACTTTGGCCGTGGCGCAATCTTTGAATAATCACCCACCCCACATCTAAAATCGGGATCCCCATTACTAGTAAAGCAGTGGCGATTTTGCCTCCTAAAATAATTGCCAAAACTCCTAAAATAAAACCGACTAAAGTACTACCGCTTTCCCCTAAAAATATTGAAGCTGGATTGAATGCATAAATTAAGTAACCAGCTAAAGCACCAACAAAAATTATCGCCAAGCTGGCTGTGACATCCTGATTCACTCTGGCAGTTAGAGAAAGTGTGAATAAAGTTAGTCCGGCTATCATGCCAATCCCTGCAACCAACCCGTCCAAGCCATCTAAAAACTTGGTGGTAAAAATCATTCCGTTAAGCCAAACAATCATCACCAACGCTGAAAGCGGTATACCAAGAATTGAGTGGTCAATCCTAATTGGTTCACCGAAAGGATTACTTAACTCTTTAATACCAACACCGATACCGCTCATCACAACAACAATTGATGCAATCATTGGAAACAACCACAAAACTTTTGGTGACAAAGTAAACTTATCATCCAAAGTCCCACCGATAATTAAAATCAGCCCACCCAGAAGAGTTGCCCAAATAAATTTGTGGGGTAAAATATTCTGATCAATAAGACCTGAAGCCAAGAAGCAAATCACCACCAAAGCAAAGCTTGCGTATATCGCCACCCCGCCCATAAATGGAATTGGTTGTGAATGGAGATTGCGAGGAGGTCTTGGGTAATCAATAATATTATATTTCCACGCCAACATTTTTACAGCCGGAGTAAAAACTAAGGCTAGTAAAAATGCGCTGAAGAATAATACTAAGAAGGTCATTCTATGGACCCTTTCATCTCTTCCATGTTCATGGCAGTAACTTCACCTTTACGTGATTTTGGAGTTACAAAGAACTCTAAATAACGGCCAAGCATTAATCTTGTTTGTGCTTCAATAGCAGGCAAGCTACCAAAAATGACGGACACAAAGGGTACTAAGAACCACTGTAGATACATCATTACACTTCTGCTAACACCGTACTTTTTGGGTCGTGGAGGCAGTAAAATTAAGTTAATGTACACGCTAAAAATTAAGAATCCTGTGGCAATTGTCATCAAAGTTCGTGTTACCTGAGGAAGGTTGTATGCCAATACAGATTCATTAAAAGCATCACCGCCGATAATTAATGGCATCCAACCCAAAGTAGATATCATCAAGCTGGCTGTTGCCCAGTTAAAGTTACCTTCAACATATTGGAACAACTTGTACATGCGGTCGAATAACGGGGCAGGGCTTTTAAGAAGTTTTGGCACCAAATGTGGGTAGTATTCAACATTGTATGCCCAACGCTTTTTTTGTTTATATTGATTCTTTAAAGTTTGCCAAGTAGTATCAGCCAAGCAGGTATCAAGTGAAATTGGAATAAACAAAGGCACAACTTCATAGTCGCCTTTGTAGTGCAAATAACATTGCCAGAAAATAAAACCGTCTTCGTTGATAATATCTTTCTTCCAATACCCCACTTCAATTAGAGCGCGTAAAGTCATCGAATGTGAAGAAAAAGTACGAAGTCTGTTTGGTCGGGAACTTTCTGTAAATTGCCAAAACGAATTGGAAACTGAAACTACACGAATAATTGCAGGGCTGTCCCAAATATTATTATTGTAAATTGCGATTGGTTGGTAGCTACGTCGATAAGGTTTTTCGTTGGTCAAAAACTCGTACATCACGCGTCCAAAATACTCTGGTGAAATAATCGTGTCACTGTCAAAGTTGGAAACCAAAACCTGATCAACTTCAATACCCCATTCTGGTAACAGTTTTTCTACCGTAGACACAGCGTAAGAGGCATTAGCACTTTTACCTTTAATTTCGCCTGGCAGACCATCTGGATGAACAGTAATAATTGTTTTGAAGAAATTATCACCAAACTGCTCTTTGATTTTATTAGCCACTTCCTGGGCAGGTGCCCCGACTCGCTCTTCAGTTGCTAATAGTAAAATAATTCTATCTTTTGGATAGTTAGTATAACTTAAGGCAGTGACTGTGGAATATAAAACTTCAAAACTTTCATCCACGAAAGGCAACACGATAACGTGATAGAAATCGCGATAAGACTTTCCTTCTAAACCGTTACTACCAAGGGCCTTAAGACGCCTGATTTCTTTTTTATAATAGTGGCGTTCGCGCCAGCGCTTTGTTTTGATTTCAGATAACTCATGCAAATGCTCAATAAAAGACTGTTTGTCATGCAAACGTTCGGTAAAATCTAGCCAATTAATGGTTGTCAGGATACGAAACTTTAAGTAGCTAAAAATAAGATGGGCGGAGACATTTAAGGCTTTCAAAACCCAGTACAGGTCAAAGCAAATAATAAAAATTGCTGCCCAAACTGGTTGAAAATATGACAAAATAATTGCACCTAAAAAGACCGTCCAAAACTGGAGGCCAGGTAAAACTTCCCAAAATCTTTCTTGTCGAGTTCGTTTGCGGAACATATTAGCTTACTTGAAATAAAAACAATGCCGCAAGCAGTAATACTAAGTTTACAGCTACAGTCATAAGAGCAGCTATAAATGGAATAAAGTTGCGGTTAAACTTTTGAACTTTAGCGAACACTAAATTAATAAGTAGAATAATTAAACCAGTTGCAGGGATCTTTAACAATTCATAACGACCCCCGGTAGAATCCACTCCAATAATAACATTGTAATGCAATGCTACTAAATCGGAGCTATTATAGATTTTTACAACAACGGCAACAGTTGTAATTATCAACAGTATTAAAGAAATACTCCAAAGATAGAGGGATTTCTGATATAATGTATTCATAGTTAAAAGTTAATCTAAATTATAGCAATCTTTGATTGATTGCTCAAATCAACTTTAATGACACAAAAACATAAACTCATATTGCTAGGCATTATGATTTTAGCGGTTGCTTACCGTTATTTTCAAATCCATTTTATGCCTGGCGGGCTGTTTCCTGACGAAGCCGCCAACGGTCTCGACATCAACTTGATGGAACAAGGCAACTTACAACCATTCTACGAACGTGGCAATGGTCGTGAAGCTTTGTTTTTTTATATGCTCTGGGCAAGCGTAGCTATTTTTGGTAAAGGCGCTTGGCAACATCATATTATATCAGCAGGAATTGGAGTAATCTCTGTGTTCGCCGCATTTTTGGTGACCAAGCAGTTATTCTCAATGTTCCAAATCACCGAAGAAGGAAAACGTCGCGCACTTAACATTGCACTGTGGGCAGCATTCTTTATGGCAGTATCTTCATGGCATGTAGTACTGTCTCGTACTGCTTTCCGTGCTATCCAAATTCCAATGTTTGCCGCATTCACTTTTTACTTTGGATTACTTGCCTTGCAAGCAGCTACAAAATATAAGAGATATCTTTATTCGTTTATCACCGGTGCAATGTTTGCTTTAGGTTTTTATACCTACATCGCGTACCGCATTATGGTGCCTTTGATAATCGTTCTAATTCTCTGGCCAATACTGGCAGATAAAGTTCGTGTACCAAAGTTTGAGAATGTAAAAAAATTCTTCTGGCCATTCGTAACTCTCGTGGTCGGATTTATGATTTTCTTCGCACCGTTGTTCCACTATTTTTACACCCATCCTGGCTCCTTCGTGGGGCGCAGTGGTCAAGTGAGCGTATTTAACCCAGAACTTAATGGGGGCGACCTAGTTGGCTCAATCTTAGAAATTAGTCGCTTGAGTATGAAAGCTTACTTCTGGGACGGTGACCTAAACTGGCGACACAACATTTCAGGTGAACCATTCTTGTCTATATTTATCTCGCCGTTCTTTGCCATTGGTATGATTTTGTCCATCTACTGGGCCATCCGATATGCTCTATCCCCGCTTCGCAGACAAGAAGACTGGAAATACTTCCTGCTTGTAGGATGGTTTTATTCCATGCTCATTCCGGTTATTACGACCGCTGAAGGTATTCCTCATGGACTGCGCAGTGTCGGAACCATCCCAGCAGTATTTATTATTACCGCTGTGGGTTTCAGGTTTGCTTTAGACAAAGTGCGCGAAATTGCACGAGGGTTTAAACGTTATCAGAATGATTTGGACTTGAAACTGGTCCGTTGGGGATACAAAGCCGCTGGTGCAGCTTTTGTGATTGCACTTATTCTACAGACTTACACTTTATATTTCGTTAAAGCTGCCAATAGTCCAGAAAACTTCTACGCTTTCCGTTCAGACCTAACGCCTGTAGTTGAGTACATGAAGGCCAATGGAAACAAAAACGATACTTACTTAATCTTGGATAAATTCTCTGTTCAAAGCGTTGACTACCTCACTTCAGTAAACGGCGCTGTACCCGAAGACCCACGCAATCAACCATATGTACAAGTAGATCCTG
>JBBSJS010000003.1:0-45022 GCA_038257015.1 Candidatus Doudnaibacteriota bacterium | reverse complement strand
GAATAAAAATTCAATTACAGGGCAGTTCTTAACTGGTGCAGATTCTATTGAAGTACCAAAGCGTCGTCGTCGTGGAAACGGTAAAAAGATTTCTATTATTGGCGCATCAGAGTTCAACTTACAGAATTTAAATGTAGATTTGCCTTTGGGTAAATTTGTCTGTTTAACTGGGGTTTCTGGTAGTGGTAAATCAACTTTGTTAAATGATATTTTAGCGAAATTCTTATCACAGTATTTCTGGAACAGTAAAGATGAACCAGGAGAGTATAAAAAAATTACTGGTGTGGAACACATCGATAAAGTAATCAATATTGATCAATCACCAATTGGTCGTACGCCAAGAAGTAATCCTGCCACTTATACAGGCATCTTTACTTACGTGCGTGACATGTTTGCTGAGACTCGAGAAGCTAAAATGAAGGGCTATAAAGCTGGTCGCTTTAGCTTTAACGTTAAAGGTGGGCGGTGTGAAAAGTGTCAGGGTGATGGTGTAATTAAAGTAGAAATGAACTTCTTGCCAGATGTTTATATTACTTGTGAAGAATGTCATGGCGAACGTTACAATCGTGAAGCTCTGGAAATCCATTACAATGGTAAAACTATTTCTGATGTGTTAGAAATGACTGTTGATGAGGCTCGTATTTTCTTTGCCAACGTTCCTGCTGTAAAACGTAAGTTAGATACTTTGTCCGAGGTAGGGCTTGGCTATATGCATCTTGGTCAAAATGCTACTACATTATCTGGTGGAGAAGCTCAGCGTATAAAACTAGCCACTGAACTGTCGCGCGCATCTACAGGACGAACTTTATATATCTTGGACGAACCTACGACTGGACTTCACTTTGCCGATGTAAAACGTTTGATTTATGTTTTGAATCAGTTGGTGGAAAAAGGTAACACAGTTGCGGTAATCGAACATAACTTGGATATGATTAAAACTGCTGATTGGATAATTGACCTTGGTCCTGAAGGCGGGGACAAGGGTGGTGAACTGATCGCAGCTGGAACTCCAGAAGATGTTATTAAAGTGAAGCGCAGTTACACCGGACAGTATCTAAAAGATTTGTTGAAGTAGAATAAGTTTGAAGTAGGCCAGAAATTCTGGCCCACTTTTTTATTTAGTGTAGTAATTTCTGAATAAAAAAAGAGCGAAGAGCTAGTAATAGCTTCTTCGCTTTTTGTCTGCCCAAATGCAGACTGGTTTAGTTAGCAAGCGCCGCGAAGGCGTGTGCCATGGTTCCGATTCCTTTCGTTGTATTCTTGCCGGTAGCGCAATCGCCACAAGCTTGGTATCTCGGATCACCATTTGTGGGCTTTACCCACTTGAATTCGCCGACCGGTGCAGTGTCTCCGCACTTGAGGCACGGACGCATGTTCGGCTGTTGTCCGGGTGTTGCCGCGATCATCTCGCGAACGATATTTCCGAGACGCAAGCTTTCCGCTGCCTTTGCCGACAATTCATTCAACTGGGCTTTCGAGCCCAAAACTCTAACTGGCATTTCTTATTCCTCCTGAATTTCTAATCTCAGTTTACAACCCCCTATGAGTTACAGACTGAGAAGAGAAAAAGAGAAGTAGAGGCAAATAAATAGCATACTTCTCTTTAGTTTTACGTTGAGCGTTTATGTTCCATGGCAGTATTCCGCCAGAGCGTTTTTATAGCGGACGTCGTCCCCGCACTCATCAGATTTCCTGAATCACTTTGTTTTTCCTCCTGTGTATTGGCCGATTTGTTCTACGGTCAAACAGTAATGCACATCGCCGGTTTATTAGACTATTGCATCTCATTTGACCTATCTTCTCCGCCGTCTGATGACGGAGTCAGACAATTTATTAACAGTTAAATATAACTGCATCAAAATTGACTTTGTATAATATCACATAAATCTAATTCTGTCAAGTCATAACAGTGTAATATTAAAAAACTGCCTTTATTTAAGGCAGTTTTTTAATAGATAAAATTCAATTTAAATTTACTTTTTATAATTCAAGTAAATAAAACTGATAATTTTGGTTAGGTTTATAGCAACCAACCCAATTAATAACCAGTAGTTTAAACTGTGTTGGACCATTAATTGATAAATGATACCGATGGACAGTGTGGCTGTCCCAGCAATCAACGCCCAACGATTGGCTACAAAGCGGTGGTGTTGTTCGCGCTCATCTTCGGTCTTGCCTTCACCGACTAACGACATTGCCACGGTGTAACCTCCAAGCAAGACACAAACCCAAAGCACGGCTGTCATGTCCATAGTGTTGGCAGCTGAATTTTGGGAAATCAAGAAACCAGCAACGACAGCTATAAACACTAATAGGGCTAAGTAGTAAAGAATTAATTTCATATGATTATTATAACTTATTCAGAAAAAATTTGTTCAATAGGTAATTTAAAGAATTTTGCGAATTGCATGGCCAACAATAAGGAAGGAGTGTAGCTACCTTTCTCAATCGCAATAATAGTTTGTCTGGAGACATTACAAAAAGTAGCCAACTCTTCTTGAGTGGCTCCTTTATCTGTTCTAAGTTGTTTAATCTTATTTTGTAACATCTCACTTATCTTAACCGAAGGTAAATGTGAAAGCTTTAAAGTTCGGTGTGTTAATTTCTATATCCATTGTATGCCAGCCACCGGTTTGTGATTCGTATAGCGGGTACAACTCTGACTCCTTCACTACTACACCTTTGTAGAGTTTGCCATCAACATAAATAGTCAGATTAGCTGCTTCGGCACTTTCTGCAACCATGAACACTTTGGCTGAATTAAATCTTAAACGAATTTTTCCAAACTTCCCGGTCTGAGTAGCACTCTCCTCATCAAATAGCCAACTTCCTTCCAAGGCGAACTTATTGTTTGCAAGTTTACTTGGAAAAGTATAAGTTTGTGGTTCAGCAATAGCTTTCTCTTTACTGGCCATGGCCGCCAATCGTGATAGGCCAAAATAAATTTCTTGCGTTTGTGCTTGGTTAACTTCTGGCATTGGCGGAAGTTCAAATTCTCCTTCTAATCCCAAAAGTATTCTAATGGCTTTTTCTGTCTGATCATATTTACCCTCGCCGAAATGAGTATAAACTATGTTACCTTCCTTATCTAGTAAATAGTGTGCGGGCCAAAAACGATTACTGTACGCATTCCAAGTTTTGTAGTCGTTATCCATTGCTACAGGATATTTTATACCATATCTGGTAATAGCAGTTTCAACATTTTTGGGAACTTTTTCAAATGCAAATTCAGGAGTATGAACCCCAACAATTTCTAGTCCTGAATCTTTATACTTCTCGTACCATGCATTAACGTATGGAAAAATACGGATACAGTTTATGCATGAGTATGTCCAAAAGTCTACCAATACGACTTTGCCTTTTAAATCAGCAATCTTTTTTGGGTCACCATTGAACCACTTGCTGATACCCACAAATTCAGGAGCAGGTCCTGAGTTTTTAAAATCAGGCTCATTGGTTGCTGGTTCGCCGTTTTCTGAATTATCTTCTTCATTGCTACTTTCAGTATTAAAATCTACAGAAAGCAATTCTTCACCATTGCGAGTAGATTCAATATAGTAGCCTGCACCACCTAAAACACCCAAACATATCAAGATGTAAATTATAATTTTTGTCATCGGGTTAGAAATTACTGGGGTTTAATGAGCTTTGATTCAAGACTACTAAAGTCATAGAATTCTAAGACTTTTGCTTGTAGAACCAGATCGTATTGGAAATACATCGCTATTGCTAACAACACAATTATAACACCAAAAACTTGTTGAACTCTTGTAGTATAGTTGGCAAGCAATCGAACACGATTTGTGACAAACTGACCACCGTATGCAATAACTAGCATCGGTATGCCAGCTCCAATAGCATAAGCCACTAACAGAACCGCTGCTTGGCTTAACTGAGCTTGCGTTGCGATTAGCGTCAGGATTGAACCCAACACAGGTCCTGCACATGGAGTCCAAATAAGTCCCAGCATTAGGCCAAGAACAAAACCGCTGAGGTTGCCATTACCAGCCTTGCCACTTAGTGCAGTAGCTTTTGTGGTAAAGGTGCTCAAATAAGCAGTCAGTTTTTCGAAAGGTGTTGGCCAAATCATTAAGACGCCAAATAGTGCCAATGCTACTACCGCAATATCTCTTAGTAATCCTGGGCTGATATTCAAACTGGTCGTAATATATGACAGGGTTAGACCAACGATGCTGAACATCACAATAAAACCGCCAGCAATAAACAACGGTCGAGTTTTAGATGTGCTACCCACGGCACTGCCTAATAAAATTGGAAGCAATGGTAGAATACAAGGTGCTCCAATAGTTAGAATACCAGCTAGGATTGCGAATAAAATTTCTATCATGATTTATAAAGTTTGTAGGCACTGCGTTATTTCTATAACACAGTGCCTATTTATTTAGTGGTTACTTTAGGTTTTTGATTAAAGAGTCAATGTCGCCACCATTCCATTTGGTAATCATATTGCCTGAAGCATCGATTTGCACAAATGTGTGTTGGTAAGTAACTCCATATTTCTTTTTAAGCTCATCGTTAGAGTCGTAATCTGTTTTTAATACAGTCACTCCGCTTGGAATCTCGCTGGTTCGTGTGGAGAACGCGGTGTCGGCAGATTTACAGAATGGGCACCATGGAGCATGGAAAAATAATACTACTTTATTATCAGCAGAGAATTCTGTTTGTACTGTGGACTGGGAGTAGTCTTTATAGCTACCACTTTTTGCCATCATTTTGTCGTCAGACATCATGGTTTCACCGTCTGCGCTCATCATTATTTTGTCGTCACCAGACATCATTGCATCGTCATCTGCCATCATTTTATCGTCTTTACTCATCATTGCATCACCATTACTCTGGGCGGGGTCTTGTGATTGTGTTTGGGTATTTTCAGACGCTACTTCATTAGCAGTATTTTGGCTTGAGCTATACACCGCTAACCCAATTATTACCAATCCGGCTACTACTAAGCCGATAATTACTTGCTTGTTCATTTTAGTTTCCTTACGGCTTTAGCCGTTTATTTATCTTGTATTAATAATAAACTAAGCTAAAACTAATGTCAAGTTAACTTTACATTGATATTTTTAAGGTTTGTAGTTATGATGTTTTCAAAGTAGTTCAATTTGTAGGAGGGTACTGAAATATGGAAGTTCCAGAGTTGATCGAACCCAAATGGTTTAATGTCTTCGTGGTCGGCGTTCATTTAAAAAAATCTCCAGTCAAAACCATTGCAACACTTAAAGTTTTGGAAGAAACTAAAGTGTTCGACAGTGAGCGTGATGCATGGAAGTGCGCTAATAGAATGTCAAAAGAAATTGTCACACGCGACAAGTGCGAGCAAAATCCACTTATCAATGTGTGTCAGACAATCGCTCCCAAGCAAGACAATTTCACAGAAGTTTATGCTGAAGTAGCTGAAGTCATTGTTTGTGGATGGCTTGATAAAAACTTCGAAAGTTGGAGAGTTACTCCATTTTGGGAAAGAACAGTGATGATCGAGAGCGACAATGAAGTAAAGGTCAATCGAGCAGTGGCTATGATGAGCAGTCTTATTAAGCAACATTGTCCATCATACATACCTTTGCAGAAAAAATTCGTTGATAACTCGGAAGTTTTCAAAAAAGCGGTTGAAGTCGGGTTAACTGGCTTTTTTGCAGAAAAATATCTTGAAATCTCCGAAAAAACTGTGGCATAAACAGCCATAAAAAACAGCGCTCCTTGATGTAGGGGCGCTTTTATTATGCTTTGGCATAAGGCTTAGATACTTCCAAATTTAAACCCGATTTAAATTAGCACTCTACTTGACAGAGTGCTAATTGTGAATTATATTTATTTCAGTGTCCGTCATAAATCTTGCAGACATTTAATGACGCTTAACTAATAAAGCTGTATGAAAACCAAACAAGAAATCACTCCACGGCAAGCTGGCGTTTTAGCGGCCATAGTAAAGATTCATTCTGAAAACTGCAAACCAGTTTCCAGTAGAGAGCTAATCGATAATGGCTACTTCAATATGAGTGGGGCAACTATCAGAAACGAGATGCAGATATTAGAGGAGCAAGGTTATATTTCTCATCCTCACACTTCAGCCGGACGAATTCCCACAGACGAAGGCTTTCGCTATTTTGTAAATCAACTTATGGATCGCGTGAAGTTGAGTATGAAAGAGCAAGAAACTTTGCGGCGTGAAGTGATAAAGCTTCAAGCTGTGAACGCCGAGATTGGTCGCAGATTAGCTAAAGTTCTGGCACTTCATTCTTCGCAAGCATCATTCACGATTTTTCCTGAAGAAGTTTCATCCACTGGATTATCTAACTTACTTTCAAACGAAAATTTACCATCAGAAGATGCTAAAGAAATTGCTCAGTTTTTCGACAACTTAGATGATTATGCAGATGAAATGATAGAGCAATACGGCGACGAATCTGCCAAAACAATCATTGGTAAAGAGGTGACGCTATCAAAAAACTCGGATTACTCTATAATTGTCTCTGGTTTACAGCTCCCATCGGGGAAAAAAGGTGTCATCGGTTTAGTCGGTCCTAAATCCATGAAGTACCCAAAGAACATCAGCCTTCTAGAATACATTACAAAATTATTAAGTGGTGGAGGTGGTACAGCAGCAATAATTATTTTTACATACATTAACTAGAAACCTATGGACGAAAATTTAGATACAGACCAAGTCAATCCAAATGATATAGAAAATCAATTAGCTCAAGCTCAGGAGCAAGCGTTAAAAAATCTGACAGGCTGGCAGCGCTCTCAAGCAGACTTTGAAAACTATAAGAAGCGAGAGGAATCCAAGCAAGCCGAGATTCTGGACTTCGCCAAAGAAGTAACGGTTGTAAAACTGCTACCAACTCTAGATGCATTACAGCAAGGCCTAAAACAAGTACCCGATTCAGTTGATGAAAACTGGTTGAAAGGAATTAACGGCACTTTGCAAAAACTAGACAAAGTTTTAGAAGAAATGGGTGTGAAGAAAATTGATGCAGTGGGTAAACAGTTTGACCCTAATTATCACGAAGCGATTCGAGAAATAGAAGGCGAGTCAGATGGGGTTATCGCCGAAGAATTACAAACTGGGTACGAGATTAACGGCAAAGTGGTACGACCTAGCCAGGTGGTGGTAACAAAGAAAGGGAATTAACTTATGTCAAAAACAATTGGTTTAATAGTAGTAGCTGTCCTTATCATCGGCGGTATACTCGCATATATTAATTCACAAGGCGAAAGCAATCAGATTAGTATGAGCCAGCAACAGGGAAAGCAGATAGACGAAAGTAATCCTGTTGAAACTACTCAACAAAGCTCGGCAGTTACTATTAACTTTTATAACCCGATTTCTAAAACTCAAGTTTCTTTCGATGAACAAACTTACTCGGTGATGAAAGAAACTAGTTCAATGTCTTACGCAGACTTTTTCGTTGAAGGATCGTGGGTGAAGCAAAATACTATTGATAGTGCTCAATCAGGTGATAATGCTAAGTATATTTCAAAATTGGAAGATCTTATTACCTCAAAAGGATTTAAAATTCAGAAATTTACTCAGTTAGATGGCAATGAGTTGGTCAGTAATTACTACTTCTTTGATTTAGGAAACGATGAAACTTTGTTTGTTCAAGCGAGTGAGGACTCTGAAGATCAGCAGATTGTAAATGAGATTATTAACTCCATCACATTTTAAGAAAGGAATTTAAACATATGTCAAAAATTATTGGAATCGACTTAGGAACTTCTAACTCAGCAGCATCTGCAATTGAAGGCGGTAAGCCTGTCATCATCCCTGCAGCAGAAGGAAATTCCTTAGGCGGAAAAGCGTTCCCATCTTATGTCGCTTTTACAAAAGATGGACAATTACTTGTCGGAGAGCCAGCTCGTCGTCAAGCTGTCACAAACCCAGAAGGAACCGTATTTGAAGCAAAGCGTAAAATGGGTACTTCTTTCCGTTACAAAATTAATGATAAAGAATACAGCCCAGAACAAATCAGTGCTTTCATTTTGCAAAAAATCAAGCGTGATGCTGAAAGCTATCTTGGAGATAAAGTAGAGAAAGCAGTTATTACTGTCCCTGCTTACTTTGATGATGCTCAACGCCAAGCTACAAAACAAGCTGGTGAAATTGCAGGACTTGAAGTGGTGCGTGTAATTAACGAACCAACAGCTGCAGCCTTCGCTTATGGTATTGATAAATCTGGCGCGTTAGATCAGAAAATTTTAGTATTCGACTTAGGTGGTGGTACGCTAGATGTGACCATTATGGAATTTTCAGAAGTTGAAGAGGATGGCAAAACTCAAGCCACTTTCGAAGTAAAGTCTACTTCTGGTGATACAGCTCTTGGTGGTAAAGATATGGATGAAGCTATGATTAATTTTATTACTTCTGAATTTAAATCCCAATCTGGTATTGATGTCACCGGTGATAGAATGGCCATGAACCGTGTTCGTGAAGCGGCTGAAAAAGCTAAAATTGAACTTTCTACAACCTTAGAAACTGATATTGTTCTACCTTTCATTGCTCAAGATGAAAGTGGTTCAAAGAACTTAGAAATGAAGATTACTCGAGCGAAGTTAGAAGATTTGGTAAAACCAATTGTATCCCGCATGCGCGCTCCAGTTGAGCAAGCGATTAAGGATGCTGGACTAACTCCAAACGGAATCGAAAAAATTATTTTGATTGGTGGACCAACCCGTATGCCTATCGTTCAAAAATTTATCGAGGACTATGTTGGTAAACAAGTTGAACGTGGTGTAGATCCAATGGAAGCAGTAGCTAAAGGTGCTGCTGTGCAAGCTGGTGTATTAGGTGGTGATGTTCAAGGTAAAGAAATTTTACTTCTTGACGTAACGCCTCTAACTCTTGGTCTTGAAACATTAGGCGGTGTACGTACATCTTTAATCGACCGCAACACAACCGTACCAACTTCAAAATCTCAAGTCTTCTCCACTGCTGCTGATAATCAAACTTCAGTACAGATTCATGTCTTACAAGGAGAACGCGAATTTGCGAAAGATAATAAATCTCTAGGAACCTTCACTTTAGATGGATTACCACCAGCTCCTCGGGGAGTGCCTCAAGTGGAAGTAACTTTCGACATTGATGCCAGTGGTATCTTGAAAGTTTCTGCTAAAGACAAAGGTACTGGTAAAGAGCAACACATAACTATCCAAGGTTCGACTAACCTTTCTGACGAAGAAGTTGAGCGAATGAAAAAAGAAGCTGAGAGCCATGCTTCTGAGGACCGTGTTCGCCGCGAACTAGTAGACAAGCGTAATGAAGCAGATACACTTATTGCAGTTTCCGAAAAAACTTTGAAAGATGGCGGTGACAAAGTAAAAGCTGAAGATAAAGAAGCCGTCGAGAATGCTATTAAAGAACTCAAAGATGTCAAAGACAAAGAAGATGTCGATGTAATTACTACTAAACTCCAAACTTTGTCTGATGCTATTCAAAAAGTCGGTGCAGCTATGTATGAAGCGGAAAAACCAGCTGAAAATAGCGATGGCACATCTACAGAAGGCGAGGCTACAACAGAAGAACCTGTTGATGCCGACTTCAAGGAAGTTCCAAAAGACGACGAAGCTAAAAATTAAGTAAAAAAAACAGCACAGTTGTGTTTAGGGTAACAACTGTGCTTGGGGGTGCAAGCGGGCTTGGTCTGGCGCGACTCAGGGAAGGGGCTTCCTAAGATGTAGAGAACTTATGGTCTCAAAGTAATTCTTTCGGAAGCGGGGTGTCGCAAGAATTACTTTGTCTAAAAATAATTTCTTATCAACACTCCGATTCATTTCTTTCTGCCAACTTGTATGTAACTCATTGGACCAACCTCCTTATGATGTATATAAAAACAGTTTTGTAGGGGGTATGTTCAATCCCTACCGTAGATGTGGATCACTCTCCTTAGCGGGCTCTTTGTTAGAGTTCTTACCGCCATGCTCATCTTCTTGTGAAAGAAGATTATAAATTGCTTGATCAATATTTGAACGAGACGATTTGTGTTGTTTCGCTCTGTGACCAAACAAGTGGAGCAAGCCATCGTGTAAGCTCACTCGTCCTGAAGGATTTGCCATCTATTCACCTCCCTTATCTACACTATAAGTATAAACCCAATCATTAAAAATAACCAAACATGAGTAATCCACAGGCTGAAAATAAAGCCCAAATAAAAATCAAAACTTCTGATGAGGCTTTAAAAGGTAGCTACGCAACACAAATCTTAGTTAGTAGTAGCAACGAAGAGTTTGTTATGGATTTTGTAAGCTTGTTACCGAACTCACCAGCAGCTTCGTTATTAAGTAGGATAATTATTAGTCCAACACATGCTAAGCGTTTAGCAGAAGCACTGAGTAATCAAGTTAAACAATTTGAAAGCAGACATGGTGCAGTTGATGTCAAAGAAGAAGATAAGCCCAGCTTTGGTTTTCAAACCGAGTAGCTCCTATTAAATTATGGCAAAAGATTATTACAAAACTTTAGGAGTTGATAAGTCTGCTAGTGCAGATGAAATAAAGAAAGCTTACCGCAAGATTGCTCACAAGTTCCATCCCGATAAAGGAGCTGGTAACGAAGACAAGTTTAAAGAAGCCAACGAAGCTTATCAAGTTCTCTCCGACCAAGAAAAACGGTCACAGTATGACCAGTATGGTGAAACTTTTGACCAAGCCCAGCGCAACGGTGGTGGTTTTGGTGGTGGTAATCCATTCGGTGGTGGCCCTGGTGGTTTCGACTTCTCTGGTTTTGGTCAAGGCGGTGTTGAATTCGATTTCAGTGATATTTTTGGAGATATGTTTGGGGGCGGAGCCAGACAGGCACAATCCAGACGAAAAAAAGGTATTGATTTAGAAATGTCTATTACCATTAGTTTCGAAGAGGCTGTTTTTGGAATTACTAAACAGATTCGTCTCGAGAAAAAAGATAATTGCCAAACTTGTAATGGAAGTGGTGCTGCGGAAGGTTCTAAAGTTGTGACATGTGGTACTTGTCATGGACAAGGACAGATATTGACTCAGCGCCGAACTATTTTTGGAAATGTATCATCTTCAGTTGTGTGCGATACTTGCGAAGGGGATGGTAAAGTTCCAGAAACACCATGTAAGACATGTAGTGGTAAAGGAGTAAAGCGACAAGACAGAACTATAGAGGTCAATATTCCAGCTGGTATCGACGACCAACAACGGATTAAAATTACTGGTGAAGGTGAAGTTGGTTATCGTGGCTCGAGTGCCGGAGATTTGTACTTGCTAGTAAAAGTTAAAACACATAATCAATTTAGGCGCGAAGGGTTTAACTTGCTCAATGACATTCCGGTTAGTTTTACTCAAGCATCACTTGGTGCAGAGATTAAATTTGAAACCATGGATGGAACAATTGAGTTAAAGATTCCAGCAGGAACCCAATCAGGCAAGATATTCAAGATTAATGGCAAAGGCGTGCCGAGGATTAACGGGAATGGTCGAGGTGACTTATTGTTGAAAGCGCGCGTGCTTGTTCCTCAGAAGTTAACGAAAGAAGAAACAGAATTACTTAAAAAACTGGCTGAGTTAAAGGGAGAAACGGTAGAAGTTAGCAAATCCTTTTGGAATTCTATCAAAGATAGCTTGAGCTAAATCATTATAAATTACCTTAAAAGCCGATTGGTTAATCCCATCGGCTTTTGCCTTTGGTGTGGTATAATTAGTAAAAGATAAATTTTGAAACAAAACATTTAAATGGGCGCTGTTAACGAATATCTCGATTTACTGAAAAACTTTAGCTGGCAAGATCCAACTTGGGATTTGTTCGTGTTTGGTTTTTGGGTAATTGCTGCTTTGATTTACGCATTTGCTTCAGGACACGGCAGAATTTTAACAATTTTAATGAGTGTTTATATTAGTAAGTTGCTGGTGATTGAAGCTCCTTTTTTGTCCGAAGCAGTGGCAGATAAATTTGGTGTGATGAGCTTACCTCTACAACAACTTCTAACCTTCATGATATTGTTTGTTGTCCTGTTTGTATTTCTTGGAAAGTTTGCATTTAAAACTGCAGCCGATGGTAGAAAGTTGAGTGCGGTTGGTTTTGGGATAGTGTTCTCATTTCTCCAAATTGGACTGCTGATCAATATAATTTTAAATTTCCTTCCTGAAACTGCTCAACAAAACTTCACACCAATTGTCAGTTTATTGTTTTTGCAACCGTTATCAACCTTCGTATGGTTAATTTTACCAATTGGATTCTTGGTTTTTTTGGGGAAATATGTGACTGAACGCAATCACTAAGTCATCCTGGTAGAAAAATTGAGTTATTGACTATAAGCCTTTAATTAGCTATAATTAGGGGCTTTTTTGAATATTAAATATCTATTGAAATATATGAACCCTGATGAATTGAAATCTATAAAGCCTGTTGGTTTAACTGCCAAGTTTGTAAATTTCTTCCTTGAAAACAAACAGCTAACCATTATGTTGTTGGTAATCACAATTATTGGCGGAGCCGTTAGTTTTTCTAGACTTAGAGTTGAAGGTTTTCCTGCTGTTGAAATTCCTGTGGCGGTTATGACAACTGTTGTGCCAGGAGCCGGACCAGAAACTATCAATAACACCGTCACTGTACCTTTGGAGAATGCTCTTCGTGACTTGAAAGATTTAAAAGAAGTTAGTTCGACATCACAAGCTAATGTTTCAATTATAGTGCTCAATTTTAATGAAGGCACTGATGTTAACTTGGCTTTGCAAGAAGCCCGCACCAAAATTAGTGGTGTCGATTTACCTGATGGTATAAATCAGCCCGAGATTATTGTCCCAGACATAAGCGGAGCTCCTTTTTATATTGCAGTTTCCGGCGCTACTGATTTAACAGAACTTGGTAAACAGGCGCAAGTATTAGAAGAAAAACTCTTAGCTCTTAAAGGAGTGAAAAGCTTTAATGATATTAGTGGAGTTACCGAGCAGATTTATATTGAGCTAGCGCCGCAATATCAAACGCCTCAAGTTATTGAACAAATTAAATCAGCCAATGTTGGTTTTCCGTTAGGGGAGAGTGTAATTGATGGGAAGCGTATTCCGATTACAGGCCAGAGCGGTGTGCTTACGCTTGAAGATGTTAGAAACATTTCAGTGACTGTTAGTGATTTTGCTGTGGAAGGTGGCGTGAAGACAGTTAAGCTCGCAGATATTGCATCGGTTTATCTTGGTATTGATTATGATAACCAGATTCATCGCGTTGGCTTTTTGGATAAAGATGTTAACCAGTTTAAAATACAACCCGCACTATTATTCGATTTACGATTAGAGCCGAACACTGATTTACTTTCTGTGGGTGAAGATATTCAAAAATTAGTTCGTGAAGAAAGTTTAGCCAATGAGAGTGTTGATTATGCCATTGTCTTAGACCAATCTTCGCAGTCAAAGCGTCAGGTAGACGAAATTGTTAGCGGTGCAATCGGTAGTAAATGGTCAATCGACGGACCACTTGCAAATTTAGGATATATTTTCGGTGGTTTATGGTTGTTAATCATTGCCATGTTGCTGTTCCTAGATTGGCGCAGTGCATTAATCTCTACATTGGCCATGCCATTGTCTTTGCTGATTACCTTTATTGCATTAGCTGTGATGGATGTACAATTGAATACCCTGGTGTTATTCTCACTTGTCCTGGTTATAGGTTTAATTGTTGACCCAGCTATTGTGGTGCTGGAATCTATTAAGCGCTATATGGAAGTTGGTTTCCGTGGCAAAGATGCTGTGTTACGCTCGGTAGAAGTTATCGGAGTCGGCTTATTTATTGCCGTGTTTACTTCACTAATCGTGTTTGTGCCATTTAGTCTAGTATCTGGAACTTTCGGAGAGCTAATTAAATATATCCCATTAACTGTGTTTCCTGCTTTAATAGCGTCATATTTTATTCCGTTAATTTTCTTAACTTGGCTTGGGGAAAAATATCTTAAAGCAAATACTGCTGACAAGCTTGCAGATGAGGATGACATTCATACTTTGTGGCCAATTGCTCGATGGTTTATTAGGGTAAACCGATTTATATTAGCAAGGACATGGTTATCTATTGTTGTAATTATTCTTAGCTTGGTTGTACCAATCGTTGTCACAGCCATATTATTTTCATCAGGTGAAGTACGGCAGGTGCAATTCTCCCAACCAGATGACTCTGAATACATTCAATTGAGTATTCCGCGTCCTGCTAACCAGACTTATGATCAGTTGCAACAAATGGCAGTTCAGGTTGAAAATATATTAAAACCACGTGCAGGATTAATTAACACTTTTTTCTACCAATCGATTGACGGTACTGGCTCTGGTCAAGCTTTGAGTTTGTCCATAGAATTGCTTCCAGCAGAAGAGAGAGCTATTAAAAGTCCTGAAATTGTCGAACAAATCTCAGCGGATTTAAAAAAGACCTTTGGAGAGAGAGCTCTTGCCAGTGAATTATCTGCCGGACCACCTACTGATAACTATCCAATCAGTGTTCGTATTTTCGATAACGATGCCAACAAGTTAGCCACTGCTAGCGGAAAGATTACTGAGCAATTTCGAACTTACGAAGAAATTGAATTGGTGGTGACAGATAACGACAACATCAGCACCGAACTAGTGGTTCGCGTAGACCAAGCAAAAGCTTCACAAGCCGGCATAACTGCTCCAGCAGTGTACGGCCAAGTTGCTGGATTTTTGGGGGAAAATCGCTTGTTCCGATTAGGTGAGTTAGATGTGATTGTGAAGATAGCTGATGACACAAAACCAAATACAATCAGTTCACTACAGTCGTTAATTGTTTACGGTAGCAATGGACCAGTTAGATTAGGGGATATAGTTGCAATCGAGGAAACAATTGTTTCCAGCTCAATTCGTCGTTTTAACGGTGAGCGTTACTTGCAAGTAAGTGCTAATGTTAAAGACGCTCGGGATGGGATAGCTGTTCAGCGTGAAATTACCGATTGGACTAAAGCCAACGCAGAAAATCTTGGATTGTCAGAAAGAGCGTTTGAAGATAGGGTAGGGGTTAATGAATTTGAAAAATCATTCCAAGAATTATTTATGGCGATTGCTTTTGCGATTGTCGTCACTTATTTAATCTTCGTGTTGTTCTTCCGTTCATTTATCCAACCTTTCATCATCTTGTTCGCTATTCCGTTGATTCTCATTGGAGTATTTCCATCTTTAGCCTTGTTCGCCAACGGTCAATTTGGCTTCTTGGAAATTATCGGAATTATTATGGTAATTGGAATTGTCGAAAATGTTGCCATCTTCTTAATCGATTATGCAAATAGAAAAGTTCGTGAAGGAATGGATAAGAAAGAGGCTGTAGCTTTGGCTTCCGGTATTCGTTTCCGTGCCATTGCTTTAACACAGATTACGACTTTAGTCGGACTGCTTCCCCTAACAGTCTTTTCACCTTTCTGGCGCGGGCTCGCATTGGTAGTAATCTTCGGTATTATAAGTTCCGGATTGCTTTCACTGTTAACTACTCCAATTCTGTATGTGTGGTTAACAAGACATAAAAAGAAAGTTGAAAATAATTCTGTTGGAACACCTTTGCCTTTTAATACTTCAACAGGGATAAATTATTCAAAGAATTTGCCTAATACGCCTCCAAGTTACCCTGTTTAGTGTGAAGATACTCGGTGCAGTAATTTTACTGCACCGCAATCTGCGCACTAGGTCTTGTAAGGAGGAATTAATGTCTAAACGAAGCAGTGGTGAGAAAAGGTTCAATGCTAAAGATTTACATCATGCTCTTGGCTCTTTACCTAAGAATTTAGATAACAAAACACATGCAATCATCGCTGAAGCATGTGCTGGGTATTTGTTGAACCATATGGAGGAACTGCCTAAAAAAGATTTGAAACTCTTAAAAAAGAAGATTAAAAAACAGTCTTAGCTTTGCCATCTGGCATAAATACCGGTCGATATACATCGCCCGGTTTTTTCTTTTAATCCAAGTTCTCCGTAGGAAATTTGGCCCCCACGATTTTTTAATTCCTGCTCGACAATGTTGTTTAGAGCAATACTAGAAGAGTTTGTCGCGTAACCATTAATCAGCAGAAATTTTGCTTCCGGAGAGAGGAGTTGTACGCATAGCTCAAGAAGTTTAGGAAGGTCACGGTTAAACTTCCAAGTTTTTCCAGTTGGCGAATGACCGAATGCTGGCGGGTCCATAATAATTCCGTCATAGGTTTCACCGCGTTTCAATTCTCTTTGAACAAATTTAACGGCATCATCAAGAATCCAACGGATGCTTTCGGTAGGGAACTTATTGGCAACTTGATTTTCTTTTGCCCAGGCGATAGCTGGCTTGCTCGCATCGACATGAGTCACAGAATGACCAAGGCGAGTTAGTACCATAGTGGCACCTCCAGTATAAGCAAACAGATTTAAGATTTTTAATTTTCGTCCGGGATTGGTTGCGTCAGTAGTAACTTTTTCCATCCACTCCCAGTTAGCAGCTTGCTCTGCAAATATCCCAGTGTGTTTAAATGGTGTAAGTTTGGCTAATAATTTTACATCAGCGCGCCAGTATAGTTGCCATGATTGTGGAATGGTTTTTCTTTTATTCCAACGACCTCGCTCTCCACTACCAATAAACTCTGCAGATGCTCCGTCCCAAACTTTCTCAGGATAAGTAGGGTTCCAAATTACTTGAGGGTCGGGTCGTATCAACATGTAATTGCCCCAGCGCTCAAGACGCTTCCCATCTCCAGTGTCTATTAATTCGTAGTCTAAAAATTGTTTGAAAATATCTAAATTCATAATCTAATCTTAACATAGTAATAAGGCTTATTCTAAATAAAAAAGATGCTATTTTATATAGCATCTTTTTATGGTGGGCTCTCCGGGGCTCGAACCCGGGACAAATGGCTTAAAAGGCCACTGCTCTACCAGCTGAGCTAAGAGCCCGCGTCATAATGGCTTCGGCCTGTTCGTTTATGTTTTTGACATAAACTCACTTACCTCAGCATTACTCCTTTCAGTCTCTCACTTAACCTCTCCCGCCTTGGCGGGATCGGCCCAAGTGATAGCCTGGTTTTTTGATTGCAACTACCTCGCATGTTCAACTTCATCCAAAGGGGTAGTTGAATGACCATATTTTTTAGAGGCTTCAGTAAATACTTAGACATTCTACAACATATTCCAGATTTTTTCAAGAGGCATAACCATGTTATAATACCTATAAGATAAATAAAATTCTCGATGAAACAAAAACAAATTGTCATTGTTGGCGCTGGCTTTGGGGGGATTGCTGCAGCTAAAGCTCTCTCGAAGTTCGGTGACCAGTTTGATATCACTGTGATCGATCAAAATGATCATCATGTCATTCACGGCAATCTCTATGAGGTGGCTGCTGCTCCTGAAGAGATAACCAATCTAACTGAACTTTATCAAAGCATAACACTAAAATATACAGATATTTTTTTTGGCAGCAAAATTAACTTTATTCAAGCCAAAGTTGCCGAAATTAATTCCGACAACCAAGAGGTAGTCTTCGAAGGCGGAACTTTGCACTATGACTATGTTATAGCAGGATTTGGTGCTGGCCCAAACTTTTATCACATTGAAGGTGCTGAACAATTCGCTATACCGTTACAATCGGCTAAAGATGCACTTAGGATTCGAAACCAAATAGAATTCGCAGTTGAAACTAAGAGGCTTCATGGCAAAGGCGAGCGAGTTCGTGTGGTGATTGCTGGAGGTGGTGTCGCTGGAGTTGAGCTAGCAGCACAGTTGCAAACCATGTTAGATTTTGTCGCGTGGAAAAATAAGTTAGCACGGAATAATATTGAAACTGTTATAGTCGAAGGTGCTTCACATCTAATGCCTGGCTTTCCTGATAAAGTAGTGTCAGCTGTAACTAACCGTTTAAAAGATTTCGGTGTCGACATTCAAACACACCAGTTAGTCACCAAAGTTGATCAGCATTTTGTAGAATTACAAAGCGGTGATAAGTTCGCCTATGATTGTTTGGTATGGGCAGCTGGTGTGGCTGCCAAGCCACTGCCTGTAGTGCCTGAAGTTACTCCAGGAAGAGGTGGACGAATAGATGTCGATAATAGTTTTTGCCCCGCCCTTCACAATAATATGTTTATTATTGGCGATCAGTGTTGTTTCTTAGACTCTAGTCATACACCACTTCCGGGAACAGCCAGTCAAGCAATCGATCAAGGCAAATATGTCGCGTCAGCAATTAAAGATTTGGCTGATGGAAGAAAGGTGCGCGCGCACCAATGCAAAAAATTCCCTTATGCAATTCCTTTAGGACCAAGATGGACACTCTATACCAATGGTAAATATCTTTTTACAGGAATTATTGGTCATTACATGAGAGAATGGGTTTGGTTAAAATATTATATTTCAATACTAGGAACTTTCAAAGGCTGGAATTTTTATAACTTCACAAAACGAGTTTTTGAAAAAGATCTGCCATAAAAAATATCCCGCGTGTGCGGGATATTTTTTATTTCTTTTTTGAAGTAGATTTACGTGCAGTTTTTTTCGGAGTCTTTCTAGTAACTTTTTTAGCGGCAGCTCTTTCTTCTTTTGACTTTGGAGGGTTGTCTTTCCAGTTTTGAAATAACTCTGCCAAATCAGCTTCGCTTTCAGGTAATTTATTCATGATTAGATTACAATCTGGCCAACGAGTACAGGCAAAGAATGGCTTCCCTCGACCACGTGATTTTTTCTCGACAATGTCACCAGGCTTGTTAGCTCTCTCGGCAGTTTCTAAACAGAGGGGACATTTAAATCCAGTCTTATTCCAAATTTTGGCAATACCCTTACATTTTGGATAATCAACGCAGCCTAAAAAGAATCCGAAGCGACCGCGTTTTACTTCCATGTGTTTATCGCAAACCGGACAACGCTCGTCCTTAGTTTTTTCTTCTAGTGCTTTGATTTGTGCTGCTTCTTCCGGCATCGGCAAGGTAACCTTACTACCTTCCTCTGGGCATGCTAAGAATTTTCCAATGCGACCATATTTCATCAACATCGGTTGGCTACAGTGAGGGCAAGGTGTTTCAGAAACTTCCAATTTCTTTTCGACAGTCTCTTCCTTTTCAATTAAGTGTTTTTTGAACGGTTCGTAAAATTCACGGATTACAGGTACCCATTTAAGTTCTCCTTCGGCAATTTTGTCGAAGTCTTCTTCAATTTTTGACGTGAAGTTGATATCAACGATTTCTGGAAAATGCTCAACTAGCATATCGGTAGTTAAATAACCTTCTTCAGTTGGTCGATATTTTTTATCTTCTTTAATTGCATAGCCACGCTCTTGAATAGTGGATAGAGTTGGTGCGTAAGTTGACGGTCTTCCAACCCCGTGAGCTTCAAGCGCCTTCACTAAAGTTGCGTCACTGTATCGTGCAGGTGGTTCGGTAAAGTGCTGGTTAGGGGACAGCTCAATTAACTTTAAGATTTCGTTGAGGTCTAGTTCGGGTAGAACTCCTTCAATTTCATCTTCTTGTTTTTCATCTACGCCTTCGGTATAAGCGCGGATAAAACCATCGAACTTTATTACTTGGCCATTGGCACGAAAAGTATAATTGTTCGCTGAAATATCAACAGCTGTTTGATCGAAGACTGCTTGTTGCATCTGGCTTGCGATAGTGCGCTTCCAAATTAAATCGTATAAGCGACCTGTGCCAGTCTCGCCACTGGATTTGATAGAGTTGGGTAATTTAGAGAGGTCGGTTGGACGGATAGCTTCGTGAGCTTCTTGCGCGCCTTTGCTTTTGTTAGTGAAACGGCGTGCTTCACTCAAAGCGTATTTTGCGCCAAACTCCAATTTGATAATTTCTTGAGCCTGTTTTAAAGCACTTTCTGCTAAGTTTAGACTGTCGGTTCTCATGTAAGTGATGTGACCATTTTCATATAGCTTCTGGGCCAACATCATGGTTTGTTTAGCTGAGTAGCCGAGTTTTCGTGCAGCTTCTTGTTGTAAGGTTGAGGTTGTGAAAGGTGCTGAAGGGTTGCGTTTTACTTCTTTGGTAACAATCTCCTCAACTTTATAGTCAGCACTACTCAGATTGGAAACAATTTGTCTCGCTTCTGCTTCATTGCTAATTCCCATTTTCCCAATAGCCTTACCATCAACTTTTTGTAACCGTGCAATAAAGTTTTGCCCACCAGTTTTTTTTGAAAGTTCCGCTTCAATGCTCCAGTATTCTTCAGCATTAAATTTTTCAATTTCGCGTTCGCGTTCAACAATAAGACGAACAGCAACAGATTGTACGCGCCCTGCTGATAAGCCATAGCGAATTTTTCGCCAAAGAAAAGGGGACAATTCATAGCCCACCAGACGGTCAAGAACTCGTCTGGCTTGTTGTGCGTCTACTAAACGCAAATCTATTGCTCGAGGGTTTTCTAGTGCGTGATGAATTGCAGATTTGGTGATTTCATGGAAAACGATGCGTTTCAGCTTAGGGTCATCATACTTCATTCCCAAAGCCTCTACTAAATGCCAGGAGATAGCTTCTCCTTCTCGATCTTCATCAGTTGCCAATATAATAGAGGAGGCATTTTTGGCCATTCCTTTGAGTTTGGCTATCACATCATCGGCTTTAGGCGGAATTACGTATTGAGGTTCAAAATTATTTTTGACATCTATAGAAATTTTGGACTTTGGTAAATCGCGTACATGCCCAAAACTAGCCTCGACTTCATAATCGGCACCTAGGAATTTAGAAATAGTTTTTGCTTTTGTAGGAGACTCTACAATAATAAGTTGCTTGGACATAAATTAACTTTACAATTTTGAAAACTTTTATATAAGTACAAAAGAGAGTTTATATCAGCATGCGCACAGTTGTCAAATCGCTTTATATTTGGTAGTATAGGAAGCTAACTTAAAGTAGCAATCATAAATGGAGGATAACTGTTTAAAATGCAAAGAAAAATTCAAGTCATTACGGACTTATTGTTATTGGATTACTCTAAATTCGGTAATTGGCAATATCGGAACTTCAAAGGTTCTGGTTCCACAAGAATTAAACTTATTAGCCAACCGCAAGATGAACTTGCCGTTATTAGGCAAGATATTTCCACAAAGGACAGACCTGCGCGACCTTGGAGCTTAAGAGATCGTGAAGTTAAGCAGTGTTTGTCTAAATTTGAGGGAAATTTGTGCATCGACTTGCATTGCAAGTACGGCACAAATGAAGTGTTCAGCCTTATTCTTAAATTTGACTCAGGGCAAATTGCCTTTAGTGCGGGAAATTTGTATTTCCGCAAAGTCACTGACATGGCAGACCTTGCAAATAAATTTGCTAAACTAGAACACCTGTTCCCAGTCTGAAAAATTATCAGACATCGGTATCTAAGGCGTGATTACATCTGTAGTCGCGCCTATTTTTTTTAAGATTTCCGATTTTTCAATTTCGTTAGCCAATCTTGGCTGGCCGTAGTTTTCAATCTTCACCGGAACTAGCTCAATTTTCTTTAATTTGGCAGGAAGGCTTGCGCCTTGAAGAGAGTCACTACACACCACTTGCTGTTGGCCAGTAGGAGAGAGTCGTGAATCGTAAGCACAAGAACCAGCTTTTTCTAAAGAGATTTTAAGCATTAATCCTTCGGTAGTTTCTTGGCTCCACATTTGGTCAAAGATAAAGTTTCCTAAAGAATAAAAAATATATTTACCTTGATATTCCTCGATTGGTTGAATCCAGTGAGGGTGAGAACCAATCACTAAATCAGCTCCATTATCAATTGAGGCTCTAGCAAAATTAATTTGTTGCTCGTTAGGATTCTTGGTGTATTCTTCACCTGCGTGCATCAGAACAACAATAAAATCAGACCTAGTTTTTAATTCTTTGATTGAGCTTTGAAGTTTATCGGTTTGCCTGAGATCTGCAAGATAGCTTTGTCCGAAGTAATTAGCTGCGATAAAACCAACACGCACACCTTTTACGGAAAATACTTTGCCTTGCCAAGCTTCATCATCATTTGTACCGCCACCAACTACTTGTGTTCCGCTCTTCTCCAAAGCCGATTTTGTATAAAGCAATCCATCTAAACCTTGGTTTAAGGAATGGTTGTTGGCAACACTAAGGATTTTAAAGTTGTGTTGAATTAAACCCGGCAGTGACCATGTTGGGGCATTAAAAATAAACTCGTCAGCATTTCGATAGTCATCCCGTCCAGAAAAAGGAGATTCCAAATTACCAACATTAAAATCGGTGGATAACAATTCGGTTTCAAGCGCCCGGAAAGGCCAAAAGCTATCATTGTCGTTGCGCTTGATTTGTTCTGCAACATCTCGAGAGAGCATGATATCACCAACTGCAAAGAAATCAACCTCTGTTAAATTCTCAGTAGGCTTTACATTATCCGTTGCTGTGTTGTAGTAATCTTCCAGGGAATCAAGACCTAAGTCAGATTTAGTTAGAATAGTTTGGTTATCGTTAGTACTTTGCCAAGGTAGTAAATTCAGTGAGTAAATTACAAAACCCGTAGCAAAAACTACTAGTAGTAAGACCGTGAATTTATAAGCAATATGGTTTGGAAATAATTTCATACTAATTAAATATAAATTGCGAGTATTCCAAATTTACTAATTCGCTGTGGGTAATTAGGGAAGCTTAGCCAGGTGGCTTTTGCTTCTTCTTCAGAATTTATCCATGGCATAATATCTGAGAATGGAATTTCTTTTAACAATTCATCAATGGATTGAAAGTGCTTGATTAATCTGACGACTTTTATAATTTCTTCTTCACCACAAGCAAAAACAATTGTGTCTCCAGTACTTATCTGGTTATAAGCTTCCGAACCCGCGCGGGTTTCAATTTGTTTTTCACCAGAGCGGATATACTCAAAGTTGTGATGGTCTTCAGGGTGGAAAAATAAAGTATGAGTTTTCACAGGGGTTTTATATAATAATTACCAGTTTCACTGCGTTTGATAATCTCAGATAACTGCAGTTTATTAAGTGTAATTACAAGTTCACTATAAGGCAAGTGCAGCTTTGTCATCATGTGGTCGAAACTATTTTCATCAGGGAAAGTTGAAAGGTGCGTTACTACTCTTTGCTCATTCTCAGAGAGAATTTTTTGGGTCTCTAAACTTTGTTCGGGAATTGTACGCAGTGGAATTCCCAGGTCTAGAAGCAAATCGTTACTGTCTAACAACAAGCTTGCCCCTTGCTGAATAAGTTTATTTGGGCCAGTTGAATTTTCAGAGTTAATAGCGCCTGGTACTGTATACAATAATCGATTTTGTTCCAAAGCAAAGTCGGCAGTTATTAGCGCACCACTTTTCTCACGACATTCAATAATAATAGAAGCCTCACTCAAGCCTGAAATAATTCGATTACGGGCCACGAAATGATATTTCCTAGCATTGGTCAGTGGAGGATATTCAGAAATTATACCGCCATCACTTTGGATGATGCTGTGAGCTAGTTTAAGATTACCGCTAGGATAGAAACTGTCATCATCTACCCCGCTACCAATTATTCCGAATGTTGGCGCCTTATGATCCAGAGCTACAACATGGCTTGTTGCATCAATACCATAAGCAAGTCCTGAAATTATAGACACTCCATTTTTTGAAAGTTGGCCAACAAATTTTTCGACACAGTATTTGCCGTACGGTGTCATTCGTCGATTACCTACAACTGCTATACAAAGTTGCTCCTCTTTGGGTAACACACCTTTATAGTAGAGGACTGGTGGCGGGTCATGAATTTGTTTTAGTAGCTTTGGGTAATCAGATTCCGCAACAGTTACCGCTGATATATACTCATCTTCACAAACCTTAATAATTTTCGCGATAGGGAATTCAGAGACTAATTCTTTAACCCTGTTTTGATGCGTATGCTGGAAGCCTAATTGCGTTTGCAAAGCTTGGTTTTTTGCCACAGACTCAAAGCTATGATTATTATTAAAACATTGCTCAATAAGCTCTTGGCTCATATAATGGACTTGATTTAGTAATGATAAATATAAATATTCAGGATTCATTACTAAATATTGGCATAAATAAGGTAAAGATTAGTTAAATTTTCTAAGAAAATACTACTTGACAAAAAGGCAATTTAGGTGTATAATGACAAAGTATTAAATTGAAGTTTAACAACTCGTCGGCACAATCCTACTTGCAAGTTGCGAATTTAGACATCATCCCTCCTATTTGTCTAATAGTAGCAGTCAAGCAGAGATTTCGAAGCGATTGCTTTGTATCTCTCACTTGTGGGTGGGGTTGTGATGATGAGAACCGTCTTATATAATAGAGGCGGTTTTATTTTTGAAAATAAAAGGAGGGATAAATATTTGATATATACAATTAAAAATCATGATGGCAAAATTATTGCCATTCGTAGTTGCGAAGACAATGTTCTTTCTGAGCTTCGTATTGGTGATGAAGTTGTAAGTAATGGAAAATCTTGGATTGGTTCTGGAACGACTGGAAAAGTAATTGGTTTTAACAAGCCTGGTGCTAACGGAAGTCATAGTGAAATAATTCAAGTCGTTTGGAAGGGCAACGAGTTTAAATCAGATATGAAGTATAAAGATTTGGACTGCAATATGCTTTTCGATATGAACCGCCAAAGGATCTTAACGCCCGCATAACATAACTTGCGTTGGTAATAAAATACGCCACAGAATTATTCTGAGGCGTTTTCTTTTTTGATAAATTTTTGCACTATCGCATTAGTTTCAGTAAAGATCTTTTCTTGGAGAAGTTGCAACTCTTCATCGGTGAATTTTTGCAACACAAAACTTTCGGTTGGAGGAATGGATTTGTTTTCTCGAGTTTCTACTCCAATCCTTAGTCTGTGAAAATTTTTCGTGCCAAGCTCATCAATGATGCTTTGCACACCGTTATGACCTGCCGCACTCGAGCCCTCTGTGAATTTTATTTTTCCTAGTGGCAAATCAATTTCATCATGCAACACTAGCAAGTCTTGCCCGGCACTCAAATTATAAAAGTTAGTCAGTTGGGAAATAGCGCGCCCGGAAAGATTCATAAATGTGGTTGGCTTAACAAATAATACCTTATTACCATCTTCATGGTACTCGCAAATTATTGCATCAAACTTGCTCTGACAGCTAATAACTGGCTTGTCTTTTAAGAACCAGTCTATGGCTAAAAACCCAGCATTGTGCCGAGTGAGTTCATACTTTTTCCCAGGATTTCCAAGACCGATTATAAGCTTCATATCATGTAGTATATCAATCGCGGAATTTATAGTAAACTGATAGAGAATTAAAATTTACTTATGCAAGAAAAACTTGAAATAGACAATTTTCATAAAACCGTATCAGCCGAAGAAAATTTTTACCAGCATGTTAACTGGAAGTGGCGCGAAGAAAATCCGATTCCTGAAGACGATTATCGCTGGTCGGCTTTTAATGAAATTCAGAAGGCGAATGAACTAAAGCTGAAAGACATTTTAGAAAACTTGAAAGCTCAAGATAATTTGGAGGTTGGTAGTAATCAACAAAAGTTGCGTGATTTCTATGGCTCATTTATGAATGAAGAGCTCGTCAATGAGTTGGGTGTGAGTCCGCTACAAAACTGGTTTGATAAAATAAATAATTTAACAGATGCCAGAGATTTACCAGAACTTTTAGCTGAGTTTCATAAAACTGGGGTAAATGCTTTCTGGTCACAATTTATCGCATCCGACGATAAACAAAGTGATATAAATATTTACAGACTGTGGCAAGCAGGATTAGGTTTACCGGACCGTGATTACTATTTTAAAGATGATGATCGTTCTAATGATATAACTAGCCAATACAAGAATCATATTTCCAAGATGGTCGCTTTGTCAGGCGTCTCAGGCGATACTGAAGAATTTTCGGAAAATGTTTACAACTTTGAGAAAGTGTTGGCGGAGAAATCTCTGAACAGTGAACAACTGCGAGATTATGAAAGCTTGTACCATAAATTAACTATTGCAGACTTAATAAATCAAGCACCTTCATTCGATTGGTCTAAATATTTAACAGCGATTGGTGTTGGTACGATATCTGAACTAATCGTCAGTAAACCAGAGTTCATCGTACATGCTACTGAAAGCATGATGGTTACTGATATCAAAATTATTCGACAGTATTTGTACTGGAGATTGCTATCATCTTTTTCTGGCGTACTTAGTCATCCTCTTGCCGAAGAATCTTTTAACTTCTATGGCCGGATTTTAACTGGAACAAAAAGCATCAAACCTCGTTGGCGTCGTGCCGTGCAAATTGTGGATACTAATTTAGGAGAAGCGCTAGGCGAAGAATTTGTAAAACTTCACTTTAACGAAAGTGCTCGAACAAGAATGTCAGAGTTAGTCGATAATCTGGTGGAAGCCTTCGGCAAGAGAATACAAAACCTGGATTGGATGAGTGAAGAAACTAAACAAAAGGCTTTAATCAAATTAGGGAAAATGACCCGCCAGATTGGCTATCCAGACAGATGGAAAGATTACTCCAGCTTAGAAATTAAACCAGATGATTTATTTGGCAACTACTTAAGAGCTCAACAATTTGAATTTAACCGGGACTTAGCAAAAATTGGCCAGCCAGTGGATAAGATGGAATGGCATATGAGTCCGCCAACAGTTAATGCTTATTGTTCATTTTGGTTTAATCAAATCGTTTTCCCTGCGGGAATTCTACAGCCAGTATTTTTTGATGCTGAAGCCGACGATGCAGTTAACTACGGTGGAATTGGTGTGGTGATTGGTCATGAGATTACTCATGGATTCGACGATCAGGGTCGCAAGTATGATGAAAATGGCAGCATGAATTCTTGGTGGACAGAGCACGACCAAGAACAGTTTAAAAACAAAGCCCAGAAAGTTTCAGACTTATATTCAACTTTCGATGTTGTGGGTGGCTATAAAGTAAACGGGGAGCTGACGCTAGGGGAGAATATCGCTGACATCGGCGGGCTAGCAATTGCCTACGACGCTTTGCAAATTGCTCTTGCGAAAAGTGGTCGCCCAGACTACATAGATGGACTGACTCCAGAGCAAAGATTTTTCGCTAGCTACGCCAGAGTTTGGCGTAATAATATTACCCCTGAAGGTTTAGAAAAACAGATTAAAACCGACCCGCATTCACCAGCCGAGTGGCGTGTGAATGGAGCGCTTATTAATATCTCTGAATTTCACGAAGCATATACAATCAGCGCTAATAGCAAACTGTTTTTACCACCTGAACAACGGGCACAAGTTTGGTAATTTGTCTTGCTCTAGTAAAAGTTTTATAATAGCAAAAATAAGTAGGAGGTATTGTGGGTAATGGACAGACACAAATTTGCTTTGGAAAACTACACGGTAGTAGAAAGTTGTATAATCAAACCGAGAAGCTTAGTAGTCTTGGTTGACCGTACCATTTCAGAATCTGAATTTTTTGGAACATTGATGTTTAACGATAATTTAGATTCTATTTCATACGACCAATACAGTTTGGTGGCTATAGTTCCGTGGCGCTTGGATGTCTATTTCTCGTATCTAGGCAAGAAAGTGCAACAACGAATTGATTCTATTCTTAGACAAGCCTTTAAGACAACCGTCTTAATTGCTAATCAAAATTGGAATCAAGTCAGGCAAAGAACTAAGAACTTATACAGTGTTTTTCGGGCAACTGTGCGTGAGCTGAAGCGTTACTATCAAGGATGCTTCCTCACCGAGCAGTTCCGCCAACTACTGCAAGGTGTAATTGATAACATAGCCTTTTGCATAAAAGCTTATCGCCAGTCTTTAATCAAATCGGTTAAAGACTTCTCACAAACTGAGTACATCAACTAAGCTCTGACTTGGTTAATAAAAAGCCGAAAGAAATCCTTAGGCTTTTCTTATTGTTCTTTGTAGTAAATTTTGATTGGCGTTCCCCAGAAATCCAAGCGCTTGATAACTTGCTTCATTAAGTACCTACGAAATTCTTCAGAGATTGCACCCGAGCGGTTTACTTCCAATTCAAAACTAGGGGGATTTACATCAACTTGAGCTAGTCCGTAAACTTTTGGCTCGCGTTGATCGAGCATTCGTCTTGGTGGATTGGTTTTCAAAATACTTTCCAGAAGTTTTTCAACTTGCTCTGGCTCTGCAGTTTTTCGGTTCGAATCAAAAACAGACTTAACTGCTCCTAAAGCCTCTTTGATACCAGCACCAGTGTCAGCTGAGATGAAGAATACTGGGCAGAACCACAGGAATGGGAAGTGCAAAGAAACATAGTCTTTGAGTTTTTCTTCATCACCATCATACGCATCCATTTTATTAACTAAAATGATTGCTGGTTTGCTCATGTCCAAAATTTCACCAGCGATAGATTGATCTTGTTTGGTAACCGGTTGTGTGGCATCAATCATGAACATTACTACATCACTGCGACGCATCGCGCGAAAAGTCTGAAACCCAGAGTAGATATCTGGTAATTTTTGACGGTGTTCTTTTTTCTTTAAACCAGCTGTGTCAATAAATGTATAATCTTCACCGTCAATATTGGCGTGCGTATCTATCGCCGTGCGAGTTGTTCCTGGAATATTCGAAACCACCACGCGCTTGTTGCCCAAAAGGTGGTTTACTAAACTGGATTTGCCGACGTTTGGTTTCCCGATAATGCTAACAGCTATGCCTGTGGGAGGTGTAACATCCTCAGCTGGAATTTCTTTTAAGATAGTTGCGACTTCATCCAATAAATCTCCAATACCTCTGCCTGAGACAGAAGAAACTGAATACATTGCCTTTACCCCGAGCTGGGCAAAAGGTGCAGCTGCCGATTCCACTAGTTTTGGAGAATCAACTTTGTTTACGACTAAGACAACTGGCTTTTTAGATTTACGGAATTTCAGTAAGGCCTTACGGTCCATAACTTGTGGATCGGTCTTACTATCTACGACCAACATTAATGCATCAGCTTCTTGTAGAGCGTGATCGATTTGTTCGTTTAACTCGGCTTCTAGTTCTTCTGTTTTTGTGAAGGTTATTCCTGCGGTGTCTACCATTGTAAAATCAACACCGTTCCATGAGGTGTCGATGTATTGACGGTCACGGGTTGTTCCAGCAATTTCTGAAGTTACCGCTAAGCGTTGGCCAGCGATTTTGTTCATCAGAGTTGATTTGCCGACATTGGGTTCACCAACGATAGCAATAAGCGGCAAATTTTTCATAAGTTTAAGTTTAATTGTTGGTCGACTCTCCTAAAATTACCACGAGGTCAACTTTCTCTTTGTTGACTTTGATGCCTGGTGGCGGTAGCGAAACAGGGTTTGCATCTAAAATACTTTGTACTAATTCCACGCTGGCTGTTTTATCATTCACGGCATGGACTAGATTTTGACTTAACGGCTTGCCTGTATATATAACTTTATATACTGTTAGCCCGGCATCTGCTAACTGAGCTTCGGCTTTCTTGTAGAGTTTTCCTGTTAGTGTTGAGTCTGCTAGCCAGACGACAGCTGCTTCGGCTTGAACTTCACCGTTGCTAAAACTTTCTTGGAAAAACTTCTTCACATCTTCTTGGCCTTTGCCAGCACAGTATGTAAGTACAAACGCTCCACTGCTTTCTAGAGTTTCTGGACAGATAATCCCCGTGGAAGGATCAAGGCTTAAGGATGTAACTTGTTCTGATCCTAAATCTTTGCTTAAATCGTATGCACGTAGGATTTCTCCTGGGCTTAAGTTAGTGTGAACATGATCTCCAATAATCGTGAACAGCTGGTTAAGCTTGCCAGCATCCTGAATTATATTCATGCTAACAACTTTTGCTTTGGTTGCTTGAATGACTTTTTGCTGGCGAATACTACGGGCGAAATCACTACCTTCTACTCCGGCAGCTTTTCTTGAACGGGCATAAATCAATGCTCGGCGACCATTCATTTGTTCCAATCCTTGCGTGAAAGTTACTGCAGGAAGGTATCCATTGCTACTGTCTGGGAACTCATAATCGGTGAAAGTATTTTCCACTTGTATATCGACTCCACCAATTGCTTCAATAGTTTTTTCAAAACCTTCAAAGTCTACAACAACGAAATAGGGAATAGATAATCCTGACATATTTTCTACCACTTCCCGAGCCGCCAAGCCAGACTTATTCCAATCTTTAGTTAGAGCGAATGTTTCTGCGAAAACTGAGTTAATCTTTCGCTGACCAAATTCCTTAGTGTTAACTAAGTAATCTCGTGGAATAGATGTTAGAGTTGCTTTATTTTCCTTGACCCTAAGTTGAGCCAAGATCATCGTATCTGTTAGGTAGGGACCATCATGACCTGCTCCGCCGACGCCCAGCAAGAGTACATTAATCTGCCCATTATTTTCACCAACAAGTTTAGCACCACCAATTTGACTTTGAATAACGCTACTAATTTTTTGGTACAAACTATTCTCATCACCAACAAAAATTTTGCCACTGATATTGTAGGTCCGAATAGCAATGAAGGAACCTAGTACGAGAGCAGCTACTATAATTATCAGCAGTAATGTTTTCAAAACTTTTTTACCACGGCCAGGTTTTTTAGGGCTAGCTGTCTTAGGACGATCGGTAGTTATTGTGGTTGGTGGTTGGCCATCAAAACGGTTAATGGTAATCCCAAGTGGTTTTTCGGTCTTATTCGATTGGTCTGAACCAGAGTCGGCTTGATTTGTAGTAACTGTTTTCTTTTCAAAACCATACTGTCTTTCAGCGTCTTTACCAACTGTAGTTGAGCTTATAACAGGTTTTTTAGGAATGCTTATTTCTTTCATGAAGTAGGTGGCAGGGATGCCTAAGATAGTTGATTATGTCCGAGTTAAATACCTGAGTATTATACAAGAAAACTGGTATATAGTTAAGTTTAACCTTACATAAAACTATGCTTAATTAAGTCATAAAATATTTTGTTTGCTGTTTTGCTTTTTTATTTTTCTAGTGCTATAGTTGTTATGTTATTTACTTATCAAACCTAAAAAAGCGCGATAGCTTAGCGTAAATTTATATAAACACCGCAATTAATAAAAATAAAATGGCCAACGAAAATTTTACTGTCGAATCAACTAGCAATGCTCCAGACCCAGAGATGAACAACCAAACTGTCGGCGCTTTCCTTTGGGATTTGGCTCGTGTAGTTTTAATTGCTTTCGTTGTAATGGTTGGTTTTCGTTATTTTATTGCCGAACCTTTTATTGTGTCTGGTTCATCGATGGTTCCAAATTTTCAAAATAAAGAATATTTAGTAGTTAACAAAGTCGGTAACTACTTCGGCGAGTACGAACGAGGCGATGTTATCGTCTTCCGATACCCAAAAGATAATCGCCAATTTTTCATCAAGCGCATTGTTGCTTTGCCAGGAGAAAAAGTTAAGATTGAAGACGGCAAGGTAAAAATTTTTAATCAACAAAATCCAAACGGAGCTTTTCTGCAAGAGAGCTATTTGCCTAGCCAGGACATGACTTTTGGCCAAACAGATTTAGTTACTTTGGGAACTGATGAGTTTTATGTAATGGGAGATAACCGTTTAGCATCCAGTGATTCCCGCGTATGGGGAATCTTGCCTCGCCACGATATTATTGGCGAAGCATGGTTGAGAGTTTTCCCACTCAACAGCTTCGGAACTTTGAACTTTCCCAACCCAACTTTAGACTAACTTAGTTATTAAACAACCTTCATTATGAGTCGCACTATCACCAAAAAAACTACAGTAACTTACAAACCTGGAAGCATTAATGGTTTGCGTGAAGTCGCTCCAATTTCTAGTCCGTATTGGCACACTATCTATAATAACTTCAACAACATCAGTTCTATGTACGGATTTCAGAAAGTTGAAGTTCCGATTATTGAAGAAGGAAAAGTTTACTCAGATTTCTACAAAGATCAAAAAGGACAAATCGAAAAAACTCTATTTACTCAATTAGGTAATAAACCAACTGCACTTCGTTCAGTTTTATTGCCGTCTGTATTAAGGCATTACTCGCAACAAGCTTTAGTTGAAGAGAACCCTCTGGCCAAGTGGTTCTATTTCGGTAATGTTGTAGAACAAGATGCGAGACAAGCTCTTCACTCAAACTATCAATATGGGTACGAAGTGATGGGTGAGTTTAATCATTTAACTGAAGCTCAAACAATTAGTGCTGTTTGGGATATGTTAAACAAGTTAGGTTTGGCCGATGTATCCTTGGAAATCAATACTATTGGCGATATTAACTGTCAAAATAATTATCAAGGAGTTCTAAAAGACTTCTTGAAGAACAAAGAGTTTGACTTATGCGATAACTGTAACGCCGATGTCCGCACGAAGCCGTTAGCGGTATTGCGCTGTGATAATCTCGATTGTCAGGTAATCGCAACTGAAGCTCCCGCAATTCTAGATTTCTTAGATGAAGGCCACAAAAAACATTTCATGAATATTTTGGAAGCATTGGACGAGCTTGGGCTGCCTTACCAACTAAACTCCACATACATCGGACCAGAAGGAGCTAGTAAAACCAATGTTATTTTCAAATACAAAACTGATAAGGAAACTATTGTCCTTGGAGAAGGTACTCACCACGATATTTTGGTAAAAAATGTTGTCGGTAAAGCAGCGCCAGCTTTTGGTTTTGCCGGCATGCTTTCCAACTTAATAAAAGCTATGGAACATTCAACTTTCGAAGTTGAGCAAAACAAGAAAACTGATGTGTTCTTAGTACCGTTAGGTGAGCTAGCTTCAAAAAAATCTTTAAGACTCTTCCGCGATTTAATTAACGCCAACATTCGTGTTCACGATCACTTTGGTATGGTTGGTGTCAAAAACCAGCTGAAATTAGCCGAATTATTCAAAGCTCCTTTGGCTTTGATAATGGGGCAAAAAGAGGCTATGGATGAAATGGTTATTTTAAGAGATGTAAAAAGTGGCATGCAAGAAGTTTTTTCCTACGATAAAATTATCGACGAAGTTAAAAAGCGTTTAGATCCTTAAAGCTAACTTACTATGGTAGGAGATTGCGTATTTTGCAAAATTATCAATAAAGAGCTTGGTTCTGAAGTCTATTATGAAGACGATGAGTTGGTGGTGATAAAAAATATTCACCCACAAGCTCCAGTTCATCTCTTGGTAATTCCAAAAGAACACATAGCTTCTGTGAATGAACTCGATGAAAGCCATGGTGGTTTAATCGCTAAAATAGTTTTGACTGCAAAAGAACAAGCACTTGAAATAGGTGTCGCAGACTCAGGCTATAAATTGATTTGGAATGTTGGTAAGCACGGTGGACAGACAATCTCTCATTTACATTTACACCTTTTGGGAGGTAAACAATTAAGTGAATAAATAAAATCAGCACAAAAAATAACTCTGAGTGCTGATTTTTTATTTTCTATCTGCTTTGTAGGGTTCAAAGAGGCGAAAGCCGTGATTTGACCCCCAGAGAGAAATCCAGTATAATTGAAAAAGTATTAAGGTCGATTGAGATTAGTTGAGTTAATTTAGCTAGTTTCAATTTTGTTGTTTGTAAACAACAAATACCGCAGTTTCCCGAGCCCGTAGTGGTTCTGGCAAGCTCCAGAATAGAGGTGAATCAATTTGGTAGAAGTTAAAAGAAAAGATAACGAATCATTCGACAACTTGTTGCGACGTTTCAACCGCAAAATTCAACAAAGCGGCGTTTTAGTGCGTGCGCGTAAAACTCGTTTCTTTGAACCAACTAAAAGTCGTAATTTGCAACGTTCTGTTGCACAACGTCGTTCTGAACTTAAAGAAGTTCGTGAAGAACTGAAGCGTTTAGGTAAGCCAGTTAAAACCACAAAGTTTAAAAGATAATAGTTAATGTTGAACTTATCACAAATTGAATCAGCTTTAGTCGACGCTATGAAAAGCCGTAACCAGCTTATGGTCGACACTTTACGTAGTCTAAAAACCAGAGTTCAAAACGAACTGATTGCCAAAGGCGGGGAATTGTCTGAAGATGATATCCTTGCCTTGGTGTCTTCTGAAGTGAAGAAGCGTAAAGAAGCCGCAGAAAGTTTTGCCAATGCCGGTCGCGACGAAGCTAGTGCTAAAGAAAAAGCTGAGCAAGAAATTCTAAGCGAATTTCTACCCGAGCAAGCTTCTTCCGAAGTTATCGAAGCAAAAATTGAAGAACTTGTGTCTCAGAATAGCTGGACCAAATCAGACTTCGGCAAAGCGATGGGAGAGCTAAAGGCACATTTCGGAAACACTGCTGATGGCGGTGAAATCTCCAAGCTCTTGAAAGCTAAACTTGGTTAAACCAGGTTTTCACTTATCAACTAAACTAACAAAGTTAAATCCAAAAACACTAAACTTTGTTAGGTAAAAATTAAAATGGCAAAAGAACAATACATCGTTGGACTAGATATTGGTACTCACAATATTCGAGTCGTTCAAGGAAAACTAGAAGAAACTGGTCGCTTAAATATAATTGGCGCCAGCGTTCTTCCAGCTAACGGTTTACGCCGTGGCGTAATCGTTGATATTGATGAAGCTGTGTCTTCCATCTCTGCTGCTTTAGAGTACGTGGAACGCATGACAGGTGTGCCAATCGGTCACGCTAACGTTTCTGTTGGTGGTAACCATATCATTGGCTTGGACTCCAAAGGTGTAATTGCTGTTTCTCGGGCTGATGGTGAAATTAGCGAGAGCGATGTGATTCGCGTTGTTGATGCGTCACAAGCTGTGTCTATTCCCCCTAATAGGGAAGTTATTCATGTTATTCCAAAAACCTTCACTTTAGATGGTCAAACAGGAATCAAAGATCCAATGGGCATGACAGGTATTCGTCTTGAAGTAGAGACAATTATTATTCATGGTGCGGCCCCTTTCTTAAAAAATCTTACTAAGGCTATTAACCAAGCTGGTCTAGAAATCGACCAACAAGTTCTTAGCCCTTTAGCAGCTGCTCAATCAGTTCTTAACAAACGTCAAAAAGAATTAGGTGTGTGTTTGGTAGACTTAGGGGCTGGTACAACTAGTATTGCTGTCTACGAAGAAAATAATTTGGTGCACACTGCGATTATTCCTGTTGGTAGCATGCACATTACTAACGACATCGCTATTGGTTTGCGTTGTACGATTGAAACTGCCGAGAAGGTAAAACTACTTTACGGCAAAGCTAGCGCTTCTATGATGGATAAAATTGCCGACATCGATATGGCTAAACTTGATCCTGAAGAAACAGAAGTAATTGCTCAAACTGACGTAGGCGAAATTATCGAAGCTAGATTAGAAGAGATTTTTGATCTTGTTACCAGAGAACTCAAAACTATCGACCGCGATGGTAAGTTGCCTGGCGGTATCGTACTTACCGGCGGAGGATCAGCTCTTCCTGGAGTTGTGGAATTTGCTAAACATCGATTGCGTCTTCCTGTATCTATCGGGGTTCCCTCTGAAACAGAGACAATTATCGACCAAGTTATCGACCCAGCTTTTGCTACGGTTGTAGGCCTTGCTTTATGGGGCGGAACCTACTCTTCTGGAGGATTTTCTGATTTTGGATTCGGACGATATTTTCAGGGTTTGTTACAAAGCCAAAGTGTGGTAAAATTGAAAAAGTGGTTTAAGTCGGTAATGCCGTAGTACTTAAAACCGCCAAAATTTAGTCAAACACCAAAACGCAAAATAACAATATGATCTTTAGACTTAAGGTTTGTTGCTTTGCGTTTTTGTTTTTAAAACTTTACTTTGGAAGCTGATTTATTTAAAATATCAATAAATACATGAAAAAGAATATGGAAGTTAAACCAAAAATCGAAACTTTTGCTCGTATCAAAGTCCTTGGTGTAGGGGGTAGTGGTACTAATGTTGTTAATCGTATGACTGAAATGGGTGTCAAAGGCGTTGAGTTCATCGCTATTAACACCGATGCACAAGCTCTTCACAATAACCAAGCGGATAAAAAAGTTCACATTGGTAAATCTATTACCAAAGGTCTTGGTTCTGGTATGAACCCTGAACTTGGTCGTCAAGCAGCTGAAGAATCACAAGAAGAAATTGAAGATGTTGTTGCTAATGCTGATATGGTTTTCATTACTTGTGGTCTCGGTGGTGGTACAGGAACAGGTGCAGCACCAATCGTTGCAGAACTTGCCAAGAATCGCGACATCCTAACAATTGCAATTGTTACCAAACCTTTTACTTTTGAAGGAAGCAAGCGTAAAGAAGTGGCCGAAGCAGGATACGATAATTTGAAAGATAAAGTAGACGCGATTATTACAATTCACAACGACCGCATTTTACAAATCATCGACAAGAAGACTTCTTTAATGGATGCTTTCAAAACTGTTGATGAAGTGTTGCGACAGGGTATTGCTGGTATTTCAGATTTGATTACAATGCACGGTCAGGTTAACGCCGACTTTGCCGACATTCGTACTATCATGCAAGATGCAGGAACTGCTCTAATTGGTATCGGTCAAGCTAGTGGAGAAAACCGTGCCGAAATCGCTGCTAAGCAGGCTATTAACTCTCCTTTGCTTGATATGACCATAGACGGTGCGCAAGGTGTATTGTTCAACATCACTGGAAATGCTGATGTCGGATTGCTAGAAATTGAAGAAGCTGCAAAAATTATCAGCAAGAATGCTGACCCAGATGCACTGGTTAAATTCGGAACTGTTATTGACGAAAGCATGGGCGATGAATTGCGTATCACTGTAATTGCAACAGGGTTTGATGAACACAATAAAAAACCTGCACCAATTTCTTTTGCACCCGTAGAAGACAATAGCTCTCAATCAAAACCACAGCCTGCTCCAGTGCGAACAGAGCCAGTTCCTAATCAAGCTGCTAACGTAGACATTGAACCGCCTAAATCAGAAGTTCGAAAACCATTATTTAGCCCACGACCAGTCGAACCTGTTCCTACTCAAGTGGATGATATTGATGAGGATGAGTTGGATATTCCAGCGTTTATTCGCAAAAAAATGAAATAATACCAGGACTTAATAATCACCGCCCATATCTAGGCGGTGATTATTAAGTCCTGACTTCCTTGTGAACACCATTAAAAAACCACCGCTAAAGCGATGGTTTTTTATGTCTTAGAAAGCTCCCTTTGTCGGTCGCTGAGTCTTTGTTACAACCTCTGCTTTTCCCAAAGTTCATAAAACCTGCCACGCTTGGTAGTCAGCTCAGCGAAGTTTCCAGACTCAATTACTTCACCTTCCTCGATTACCAAGATTTTATCCATTTCTTTGATTGTTGTAAGACGATGAGCGATTACTACCGCAGTTACACTGCGGAAGAATTGATGGAGAGAATCTTGAATTTTTTCTTCAGACTCAAGGTCTAGATGTGAAGTGGCTTCATCTAACAGAAGTAGCTGAGGTTGCTTAAATACAGCTCTGGCAATCCCTAAGCGCTGTTTCTCGCCCCCTGAGAGACGGACACCTTTTTCTCCTATTGCCGTATCAACACCTTCTGGTAATTTATTTAGGTAATCGGTGACATGGGCAATCTCTAATGATCTTTGCAACTCCGTATCCTTATCTGAAGCCCCTGATCTGGCAAGGTAAATATTTTCACGAAGAGAGAAGTTAAACACTTCGGTTTCTTGAAGCACTACTGCGACATGGTTAAAATAATCTTTTTTGCTTATGTCTTGGATTCTTACTCCATCAATTAAGATATCACCAGAAAAGTTTTCATACTCTTTCAAGAGAAGTTTAAACAGCGTGGATTTCCCAGCACCAGATAATCCAATCACCCCAACTTTTTCTCCACGGTTGATAGTAAACGAAATTCCTTTTAATACTTCATTGTCACCGTAACCAAAAGTTACATCTTTCAATTCAATTACTTTCCAGTTACTCGGGAAAGGGGATTTGCTTTCTTCATTATCAATTTGTACCGGTTCTTCTAAAATTTCATTCAGTCTTGAAACTGCATATCGGGTGACTAGCACATCTTCACTTACATTGGTGAGTTGTTGAATAGAATCCCAGATGCGATTAAAGTAGCTGTTAAACAAGACCAATAGACCAAGCTCTAATCTACCTTGAATGATGCCTTGTATTATGTAGATTAAAATTCCACCTTTGAATATAAAGCCTACGGCTTCAGTACCAGAATTACGAGTCATGAACCAGAAAACTTGCTTCTCAGCTTTGCCATACAATTTATCTGAGTAATATCTAAGTCTGTCGTTTAGCGTTCCAATCATGGACATGATTTTGATGCTTCTGATATTGCTTACCGCTTCGTATTCCAGTCCGGTTATTTCTTCCGCAGCTAGGTTTACTTCGTGGCTAGCAAATGCGGCTCTTTTTAGAATTATCTTGGTAACAAGGAAATACACAATGAAGAAAACTATAAACATTCCGGCTATTAATCTATCGAATTGATAAATTATCACCGCCACACCAAACATGTTCACGAAAATTTTGGTAATACTATTTACCCAAAGTTTGATTATCCTGTTAAAACCGTTTGCCGCGTTGGATATTCTTTTCAGCTTGTTGCCAGTATTTTCTTTCTCATGCCAGGCAATGTCCAAGTTGAACATATGGGCGATAGACTTTCGGCTTGCATCAACGCCAACTTTATTGGAAACATTGAATACTTTTACTTTAGCAAAATATTCAATAAGTTCAGCCAGGAGAGTGGCGCCAATCCATGTTAAGGTGAATAGCCAAATTCTATCTGAGTTATCAGCAAGATTACCTGCCCCAATTACAGTTACTAAACTCGCCAATGCATAAGTAGGGTAGAGGCTGATAATATCACTAATTAGCTTCAAAAATGTTCCAATAAAAAAACGCCCCTTATAAGGCTTAATATATCGATAAGTATCAGTTACTAATTTCCAAGTCGAGTAATTAGTAATCTTCTCATTTGGAGCTAAAAATCTTCTTGCCATGTTGGTATTATACTGATTTTCATGTTGTATGCATAATTGATTCTTAAAATACAGCAGAATTATTGGACAAGTTATGTAAACTATGCTATAATAGACAAAGAGTTTACAAATCTGAAACAAAAACACAAATAAATGTCCGAAAAACCATATTCAACTTATATTCGCGAGCATGATCATTTGATTTTACGCGACTACTTAGCCATTGATCGTACTATGCTAACCAATGAGACAGCTTTCATGTCTTACGTAAGAACTTCTCTTACATTGGTAGCAGCTGGTGCAACTATGATTAAGTTTTTCACTGAACCAATGTTCCAATCCTTGGGTTGGGCGTTTGTGTTCTTCGGTGGGGTATTAGCAGTTCATGGCTACAATAAATATCGCCAAGTCGACAAAGTTATGCACGAAATCAAGGGAGAGGTTGTAGAGTCTTCTAAAGTCTCTCTACCACGAACTCTACTTGCTTCAGTGTTCTACCGCCGTCGCTAAGTTAGGCTTCATGAAAATTATTGTAAAATCTCACCCGAACAGCAAGCAATCCCGGATCTCAGAAACTGAGCCGGGAATTTTTGATGTCTATATTTCTTCGCCTGCCGTCGATGGTAAAGCTAACAAGGCCATAACTCAAGCCATCGCAGAATACTTTGATGTTGCCCCTTCATTAGTTGAAATTATCAAAGGCCACACTTCAAAAACGAAGGTTTTACAACTTCCAGATTAGTTAGTGTATAATACACCTATCAACACAGGTAGGAGGATGAGTATGTTTGATGATAATACATTTGATCCATCCGATATCATGCCTAACGAAGGCAGGGATTTTGATTACGACCTCTACGACTTTCTCTGTGAAAATTCGTCCGTGAGAACGAGTTTCTGTGTGGAAGAAGGGAATCATGATCTCAATTATGATGAATTTGTAATCTTCCTTGATGCGCCAACTCATGATAACTGTTACTTTTTAGCTCTAAACATTGGGGATGGTTATTTCTTTTGGGCTCACATCATAGGCTCTATAGATAGCCTGCAAAGTTTTCTACCATATGTATTTTTCATGGGCAGAGGGTTGATTAACGAGGCAACTCTAATCAATCCAAAGAAGACTAAACCAATTATGACGGCACACTCAAAATATGCCAGTCAGAGCGGCCACTACGATTGTTAGTGGCTTTTCTATTGACTAAATAGCACTTAAGTTGTAGACTAGTCAAAACATTTAGGAGGTGTTTATATGAACGAAGTAAGGGTGATTGATTATGCTGGTTCTAAGATTGGACTAGCTTACATTCAAGATGAAACTGACGCAGTTTTAGTTATTGGATACGACCAAGCTTTTCTAGCTACAGAGATCCTCGCTCATCGAAATACCTTCAACTGGTATGAGCCTGATCAGTGTTTGCAAAAGTTACGAAATTCCAACCTACCTGAACAATCCCAAACAACAGGTACAACCATTTTAGGAATGGCAGCTGTGCTTATCTACCAAGGTTTGCAATCAGAACAAAAACTGAAAACAGCTCAAAGCGTACTTAGAAAATCTAAGCCACTACTGGAAGACAATCCGATGAGTTATATTTACTTTTTCTCCAGTAGTGTTGTGTATATCGAAATCTCACCGACATGCCGTTTCGAAGTTTTGTATTCAAAAGTTCAAGTAAGCGCTTTGATGGGAGAGATAACCGAAAAACTACCTTTTGAAACTGGTAACTTCATACACAGTACTTTACTAGATAGCATCGAGCCGTTGCCAGAAGAATCTGAGCTTGTGCCCGACGGTAACGAAGGCTTGATCGCTGAGTGTGTAGTTATAGCGATGATGGATGAATCGACCTTGCCTGCCCGTCAAGAAATTGATTTGAACCAAGCTTATCCTTGGCGAGACAATCATCAGAACAACTGAGCATCATACAGCCGTCATAACTGTTACACAGTAGACGGCTTTTTTATTTTCTTCAGCAAAGGTATAATAAAGGCATGTCAAAAATAGAACCTCGTATCTTAAAAGGCTTCCGTGATTACGGACCATCAGAACAATTAGCTCGCCAGAACATGTTCTCAAAAATACAATCAGTATTTGAGCGTTTTGGTTTTTTACCATTGTCTACTCCAGTCCTGGAATACAAAGACATTTTGATGGGAAAATACGGAGAAGATGAAAAATTAATTTATAACTTTGTTGACAAAGGGGATAGAGAAGTTGCAATGCGCTATGATCTTACGGTGCCTTTGGCTAGGTACGTGGCTCAGAATCAAGGACAATTAATATTGCCTTTTAAGCGTTACCAGATTGCGCCAGTATGGCGTGCTGATAATCCTCAAAAAGGTCGCCTGCGAGAGTTCTATCAGTGTGATATCGATACTGTGGGCACAGATTCACCCTTGGCTGATGCGGAAACCATCGCCTGTGTGTGTCAGGCTTTAGAATCTCTCGGTATTACTGATTATAAAGTCCGGTTAAACGACAGAGCGGTGCTAAAAGATTTATCTGCACCTGCGATTCGAGCGCTAGATAAAATTGATAAAATTGGTCTCGAAGGTATTGTAGAAGAAATGAAAAGTAATCAAGTCCCACCTGGAGAGATTGAAACCGTAAAAAGTTTAATTGCTGATGGTTCTAATAATATCCCTGAAAATATCGCTAAGCTAATTAATTTAATTTCTAGCTTTGGTATAAAAGGTTCAGTAGAATTTGATCCTTCAATTGCTCGAGGATTAGATTATTACACCGGCACAGTTTTTGAGATCTATGTAAATGCAAAACCTGAGTACGGAAGCGTGTGTAGCGGTGGTCGTTATGATAATTTAGTTGATCAATATTCTGATAAATCATTGTCGGCTGTCGGCGGAAGTATTGGCATTGATAGACTACTCGGTGCCCTGTACGAACTGAATTTGGTTCCTGAGATAAAACCTATCCAAGCAATGGTCTTTAATTTATCTGAAAGCTTAAATACAAAATATGCTGAAGTTTGTGGAATGCTCCGCGCTTCAAATATCAATACGGAATTGTATTATTCGCCTGCAAAAATTGAAAAACAGTTCAAGTATGCAGAAAGTAAAAATATTCCTTTCGCAATTTTGTTAGGAGAAGAAGAGAAGAGTAGCGGAAAAGTTTTGGTAAAGAATTTACAAACTCGCGAACAACAAGAACTTTCTTTGGACCAGCTCGTAGAATTCTTCAAAAAAATATAAAGAAATAATAAAACCTGTCCAAATTATTACGACAGGTTTTATTATTTCTTGATTAGCAACCAGTTATTATAAACTCATGGTTGCAAAGTTTATGTTGTGGTTGTGGTTAGGATTTTTAACAGGGGTCTTGTTGGGCTCTGTCTTTTCATCTCAACAAAACTTATTATTCTTTTGCCTAATCTTTAGCTTGGTAAGTTTTCTGTTAAGTCTATATATTCCAGCAGTCAGAATATTGGCAGTTTTATTGATGGGTTTGACTATCGGCTATATCTACGTTGGAATGTTTTTCCCAACAAATGAATATCAAAATTCTTTTAATCATGATATCGATACTGAAGCGGTAATCGCAAAAACTCCTGAGCCAGTTTCCAATGGACAGCAAATCGTTTTACTTCCCGATGGTCAAAAGCAATTTTTGTTAGCCAGTTCATATTTTCCTATTGATGTGAAAAAAGGGGACAGAGTTTGGGTGCGAGGTAAAGTTACCCAATCAGAAAACTTTAGTGAGTTCGACTATGTTAGTTACCTGAAGCGACATAATATTTTCGCCCAACTAAAAAGCCCGCGCATTATTGTAATCGAAAGATCTCAGCCTGGTATATATAGTGTGTTGATGGATTTTAAAGTCACGCTAATTAAACATTCTCAAACAGTTTACAGCGGAGATGTGGGCAGTTTAATTATGGGTATGTTAATAGGTTATAGAAAAACCATTTCCGATGAGCTTGAAGAAGTGTTTCGCAGAGTCGGGATGACTCATATTGTGGCAGTGTCAGGTTTTAATATGACAATTATTGCTGTTTCTTGTGGTGGCTTAGCGTGGTATTTAGGCCGTAGGCGCACTGGCTATCTTACCATTGCTACTGTGATAAGCTTTGCTTTGATTACTGGCGCGACCGCTTCGGTGGTCAGAGCAGCGATTATGGCGTTACTTATGGTTTACGCTTACTTGTCGGGTCGACTGTATGCTGGCGTGCATGCGTTGGTATGGACCGCGGGACTAATGGCAGTACATAATCCCTTGATAGTTTTCTGGGACATTGGTTTTCAACTAAGCATAGCTGCAACAACAGGATTGTTTGTGGTGTTTCGTTGGAAAGAGGATACGAGCGATGAGATCAAGCTAGGCATTGCCGACATCGCACGTTCCACAATCGGTGCAATAATTTTTACTGCTCCGTTAATAGCATTTCATTTTCAAGCATTTAGCTTGAGTGCATTTCCTGTAAATATTATGTTGCTTCCGCTCGTGCCATGGGTGATGTTGTTTGGCGCTTTGGGCTTGCTCCCGTTAGTTGGGACAATATTCTCAATTGTGGCCGAATTATTGGTATCAATTATGATTACGACTGCCGAAAAATTTGCGTCACTGCCAATTAGTAGTATTTCAATCCAAATTGGTTGGCAAGAAGTAGTCTTGTATTATTTATTTCTCCTCTTAATCTGTTTCATTAAGTTTGACGACATTCATTTATCGGTAAAAAATGATTTGAAAACCGGCGCGAACTATGCTAAAGTAAAGTAAATTCAACGAAAGATATATGAACAATAATAAAATTTTTGCAATTGTATTAGTGGCTGCAGTGTTATTAGTAGGGGTGGTCTGGTATGCAAGTAGTCGCGATTCAACCACTGAAAATTTAGCCAATTCTAATTCACAAACCAAAGAGCCGATGACTCCAGTGGAAAATAACACTAATACTTCATCAACCTGCCAACGAACATTTAATAACGAAACTATGAACAATCTTACCGCAGACTTAACCAATAACTTCGTCACGCTTTCTGTAGAAAACTTTGGCGATATTAAAATAGAACTTAACAAAGCACAAGCTCCGGTTACTTCGGAAAATTTCCTAAAATTAGTGCAAGGTGGTTTCTATGATTGTCTAACTTTTCATAGAGTCGCTCGCGGTTTTGTGATTCAAGGTGGTGACCCAGCTGGTAACGGCAGTGGTGGGCCTGGTTACACAGTACCGGCTGAAATTGGTTTACTACACACTAAAGGTGCGGTAGCTATGGCTAGGCTTGGCGATCAAGTTAATCCAAATAAAGAATCTTCTGGTAGCCAATTTTATATCGCGCTGGAAGACATCGCTCAGCTTGATGGTGAGTATACAGTTTTCGGTCAAGTGGTTTCCGGTATGGATGTTGCCGAAAAGATTGGCTTAGTGGAAATTACCCCTGGTCCTTTTGGTGGCTCAGATGGTGCACCTACTACTCCTGTGGTAATTACTAAAGCAGTTGCTTCAAAAGAATAAAATTAATCCTTAAACTAATTTATGGAAACTATTGAAAGAACTTTGGTTTTGTTAAAACCAGATGCAATCGAACGCGGTCTAATTGGAGAAATTACTCAACGCTTTGAAAAAGTAGGGCTCAAACTAGTTGGTATGAAAATGATGCAACCAACGGAAACTCATGCATTAAATCATTACACCGAAGATTTGGCTATCCGTCGTGGAGAGCATGTCCGTAAAGCTATGGTTGATATGTTAACTTCAGGACCAATCGTAGCGATGGTGTTAGAAGGTATTGAATCTATTGAGCTAGTGCGCAAGATGATTGGTGGTACCGAGCCTAAGGCAGCTGCTCCAGGAACTATTCGCGGAGATTACGCACACACTTCTTTCAAGCATGTTGATGCTAGTGAAAGTAACAAGATGTATAACCTAATTCATGGCTCTTCAAGTGTGGATGAAGCGAAAGTAGAAGTCGCTGTGTGGTTTGATGAAGGAGAGTTAATTCAACACGACCCAGTTTATACCAAACATACTTTAAACAAATAGCAGATTATAAAACAGCCTCAAGTAGGCTGTTTTATTTTTTGCGAAAGAACTTTGGTAAGTCGGGCAAACGATTACTTAAATCTTGTAGTTTGATTTCACTAATGCGCTGGAATATTCCCTTATCGTGTTCAAGTAAATATTTTCGAATTTGAGCACGGGCGTTGCTAGTTTTGGCGGCGGCTAACCAGTCACGAGAGGGAGTGGCGGCATTTTTACTTTTTAAAATTTCTACGACATCACCTTTTTTAAGTTCATCGAAAATACTACCCATCTTGCTATTAACTTTAGCGCCCAT
>JBBSJS010000002.1:0-45573 GCA_038257015.1 Candidatus Doudnaibacteriota bacterium | reverse complement strand
CCGAAGTAGCCTGAGCATCTTCTTTAAAACTATCGCTCATAATTAAACCGAAGTCTGTAGGCTTTTCTTCATCATCAATTTTTGGAGGTGTTGGAGTAGGCGCTACTGAAGTTTGCACTACAGGAGCTTGAGGCTTATAGGAATCGGTTTGTTCATGTATCGAAATCCCTGATTCCTCTATTGTTGTATGAGACAAACTGCTAATCCCATCAAGTGGTACTGAGGACTCTGGAGCAACAGGAGTCATGGCTATTGGTGTAGATATTAAACTACCTAGGTTGTCTTGTGACACTTCTTGTTGCGCGACTTTCTCCTCTTCACGAGCACTTTTCTGTGGTGGCCAAACTGGTACTGGTTCGGGTTCAATAATTTCTTCTACAACAACTGTTTGGGGTTCTGAATCTGTTTGTGCTGTATTTACATCATTATCTTGCGAGTTATAATTAGCAACAATGTTAGAGTGAAAAGCTGAATTATTTTTGTGGGTAAAAGAAACTTCAAATTCGTCATGACTTGAATCTGATGATGGAGAATTACCGTTACTTGGTAATGGCGCAATCAAGCCAGACGGGCGTGAAGATTGAATATTAGGATTAGCCACACGACCCATGTCCATACTAGCCGGTCTTGATTGGTTAACTGAATCATATTGTTCGTCCAAAAACTTTTTGGCTGATAAAGTAGCCTCATTACCATTCTTATTTTGCTGTGCTGGTTCTTGAGTGGAGTCGTCAGTTAAAAAAACATCATCGTTGTTCTGCGATGAAGGGTTGGATGAACTGCCAACAGAGTCATTCTGTTGGAAGTTATTTTGAGATTGAATTGGTTTTGGTGTAATACCGTCCATAATTTTTTTATTTCATTGGACAAAAGTTTGCTAACTATTGGTGGCCAAGGAGGGAATCGAACCCTCACACCCGAAGGTACACGATTTTGAGTCGTGCGCGTCTACCAGTTCCGCCACTCGGCCATCAGCAATTAACAAAATGCTCAGAAATACCTGGTAATTGTACCAACTAATCAGCCATCGGTAAAGAGCAATAACCTCAGCATGGCTACGATTATTAATCCTGATAAGGTACCAAAAAATAGCGCGAAAGCTATATCTCTAGGGTAATGGTAGCCTAAAACTACCCTCCCCGCTCCTGTTAAAGCTGCGATTAAAACAAAGAATATTGCTGTAGGAATATTGAACCAGAAAGCCACACCCGCAACCGCCGCCATTGCCATAACATGCCTGGAAGGAAAGGAATTTGGATGTTGAGTGACCCAAGATAATAATTTAGATTCAATCGGTTTAAAATTCCATTCTTGATAAGGGCGTTTGGTTGGATATTTTTTAGCCAACAAAGGGTTTAAGATACCGCGCGCAAAAGCAAAAGCAATCACTGAAAAAGCAGCCATCAACACCCAATCTTTTTGGTAATATAAATATATAAAACCGATTATAAATAATGGTGAAGAATAATTAGACCAAAACACCCAAAACTTTCTAAAGTTCTGATCTGTTTTTAATCGCTCCTGCCAGTCTTGATATCGTTGTTGATTGACTTCAAACATATTTATAAATACTTAGCGTGATAAATAAACTACCACAATTACAGCTGCTAAAATTAATCTATACCAAGTGAACACTGCAAAGGATCTATTAGCAATATATCGAAGCATATATTTAATTGCCAGAAAACCAAACACTGCTGCAGAAATAAAGCCGACCAGTAGAGCTGATGTATTTTCAATGCTCGCAATTTCCGGGAGTTTTAAAATCCCAGCGCCAAGAATAATCGGTACAGACATCAAAAAACTAAATTTTGCTGCGTCCTGACGAGTGAGCCCTTGAAATAAACCAGCAATCATTGTGGAGCCACTTCGTGACACTCCAGGAATAACTGATACAGCTTGGCTTAAACCAATTATAAGCGCATTTAACCAACCAATCTCGGTCAAATTTTTCTCCTTCTTCCCTACTTTATCAGCAATGAGTAGTATCACACCCACAACAGCTAAGGTGCCCGCTACAAGCAATGGATTACGGAAGACTGTTTCCACTCTCGACTCTAAAAGTTTACCGATTAGAGCAGCTGGAATCGTTGCTAAAATAATTAACCAGCTTAGTTTCTGATACAAATTATTAGAGATTTCGCGAGTTGATTTAAATAATGAATGCCAAAAACCTTTAGCAAGTAACCAGACTTCATTACGGAAATAAGTTACTACTGCGAGTAACGTCCCCCAGTGCAGAGCAACATCAAAAGCCAATCCTTGGTCTTTCCAACCAAAGAGATAAGGTGTGAGAATTAAATGAGCTGACGAAGAAATCGGCAAAAATTCACCGAGTCCTTGCACCGCTCCTAATATAAAAGCTTGAAAAATTTCCATAGTGAATTTTATCTGATAATTGTCCAAGAATCAGGTACATGACATGGACTAGGAAAGTACTTAGTTATAAACGGCAGTATCGGGTTTCTCGCCTTTGTCATAACTTGCATACAACCCATTCCCGGTTGGTTATTAGATGAAGGCAGTAGCATTGAAGCTACAAACAAAAATACTATTCCTCCGACGAAAGTAGCAACAGAAATTATTAATAATCTCTTCAGATTTGTTTTTTTCATATTTTCCATCTACTTTACTCCTGGTACTGGAAATTGCAGAGAGAACTCGCGCACTTCCGATTTAATCTTATCTTGTAAATCAGTATCTGTAGGGTTCTGTAAAATCTTAACTATCCAATCAGCGATTTTAACCATATCAGTTTCTTTAGCACCACGCGTAGTAATTGCTGGTGTACCTAAACGAATACCACTTGGATCCATTGGACTTCTTGAATCGTTAGGAATCATATTCATATTCAAAGTGATTCCGACTTTATCTAAAACTTCTTGTGCAACTTTTCCTGTTAAACCGTATGAAATCATTACATCAATTAACATTAAGTGATTACTAGTACCGTTAGTGATAAGTTTCGCACCACGGTTCATCAATTCTGTCGCTAAAGTTTGAGCATTACTTAAAGTTTGCTTAGAGTACTCAATAAATTCTGGGCGTAATGCTTCTCCGAAAGCTACTGCTTTTGCAGCGATATTATTCATATGCGGTCCACCTTGAAATCCTGGGAAGACGGATTTATCAATTGCATGAGCAAATTCATTGCGACATAAAATCATACCACCTCTTGGGCCACGCAAAGTTTTATGAGTGGTTGTAGTGACAATATCGAAACCATCATCAAACGGGTTGCGAAGTTGTTTTCCAGCGATCAGACCGGCGATGTGAGCCGCATCCATCATAGTAATACTGCCCACCTCCATAGCAATTTCTTTTAACTTTGCATAATCAATTTCACGCGGGTATGCTGAAAATCCTGCCAGAATAATTTTTGGCTTTTCACGCAAAGCAACTTCTCGTAATTCATCGTAATCAATTTCACCAGTCTCAACATCTTTCATCTTATAACGAATGAAGTTGTATAACTTTGCCATGTGAGTAACAGGATGCCCATGCGTTAAGTGACCGCCGTGTGACAAATCCATACCAAGTACAGTATCCCCTGGTTGAAGCAAGGCAAAGTAGACTGCAATATTTGCAGGCGCTCCACTCAATGGTTGTACGTTGGCGTGTTCCGCATTAAATAATTGCTTCGCTCTCTCAATGGCAAAAGTTTCTATAGTATCAGTATTTTCCTGGCCACCATAATAGCGCTTGCCAGGGTAGCCTTCGCTGTATTTATTGGTAAACACAGACCCCAAGGCTTCTAGTACAGCTTCTGATACATAATTTTCGGAAGGAATCATTTCAATGCCTTCTTTTTGGCGCTGCATCTCGTTTTGCAATGCCTCAGAAACTGATTTATCTGCTGATTCAAGGTTTGTATAATTCATATAGCTTTAGTATATCAAAAACTAACCTTTTAAATAAGGCTAGTTAATGGAGTTATGACACTATTTAAAGTAATAAAAACATCAGCGCTATGATAGCACAAAGTAGAAACACCGCAGCAAAACTACCAGTCAAACCAAAAACTATAATTCCTAACAATGCAGCAAGTAATTTACCAATAGAAAGAGCTTGTTCATATCCAACTACATAATGCATGATGTGCGTGCTTTCTGCCCTCTCGTAAGTTAAGGCTGTCATAGGAATAGTCACAATACTTTTTGAAGTCCTGGCTAAAGAATCTGTGACAATTACACCGAAAGCTGACGCTACAGGAATGCGAGCCAGCCAGATTAACGATGTAAAGAATGCACCTACTCGAAGAGTTAGCCGTTTGCTGTGCGAGTCTGTGAATATTCCAATTAAAAGAGCAAAAGCAGTTGCCACTAAGGTGGATACAGTTATCATTAATCCGAGTTGTTCAAAATTATCAACGATTGTGTAAATAAAAATTGGCCAAACAATTAACGCTAGCAACTCTTCGCCGTAACCCAAATAGCCAAAAAAGTGTTTCGGGTACTGCTTGTACAACTCCCAAGTGCCTTTAAAAGTATATTCCTTTGGCGTGAATACTTCTTTACTCCAAAACAAGGGAATGGCAGCAAACAAATATATAATTGAAGCGACAACGAAAGTGGCACCTATCCCGAAATAAACTGCGATAACACCACCAAGGAATGGGCCAATGATTTGCACGAAGTTCATAATTGAATAAGCCATCGAGAATTCTCTAGCAACTTGTCCCCCGTTGGCAAATCTTGCCAGGCTGGTATGAAAGGCAGGCCAGAAAAGTGATTTTTGAATTGCCAAAAAGAACATCGCAGGAAACAACATCATTTGATTATCTTTAGCGCCGTACAGAGTTAACCAAAACAAAATTGTGAACGGAATACTAAAAAATAAAGTATGGGCGTAACCGTAACGACTGGCGATTTTAGCTCCCCAAGGAATGGTAAAGATATAGATAGCGTAAACCGCTGCTACGAACAGTAAAATTTCTTCTATGGTCATGCCGACAACAGCAAACAAAAAAATTGGCTCAAATAAAGCCACGATAGACTGAGCCAAGTTACCGATACCTACAGCAAAATAAAGATGTTCAACTTGAGAACGAACTTTGTTAGCAAAATAGTGCGGTAGATGGAAATTAAATAACATTTTGATTTTTGGTTTTTAGATTTCTTTTATGAAAAGCAGTTTTCAATTTGCTTTCTTGTGACAGGACCAGCTCTTAGAATTTGCCAACTGCCGTCTTTGGTAATTTTAACCATTGTAGACGGTTTAGTTTTTGGCAATTTCCCTATATCAATTATTATATCAGGTTTATGAGTTTGTTTAGCAAATTGTTTGAGAATATCTTCAGCTGAATAACTATCGTAGCCTCCGGAGATATGTGCCGAAGGATTGGCGCTAGTGGCAGTAATTGGATTTTTTAAACTCTTCACTAATTCTTGAGCGATAAAATTGTTTGTAATCCGAAGTCCCAAAAACCCTGTCTTGGCTGAGAGTTGTACAATATGCTTAGATTTAGTTTTTATAGGTAATATTAAAGACAAACCTCCTGGCCAAAAAGCTCTGGCTAAATTTCTTGCACTTGTAGGCCATTCTACTAATGTTTTAGCTTGAGCAATAGAACTTACAACAATATGCACCGGTTGGGACTTTATCCGTTCTTTGATTTTATAAAGCCTACTTACAGCTTTAGAATTTGTAACATCCACCGCTAACCCATAACTTGTGTCTGTTGGGAAAGCCACAACTTTACCATTTTGCAAAGCCAACACCACAACATGGATAATATCCTTATGTTTATCTTTGGAGTATTTTAAAATAAGCATAGCTTTTTCTTATAAAATTTATTGGCATAAAATTAAATTGCATTACGACTGTAGACCTGTTCAACTTTGCTCTACTAAGCTACTTTGCATAGCCTTTCTCAATCGTCTTTCGTATACTTCTTCACTAATCAAACCATCATTCTTCTCTTGTGACAACTGCTGTAAATACTGTTCTGTGGCTAAAGGTTTTTGGAAATGATGGTAATCTGAATACGGTTCAATCCAACGACCTCCCCATTCCCAACCACGATCTTCCAACCATTTTACAACAAAATGTTCAGCTGTGAAGGTTTCTGAATTGCTCTCATCGCGAATCGCACCTTTTGGTGCAAGTGTGATGCCATCTTTTTGCAAAGGGTTATCACGAGGGTTTATATCCAAGGCGAAACCAAAAGCATGAAGAGATAAGCGTTCTGTATTGGCAACGTATCGAAAGTTAAACGCTGAGCTGTTGTTGGCTTGCATGGAAGTTTCGTCATCATTGTTAAATTGCTGACTTTGTATAGGAATAACTTTTTCTAAGCAAAACGCGCGAGTTAGCATATGGTTAAATAATTCCTTTACCTCACCGGCAAGCTCACGATCAACAATCATTTGCCCTTGGCAAACCTGCTTGCTTTTATCTAAGTATTTAACATTCACTAACTCCTGTCGTTCAAGTATCCCTTTCGCTTCGGGGTGTTCGGATAAGATATGTCCAAATACTTCTTCAGCAGATAATCGACTGACGATAAACGGATTCTGCAAACTTCCATCTTCAATTGAATTAGTGACGAGAAGATTGTTCAACATCGATTCTATAGCTTAAATAAACGTATTGCATTTTCAGTAGTTTGATGTGCTACTTCATCAACCGTAATATTTTTCCACTCAGCAATTTTTTCGGCTACTTCCAATAAGTAACTTGGTTCGTTTCTCTCCCCCCGCTTTGACTTAGGCGTTAAGTATGGCGCGTCTGTTTCAAGAATAATATTTTCTAATGGCAATCCTTTTACCAGCTTTTCGCTTCGATCAGTTTTATCAAAAGTAATAATACCGTTGAGGCCAATAAACCCTCCCAGCTCAACAAATTTTAAAGCCATATCAATATCACCGGTAAAGCAGTGCACTTCGAAACGGAAATTCTTCGTGTCTTGCCATGCAGTTTGCACTCCTTCTGGTGGATGTTTGATAAGTTGAATAATGGCCAGTAAATCTTCGTAAGCATCGTTAGTACTATTACTTGGGCGACAATGAATACACAAAGCCTTATCAAGCTCGAGTGCTAATTTAATTTGCTCATCAAAAGCCCGACGCTGAAGTTCCTTAATTTCAACATGATCACGATTCTTCGGTAAACGATAATAATCTAAACCACACTCTCCTATTCCTACCACGCGTGGATGTTGGGCAATCTCTCGATAAAGCTCTGGGTCAAAACCCTCTTCTAGGGTTTTGGATTTTACTTCATCGTCATCTTCATAATCATCTCCGTAAGTGTGTGACGGGTGGAGACCAATGGCCGCGTAAACATTTTCTGGAAATTTATCCAAGAGTGCAACAGCTTGCCTGCTGGTATCAATTTGCGTGCCCACATTAATAATCGCAACCCCAGAATCTAGAGCGCGTTGGATAGTTTCAGTGGCATCATTCTCAAATGCCCGCATATTAATATGAGTGTGAGTGTCTATTAATTTCATTAGTTTATTCGGGGAAACAAACGAGGTATTTCACTTGAAGTATCAATTGTTGATAGTAATACTTCAGCTGTGTGAGGCATAAATGGTTGTAGTTTTAATGCGATGCCTTTTAGGTGGAAAATTAAATAATGTATATCTTTTTTCGCTGCCTCTAAGTCGATTTTTACTTTCTTGAAAGGTTCATTTGTCTGAATATACTTATCCAGTGATTGGATGCTAAGCCAAATTTCATCCATAGCTTTATCAATATTCATAGTTTCTAATTCATCGATATGATAAACGCCTTCTAGTGAATTATGATTTAATTCAAGAATATCATTGCTTACTTCGAATGATATGTTCTGAGCCATTTTGAGAATTCGACTTGCTAAGTTACCGATACCGTTGGCTAGGTTAGCATTGTAAGATTCTACAAATCTTTCCCAAGTAAAATCACCGTCCTCAAAAGTTGGAATTTCACGGGCCAAATAATAACGCAGAGCATCGATAGCTTGCTGATTGTTAAGACCAGATGCTTCCAGTTTATCAATCACTTCGTATGGGGCAATCACATTTCCCAAACTTTTACTCATTTTATGACCACCGCTAGTAATGAAGCCGTGAATAATTATTTGTTTGGAAGTTGGCAAATCAGCCGCCAGCAACATTGCTTGCCACATCGCTGATTGTTGACGCAAATTATCTTTACCAGCAATCTGAACAGCATTCGGCTGTTCTTTAGTTCCCCAAAACTTTTCGAATTGAGCATTGTCCTCAGGCCAGCCTAAAGTTGAAATGTAATTTACTAAAGCATCAAACCAGACATACATCACCTGAGACTCATCGTCAGGAATTGCAACTCCCCAAGGCATCTTTTCTTTCAATCGAGAAATGCTGAAATCCTGCAAACCGGATTCCACAAACTTTTTGATTTCATTAAAACGAGAATCAGGAACTACAAAATTTGGATTTTCTTCATATAGCTCTAACAACGGCTTTTGGAATTCTGAAAACTTAAAGAAGTAATTTTCTTCGCTGATGTTTTCAATTTCAAGATTAATGTGAAGAGGACATTTGCCATTTTCTAACTCGGAATCAGTTTTCTCTAATTCGCAACCCACGCAATACTTCACTTCATAGTTCTTCTTGTAGATGTAACCTTTAGCCAAACACTTGCGCCAAAATTCTTGTGCAGCTGCTTTATGGTTCGTGTCGGTAGTTCTAATAAAATGCAACCCTTCAAAGATACCTAAACGCTCTTTTAATTCTTTGAATTTAGAGGCATACTCATCTACGTAACTTTGCGCATCAATTCCCTGCTCTTCAGCTTTGCGAAAAATTTTAACCCCATGCTCATCAGTTCCAGTATTGAAAAAAACTTCATCCCTTTTTAGAGCATGGTAACGAGCCAAAATATCAGCGTGAATAATTTCAAGAGCAAAGCCTATGTGTGGCTCTGAATTCACATAAGGTAATGTTGTTGTGATGTAATACTGATTATTCATATAAACCTGAGGTTCTTGTAAATAAAGAAAAGCTCAATTGAGCTTCTTTATTATACCTTTTTGAGTTGACTCAAACAAGTTCCTATTGATTCATAACCCCTTGGTTCTGCCCTTTGGCTCGTCTTAAATTGTCTTTGTAATGTGAGGTATTAGGGCTTAAACGCACAGCTTCTTCAAATGCCTCGATGGACATTGCTGTCCAGCCTTTGTAATTATAGTCTATGCCCAAAAGATTATACGACCAAGAGTTATTTGGATCAATTTCTAAAGCTTTTTGTGCATATGATATAGACAATTCATTTTCAAATTCAGCCGCAGCTACCATCGATAGCACATTATAAGCATTTGCATACTTTGGGTTTAATTCAAGAGCTTTGTTGGCATAATCCTTAGCTAAAGCATACTCTTTTTTGCCAGCATAGGCGCTTGCATAAAAATAATGAGCGATCGCCCGGTCCTCATCAGTCGTGGCTAGTTTCATTATTTGTTCAGCCGATTCAATGAGCTTGTCATATTGAAAAGCATCTTCTAGTAACCCAGCAGATCTTTTTAGAGACTCTATGTCTTGGACTTTTTGGATATCAACATTGGTCTGTGGTGCATTTTTAGGCTCTGCGGACTCTCCAAAAATTTCTTCTTGCTGCTGCATTATTTGATATGAAACTTGGATTTTAGGCAGCACAACGAATACGAATAATAATGCAGCAAGGACAGTTGCAGAAAGACCAATAATACCAAAAGCTATAACAGCCGATAAGTGATTTGGCCAAGGTGTGTTTGTTCCCATAATTATAATCCTTTGGAATTTAAATTAAGATTTTTTTCAATTGTAATCTTGTTAACAATTTCAACTAGTTGTTTCCCACTACTAAGAAGTTGGCCAGGGATAATAATACCGTTACTCCCCATAACTCCCATGGCCAGTCCTGCTCCAGGCTGAATTGCTAAACCTTGCCCTCCAGCTGAAGCATTCTCAATTACTACATCACATATTCCTAAAACCCTATCCGTGATTCTTTGTTTCAAAGTTACATTTTGAATAGTATTGTATTGAATGTTACGTTCTTCCGTACTAATAACACCTTGTTTTAAAACTATATACTCTGGTTGAAACTCAAAGTAGTAATTACTTTTCCACCAGATACTATAACCTAACCTACCAACAATAGTCAGCAACAAAATCACTACATAACCTAAATACACATAGAAACTATACTCACTATCCCCCACGGCTTCAGGTGATGTTGCAGACTCTTCAGAGAATCTAAAAACAAAATAGCCAGATAGCAGTAGTAGTGTAAAGAATATCTTTGATACTGATGTGACAACTACCGAAACTAACCAACGAGCTTGGATTGGAAAGTTGGTACTGGAAATACCATTTACTAGCTTAGCGATAACTTCTGGGTTTGTATTAGGGGCAGTGACTCCAATTGGGTTTGTTAGATTTTGATTCTGAGGGTTTTGAATCTTTTGCAGTAATTCATTTTTCAAAGCTTCGGCATGAGCAGGACTTAATCCATCAATATGTGCTTCTATCTTTGAAGAGATGGTAGCGCTGGAAATGTGAACATCAAATATTCCAAAAATCCTATCAAATATATCCTGGTCAACATACACATCCTGTACTTTTAAATACTGAACATTTATTTCAGTTGGGGTAAGAACACCTTTACGAATTGTAATAAAATTTTCGTCCAGAGAATAATAATAACTTTGGATATAGATGTGAACATACAATCCGTAAGGCAAAAGGAACAATAAAAAAAATAGAGCTATATATATTAAAATAGTTTCTATGATAATTCCTACCAATAATTGACCCGACTGGTTTTCGCTCCCAAATCCTAACATTACTATTAACGCAACCGCAGATGGGATTAAGAAAACAATACCAGGTAAAATCGCTTGTCTGGTAATTTTCTTCCAAAATTTACGACGACTCAACGGGCATTTCTTTTGTGTTTCTGTTAGCTCCATTTATAAAATATGTTAATAATAATTTTTGTACTTGTTAGAAAGATTGAGGAATATCTGAATACGCGACTAATTGATTTCAGGTAAACAAGCCATTAGATATCAGGTTGAGCATCAACTTGAACATCCTTATCTTTAAAGAATTCATGAATTACTACCGTTACTGCACCAGCCAACGGTACCGCTAATAGCAAACCTAGAACTCCAGCTAATTTAAACCCAATTAGAAGTGACAAAAGTACGACTAAAGGGGAAGTACCGACAGTCTTTTGCATAATTTTTGGTACTAGGATATAACCTTCTGTCTTCTGAATTACGACATAAAGAACGACAACCGCTATTACCAGTGGCGGACTTTGGATAAGAGTGAAGAATACTGCTGGAATGGCAGCCAAGAATGGCCCGACATAGGGAATGACTTCAAATAGACCAGCTACCAAAGCTAGGAACAAAGCGTACTCAACTCCCAAAATTGTTAGACCGATGTAAGTGAGGATGAAAATAAAGATACTAAGGATTAATTGACCAAGAACCCATAGACCCATTTTGTGTTGAATCTTTTCAATTAAGTTAGCTACGAATATACTGTGCTTAGTCGGCACTAGCTCAGAAATGAATTTTTTCATTCCCCTGTCAGCAGCAACCAAATAGAATGAAATAACCAAGATAGTGACGAATGCAAACACTCCATTAAAGATGCCGATAGTGCGAGAATATAAACCAGTACCATCAGCATTCTGTAAAAATAGTTGCTGGAGTACAACTGTGAGGTCAGAACCACCTAAAAAAGTTGCTAGATTAGGATAACGAGCTTGGAGCTCTAAACTATATTGAGGCAGGTTTTCAACCAGTAGCTGAAATTGAGCGACAACTAATGGAGTAATCAAAGAAAGAATCAGTGCAGCAAAACCTATGACCAAAACATACACACCAAGAACACTGACGGCGCGCGGAATACGACGCTTATTAAGATAATCCACCATCGGCTCCATAGCAGATGCAACAACAATGGCAAGCAACAACATTACTACGATATCTCTAATCAGCCACAAAAATAGCAGTGCCAAGATAATGCCGACAACTTTTAAAATGATTTTTGTAGAGTTTTCTAGTTTAAATTCCATACTTATCTTATATCTTATAAACTAAAACCCAGCTATCAAGGCTGGGTATATGAGTTAGTTTGATTGTTCTTCTAAAGCTTGCTTGGCTTCTTCCATCTGAGCGTCTAATTGCTTAAGGCCTTCTAAACAGTAAACACGGATCTGTTCTTTTAGAAAATCAGTTAAGCCTTCGGCTTGTAAATCCCGAATCAGGATATCTTTGATAGTCTGGTCCAGAGGAGAGCTCTGAATCAGATGAATTATTTTTTCAATTTTATCTTCCATAAGTATAATTTAGTGAGAGTATGAGGAATCTTTAGACGCCATGGCCTGCAATAATTTTCCTAAGTCTTTGTCGTCTCTAAACCCAGCTTCAATTGCTAATTGCTTAAAAGATTCTGCAGCAAGGCTACCATATTTACCAATCTCACCGAGATCATGAACTTCACCAGACGCAATCCTCTCGTCTTCAGTATCAAACGCAACCGTACTAACTTCAGATTGTTTTCCAATCTTTAATTCTTGTAACTTTGTTGCTGGGTACTCAGGATGAAATTCCTGTTTTGATACTTCGTGGGAGAGACCAGTCTCGTAGCTCATGGTAAAATTCCTTTTATTGTTTAAATTGTTAATTTATTTCAAAGATTTCGCTCGTAAATCTTTCAATAAGTTGATGTCTGAGATAACTTTATCATGTTGGGTTTCCAAAATCAAGGGAATTGCAAGGTTTTTCTCAGCCAGATAATTGAATAATGCCTTGAACCCTTTTTTGCCAATAAAACCTTCATCAATATGTTCATGCCGGTCTTTATGTGAGCCTAGTTCCACTTTAGAATCGTTAACGTGACACATTCTCAGATATTTGAGACCAATAACCTTTTCAAACTTAGCAAACACTTCTCGTAAGCTCTTATCAGAGCGTATATCATACCCAGAGCCAAAAGCGTGTTGAGTATCAAAGCAAATCCCTCCAAACCCTTTGGCTTTTTTAACAGGTTTCATTAATTCAGCAATTTCCTCGAAAGTATCGCCAATTACACTTCCAGCACCAGCTGAAATTTCAATTAACAATTCAGTTGTGCCTGTATATCCATCTAGAATTTTCGCCATACCATCTTGGGCTTGCTTCATCCCTTCAATATCACCAAGGTCTTTAAAACTTCCCGGGTGAAACATTAAAAAGTCTGCGCCCAATTGACTTCCCCGTTCCAGCTCCTGGCGAATGACAGCAATTGAACCATTATAAGTTTTGGGGTTAGAAGAGCCAAGATTGATAAAGTAAGGAGCATGGATCACAAACCGTTTGAAGTTGTGAATTTTCATGGCATCTTTAAATTTCTCAACATCATCTTCGGTAATAGATTTTACAGGGCCACCGTGAGGACTACGAGAAAAAATTTGAAAAGTCTCACAACCCAAATCGGCTGCATTTTGTGGCGCGTTAAACAAACCACCGGCGATGGAAACATGACAACCGATATCAGAAAACTTTTCAGTTTTGGTTTTTTTTACAACAACTTTACTTGGCATCAAATTTATTGATTAATTTAACGAAGTTTTTATCAGACTTATACGGCCCAACAATGGATAAATTTAAGTTCTTTGAAATAAAAAGCTGGCGAGCAAGGTTTTGTACATCTTGAGCTGTGACTCTATCAATTAATCTAAACAACTCTTTTGGAGAATGGACTTCTTTCTGAAAAGCAACTTGGTCTAAATACCAATCTAACTTTGATTGATTATCTTCCAGCGCCAAAGTTGTACGTCCTTTCATATATTCTTTAGCTTTATAAAGTTCTTTTGGTGAAACTAATTCATTCTTTAGTTTAGCTAGCTCTTGTAAAATAACGCTAATCGCCTCTTCGCATTTGGCGACTTGAACACCGGCCCCAACATAAAACAAACCGGTATCTTGCATGGAATGCTTAGAGCTGCGCACATAGTAAGCTAAGCCTCTTTTCTCTCTAATTTCTTCGAATAATCGGGAACTCATTCCGCCACCAAGCACAGCTGACATAACGGCAGCGGCAAAACGACGCTTGTCGCCAATACCAAAACTTCTGAAGCCAAAAGCCATATGAGTTTGGTTTGTATCTTTGTAACTCACTTTCAGTAACGGTTTGCTTTGAGTTGTTTTAGCTTTCTGCCATTTCTGATAGTTCTTTTTTGGTAAAACTGACCAATGTTTGCGAATCAAAGTATTTAGCTGTTTGCGGTCGTAACTACCTGACACACCCAAAACCATATTACTGGTTTGATAGTGTCGTTTAAGATAACTTTCGAACATCGGTACTGTGAATTTGGTTACAGTTGCAACCTGACCAACAATACGACGGCCAAGTGAATCCTTATTCCACATCACCTCTTCTAAAATTTCTTCTGCTTCAACATGAGGCATGTCTTTGTACATATTTAACTCCTCAACAATTACACCTTTTTCTTTTTCCAGCTCTGCTTTATCTAAAAGAGGTTCCTGAATCATGCTGGTAAGAACTTCAAAAATTAACGGCAGATGTTTGCTGTGAGCTTTGATAAAATACTGCGTGTGTTCTTTGCCAGTATTGGCATTCATTTCACCGCCAATGCCATCGATAAGCTCGGTGATTGCCATTGCGGTTGGGAATTTTTTTGTGCCTTTAAACAAAAAATGTTCTAAAAAATGAGAAATACCATTTTCTTTTGCAGTTTCACTTCGTGAACCTGTGCGTACGAAAAAATCAACGACAACACTTTCTGCATCAATGCTTGGCACTTCTAAAACAGTTAAGCCGTTAGGCAAAATTTTCTTATAGTATTTCATTCGAGTTTATAATTTGGAGTTAATATAATTTTCTAACTCGGCTATTGGCAGACGAATCTGTTCTGCGGTGTCGCGATCACGGATAGTAACAGTATCGTCTTCTAGGGTATCAAAGTCTACTGTGATACAGTAAGGTGTGCCGATTTCATCTTGACTATAATAACGCTTCCCTACATTACCACGGTCATCCCATGCAACATTGAAGTGTTTTTGCAATTCACTGTAAATACTTTCTGCTTTGGCAACTAACTCAGGCTTGTTCTTCAATAACGGGAAAACTGCAACTTTATAAGGAGCGAGTTTTGCAGGCAATGATAACCAAACACGCTTGCTATCCCCTTCACCTTGCTCACGATAATGCTCGCAAAGCAAAGTTAAGAAAGTACGATCCACACCCCATGTTGGTTCAATCACATGAGGTAGGTATTTTTCGTTTGTTTGGGGATCCAAATATTCCAAACTCTCCCCGCTTGCTTCTTGGTGATTTCTTAAATCAAAGTCACCACGATAAGCTAAGCCATATAATTCTTTCGTACCGAATGGAAATTCATATTCAAAGTCGACTGTGCGCTTGGAATAATGAGCGCGGTCCTCTGTCGGCACTTCTAATTCATGTACATGGCTCATGTCTAACCGCAAATCATTTTCCATCCAAGAAATCATGGTTTTGCGCCAAGCTTCAAAATAATTATTCCAGTCAGAATCACTTTCTGGTTTGGGAATAAAATATTCAATTTCCATTTGTTCAAACTCGCGAGTACGAAACACAAAGTTCCCTGGAGTGATTTCGTTACGAAAAGCTTTGCCGACTTGAGCAATACCAAAAGGAATTTGTTTGCGTGATGTAGTTTGCACATTTTTAAACTGCACAAACATTGCTTGTGCGGTTTCTGGGCGGAAGTAAGCCTGGTTAGCAGCTTCTTCTGCAGGACCCAAAAAAGTCTTCAACATTAAATTAAATTTCTTTGGCTCTAGCAAAGCATTACCTTTTGGACTTTTTAAATTTAAATCCTTAACTTTTTGCGCCATTGCATCAAGATCCATGCCTGTAACATTTAAGCCTGCCTCTTCTAGCATATGATCTAATCTGTATCGCTCGTGAGTAACCGCGTCTTCAATTAAAGGGTCGCTAAAAGTAGCAACGTGCCCACTTGCTTCCCAAACTTTTGGATTCATTACTAAAGCAGCATCAATACCAACCATGTCACGGCGTTCATGAACAAAACGTTTCCACCAAAGCTGCTTAATATTATTTTTTAATTCAACACCCAAAGGACCGTAATCCCAAGAGTTAGAAAGTCCGCCATAAATCTCTGAACCAGGATAAACAAAACCACGGCGTTTCGCCAAAGAAACAATTTTGTCCATTAAATCTGAGTTTGCCATAAAGAATAATTAAAGTTTAAGTGTTGGCTAAAAAATCCAACTAGAGAAAGATTCATCACGAGAAGATACATTCAAGCCAGTGGTCTTTTTTGAATTACGGTCATAGATAAACGCATCCTCATTTCTAGTGTAAAATATATGACTCTCATCCGCGTGGGAAAGTTGAAGATACGAGTTCTGGAAATTTTGCGGATTTGTTCTATCATAACTAAATAGTTCTTGTGCTTGTGCACTGCCGTCTACACTCAATAGAAGAGCTGTTCCAGGGACTGCCACAACAACAGTTTTATCATCCTGCCACAGCATGGTCATAACCGTTCGCAAAATAGCTTTATCGGTATTATCTTCGTAACGCAAGTTGCGATACACCGTTTTAATTTGTTTAGTAGCTATGTTATATGTGCGTAGTTCTGTTCCTTCAGGACAACCTCGCAAGAAACCATCACCAGCTGGTTCTGTGGATTGTTCGCAGTGTTGATACAACCACAAGTCACCATTAGGACTAAGGCTTCCGCGCAAGAAATCCATTGCTTGCGCTTCGCGCGCAACTTCCAATTTTTCAACGACACTACCTTCAATAGTCAGCAATGAAATTTCTCCCCAAGTCTGTCCGGCATCACCACCCAAGTTGCTCAACACAAGTTGCTTATCTGTATTACGCCAACCTTCTATGGAGAAGCCCTGATAAAGACCAACAGGAGTAGCTGCTAAAATAACTTTTTGCTCTTTAGTTTCTAGGTTGTATAAAATCACTTCAGAACTTGCGTCCTCCCCTTCTGTTGTTAAACTATACGCGAGTAATTTTTTATCTGACGATAGTGCAACTTTACGCACAGTGGATGCGACCGGAATATCAAATAACAATTCTAGTTCACCAGTTTTAGCGTCGAAAATTTCCAGCTTTGGTTCACCTCGGTAAACCACATAAGTATCTGGGTCAGCATAAGATCCGAGAATTCCTAAATTAGAACTATCTAAACTGGCAACGAGTTGGTCTGGCTCAGTTCCACCCACTGATGTTCGGTACAACATCGCACGATTAAGTTCATTCTTAAAACTGTTCACAAAATAATAGAGGTTCTCTGAGATAACTTCTGGCTTTGGTTTAGCAACTAATGGTTGAGTAGTTAAATTAGAATCTAACACAGTTGAATTGAACTCCTGATGGCCAAACCAACCAACGGCTGCGCCTCCAACTATTAACAATAAAGTTAGGGCAATTAATAAACCGTATCTCTTTTTCGGTTGTAAAGGTGGTGGTGTTTGAGACAGTTGACCAGTGGGTGATGAGGTGATTGTTTTGATTTGAGGAGAGTCCATAATTAGTGAGTTTAAGAAAAATAACTAATAAGCTTTAGTATTATCAAGAAATTGAGAGCGTCTTTTATTTATTATACCAAATTCATAGTATTTTTGCCAAAATCCCTATGAAATTAAAAACCGCGTAGAAAATTCATTCCACACGACTGCTTTAGTCCGCCCCTCCCCCAGGCACGCTAACTAAATCCTGTTCAAGTCCATTAGCTTTCTCCGCAGTTACAATACTGTGAATATCTCCACATTCCTTCTGGAGCAAGAACTTTTAGTAATAATAGACACCGCCCACTTGATTAACAGCTCTCTTTAATTTTCCTCTACCAGAACTTATGCTGTTTGCCTGACCCAGAATCTAGTCTAAAACTTTTATTTTTCAGAACTACTTCCTCCAGTTGCATTGATTTCCTTACAACTATAAGTTTGGCTGGAAAATCAGTATAAGACTTTACTGGAAAAAGTTAATTGCCTATTTCCCAACGATAGTTTTTTTGATCTGACGAACATCTTTTTCCAAATGCAAAACTCGCATACTCAAATCGCCGTCCAAAGAGATGTCTTTAAGATGTTTTTCTAGAGGTTCTGCCACTGTAGTTGCAATGATTCGCGCCAAACTTTCAGTTTGCTCTAAAGCAAATTCTTTAAGCTCTTGTGTTTGAGCGTTGAGATCGCTTTTTGTAGCAAAAGCTTTCAAGTCATCTTTCGTGGCGAATCTATCAAATTTCTTGTGAATTTTGGCAAATTCTTTGTGAATTTTTTCAAACTCTTTTTTGATTTCCATATACTTTAACTTACATTTTTTTCAGTATACCAAATCGGAGTTCAAGAAAAATTAAAGTTTGAGGCAAATTTATAGGAATTGGCTTAATTCAAAAACAAAAAATATTTTTGGTTTTATTATGGTTTCTTCGGGGTGAAATCGCGATAATTCTCTAACATATCGTCGAAGTAGTCGTTCTCAATCGCCAATCGAATCTTCTCCATAAAGTTTAAATAGAATCTCAAGTTATGCATTGTAGCCAAACGCGTGCCAAGAATCTCCTCACTTGCTAATAAATGCCGCACGTAGGCTCTGGTATGATTTAAGCAAGCGTAACAATTACAAGTAGGATCAATTGGTGTGAAATCTTCTTTGTATTTTTCTAAACGAACATCAATAGTTTCGTAACCCTCTTTACCGTCTTCGCTTCGAGATGAAATATACAGGCGACCATGACGAGCCTCGCGAGTTGGAATTACACAATCAAAAGTATCACAACCCTGACCGACAGCTTGAATGATGTCAAAAGGAGTACCAACACCGAGCAAATGCTTTGGCGCTGCTTCAGGTAAATGAGGAATTGCATAACTTACTGCTTTCATCATTTCTTCATGAGGCTCGCCTACAGCCACTCCGCCAATCGCGTAACCTTCAAAACCTAAATTCACCATACTTTCTGCTGACAGCTTACGCAGGTCTTCAAAACTTGCCCCTTGAACAATCCCCCACAATTTTTGACCAGGGTTAACAGGGTCGCCGTCTTCCACAATGCGCTTATGTTCCTTCACGGCTCGGTCAGCCCAACGCGCCGTTAGTTCAATCGATTCCTTGCTTCGTTCATATTCAAATGGAAAACCAGGAAAATCATCTAAGATTAAACAAATATCACTACCGAGGTTCGCTTGAATTTGAATAGATTTTTCTGGAGACAAAATTTCTTGACGACCGTCTAAATCGAAACTAAATAACACACCCGCTTCCATCACTTTGCGAAACTTCGCTAAAGAGAAAACCTGAAAACCGCCAGAGTCTGTAAAAATCGGACCTTTCCAGTTCATGAACTTGTGCAAACCACCCGCTTTATAAATCAATCCATCACCTGGGCGTTGCCAAAGATGATAAGTATTAGCGAGTACCATAGTCGCTCCCCAAAACTTAATTTCTTCGCTAGTGACAGTTTTGATTGTGCCCTTAGTGCCGATTGGTAAAAACTGCGGTGTGAGTACATCGCCATGAGCTGTATGAATAATTCCAGTTCGCGCGCGCGAACCTTCATCTTTTTTTGTAATTTCGAAATATATCATGAAATTCAGCTATTAGCACAAATTATATTACTGTTCGAGGTCTTCCGAGCTAAAAATTCCTTTTTTCTTACGGTATAACTTGTCAATGTTTTTTATTTCTTGCATCTCGCTTTTTTTAAACTGCTCATTCTGCTCATCATATACTTTTATTAAAGCCAACCGATTTTGTAAATCAGAAGTTTTTCTCAACTTTGTATCACGGTCTTTCCACATCTTTATTATCAGCTCTCGGTATTTATCACGAACATCCGACTTGGATTGTAACTACTGCCTTTCATCAGCTTGTTCCGCTGTCCTCTTGTCCATGATCTCCTTTACTCTTTTTTGATTGATTGGTCCATCCTTAGTCTCATAATAGAACCCCTGACTCAACTCTTCTTCTTTAACCGTATGTGCATCATACTCAATACTTCCAGGAGTGGTATATAAATCTCCATAGGCTTCATCCATATTTCTAAGCAAAAATGGACTACTACCTGCTTTGATGAAATCCCTCAACCCAATTAAACTATAGTAGTAAGGTCGTTCATGAAATTGCTTACCATGAGCCAACTCCGCTAGTAAGATTTTTACAATATCACCAGTTGGTTCAACATAGACAGTATTAGAAATAGGATTATATGTTCCAGATGAGCCTTTGACTAAGTATTCAGAGCTTGAAACGATACGAATTTTTGGATTCCCGCACTCCTCCATAAGCTTCCAAAGCGATTCATACACTAAGTCATCTTCCACACCAGGCTCGATCGTCAAAAAATTCTCTTGCAATGCTTCGCCATCCACTGTTTCCGCTGACTCTGAAATACTTCCCTTTTGTCGAAACTCGTGTAGTTTTTTTAAAATATCAGAAATCTGTTGCTCGGAAGCATTTTGCAAATCATCCTTACTTCCTTCCCAAAAACCTTGTTGTTGCAAAAACGGAAACGTATGATCTTCGCACAAAATGTCTTTGATTAGTAGTTGCTCCTCATGCTCATCAAACTTCTCTTTACCAGATAGTACCTTAATAATGTGAGTCGTCTTAGAATCTTCGTGCTTATACTGAAGATGTGAAGTCTGAGGATCTTTTTCTGCTGACACCTCCCACCTGGTCAACTTATTATCAGCCGTAACAAATGCTCCAAACAAAACAGCTGCTCCAGCGGTTACCTTAAAACCGCGCAGGGCAATTTGTTTAGCCATTAAAGAAAGTTTCCGCAACTTACTTGGATTGGTAGCAAAATTTTGTTCGGCAAGTTTAATAACCGCTTCTGCTTTTTTCTCTAGACCAGCTTGTATTGACTCCAACTCGCTTTCCATGACTACTAGAACCTCGGGGCCGTCGGCAGTTTCTGACTCATTCTTGGTAAATTGTCCAACCGGTAACTCCTTTTCTGTATTAAACTGATGATCATTCAAATTCAATTTATCCCCTATTAAATCACTCTCCTTCATTTATTTTCTCCCGTAGAATATCTAGCTCTAATTGTTCTAATTCCAAATACAAATCAGCAGTAGCTTCAGATACTATTTTGTCAACCGCTGTTTTTGCTTTTATAATCACTTCTTTTGTCATTCAGTAGATTGTTTATAACTAATTATAGCATTAAAAAGGTTACCTATTACTAGGTAACCTACTGAAATTATCTATTAGCGCCGTTTGGACGAGGGGCGCGTTGTGGATGTCCACCTCTTTGGCCGCCGCTGTGACGATCACCGCCACCGTGCCCACCGCTACGAGGAGGGCCACCATGTCCACCACGATCGCCGCCGCCGAACTTTGGTTTTGAGTCGAAACTTCTGCGTCCGCGATCGCCACCACTGGCACTAGAGCCACCGCCCATTCCGCCACCAGAACTAGCTAATTGGTCTGGAGTTGGTTCTGGAGCAAAAGGCTTATGAGTTAAGTTAATACGTCCTTGGTCATCAATTTCCATAACTTGAACTTTTAGAGTGTCGCCCATCTTCACAACATCTTCTGGTCGGCCAACACGGTAATTAGCAAGTTGAGAGACATGAACCATACCATCTTTGCCAGGAACTAATTCTACGAAAGCTCCGAAGTCCATCAAACGAACAACTTTACCTTCAAAGATTTCACCAGCTTGAATTTCGCGAGTAATATCTTGAATAATTTTTGCAGCTTTTTCAGCCATTGCCGCATCAGTTGAAGTAATCATTACCAAACCATCATCTTCCAAGTCAATTTTCACACCAGGACATTCTGCAATGATACCGTTAATGGTTTTACCACCAGAGCCGATAACGTCGCGAATTTTTTCAGGATTAATCTTGAAGGAAGTAATACGTGGAGCGTATTGAGATAGTTCAGGACGAGGCGCAGACAAAGCTGCTTTCATGGTCTCTAAAATGTGCATACGAGCAGGTTTTGCTTCTTGCAAAGCTTGTGCCAAAATATCAGCTGTTAAGCCTTTCACTTTAATATCTAATTGAAGAGCACTCACACCTTTTTCAGAACCAGTAACTTTAAAGTCCATGTGACCATTAAAGTCTTCGATACCAGCGATGTCAGTTAATACTTTGAAATTATTTGGATTGCTTTCATCCATAATCAAACCCATAGCAACTCCACCGATAATGTCGGTAATTGGCACACCTGCATCCATCAAGCTCAATGTAGAACCACAAGTGGAAGCCATGGAAGTTGAACCGTTGGAAGATAATGTTTCTGACACCAAACGCATTGTGTATGGGAATTCTTCTTGTGGAGGCAAAACAATTTCCACTGCGCGTTCAGCCAAAGCCCCGTGACCAATTTCACGACGGCCAGCGCCGCGGTTTGGAGAAACTTCACCAACTGAGTAACCTGGGAAGTTGTAATGGTGAATATAGCGTTTGCTGCGACCTTCGCCTGGATCTTCCATGCCGTCTAGCATTTGTTCATCACCCTTGCTACCTAAAGTAACAATAGTTAGGACTTGAGTATCTCCTCTACTAAATAAAGCTGAACCATGAGTTCGAGGTAAAATACCAACTTCGGCAGTAATTTCGCGAGTTTCAGTTAGTTTACGACCGTCTACACGACGTTCTTTCTCTAAAATTTGTTTTTGAATGTATTTCTTGACGATAGTATCAATTGCAAGTTCAGCATCTTTTACTGCACTCACGCCATCGATTTCTTCAAGTTCAGCAACAACTTTTTCCATCACTTCCTTAGCCATGTGCTTACGATTCTGTTCTCGCTCCACATGATCTTTCACGAACACTACAGATTCAATTTTTTCGGGAGTTAAAATTTGTTGAACTTTCTCTACTACCATTGGATGCGCTTTGATAACAATAATATCTTCAGACTTTTCTAAGCCAATTTCTTTTCGGAAATTGTCTTGCATGTCAGACAAAGTTTTCAAATGGTTTTGTGCAAAACGAATACCATCAGCGATTATTTCTTCAGGAACCAAATTCGCTCCAGCTTCAACCATAATAATGTGGTCAGCGGTACCGCAAACAATCAAATCTAAATCTGAACTTTCACGCTGCTCATTTGTTGGGTTGGCAATGAACTGACCATCGACTTGTCCTACACGAACTGCGGACACTGGTCCATCAAAAGGAATATCGGAAACATGAAGAGCCATAGAAGCGGCATTTACCGCTACCATGTCTGGATCATTTTCACCGTCGATTGATAGAACCATTACAACAACTTGAACATCGTTGCGCATTCCATCAGGGAACATTGGACGAAGACTACGGTCAATAACACGACCAGTAAGAACTGCTTCATCAGTCGGACGACCTTCGCGTTTGACCCAACGACTACCTTTAATTTTTCCTGCAGCGTACAATCGTTCTTCGTAATCCACCATCAAAGGAAAATAGTTAATTCCTTCACGAGGTTTACCACTCATTACTGCGGTTGCCAAAACAACTGTGTCGCCTAAGCGAGCCATAACTGCACCATTGGCCTGACCAGCAAGTTTACCGCTTTCAAATTGCCAGTTTGCTCCTCCGACATCGCCGGAGATTGAGTGTGATTTTTTCATACTCTTACCTTCTTACAATCACAAAGTACGATAAGTTTCCAAAAGTAGAAGAAAAAAATATTTTTTTACTCTACTCTTGGAACCTGTCCTTGCAATTGTGTTTAATTGTGTTTCTTATATTAATTGAAGCCTCGTTTCAAAATTGAAATGAGGCTTCAAGACAATACTAATTGCTAACGTCGCGCTTCAACTTCAACTTATCAGTCAATTTCTCGTAGCGCTTTTCATCTTCAGTCTTCAAATAACGAAGTAGACGACGACGATTACCTACCATTTTAAGAAGTCCACGGCGGGAGTGATTATCTTTACGGTGAATTTTCAAATGTTCACTTACCTCTTCAATCTCTTTGGTAAGCACGGCCACCTGAACCTCAGGGCTTCCGGTATCACCTTTGTGAGTTTGGAACTTTTTGATAATAGATTCTTTGTCTTTCTTGGATAACATATATACTTTCTTTCCGGTTTTATCGCTAAAACCTCTGCACGTCAATGGCAGTATATTCCACTGCGTAATAATTGATTAACTAAGTGGATTATATCAAATTAGCTTAAATAAAGCAAATCTACTTAAAAGTCTTTTGTAAGTGAATTCTAACTATTCCAGACAATGTTTTCATAGTGTATAAGCTAACCTGAATTTCTCTAATTCCATCAACTTGTCCTATTGTCGATTTTTCTAAAGCTTGGTAATCTATTTCACTCTTCTTTATTAGAAATAAGTCTTTTTCAGGAACTCCGTCTTCGTTATCAATAAAGATTTCTTCAAAGTCCTCTGGGTTATTCTTGTAGTCTTCAAGTTTTTGTTTACTTTCTTCATCTGCTACCTCATAACCATTTTTAATGAGCCAATTTATCACTTTAGCCTGACTACTATCAACTTCTATAGAATCAACTTTATCAAACTTTTTTTCTTTTAACTCTTGTAGATATTCTTCAGCTTTTTGAAGAAAATCTGTTCCGCTAATCCCTAATTCACCGGTTCGGACAATGCGATGCGGCATCTCCCAAACACCTGGCTTGTTATAAATATCTTGCTCAAAAATAATTTCCGCAGGTTTCTGATGATCTTCAGTGAGTAACTGGAAAATTAAACAGCGAGTCTCGCCAAAATGAGTCGCGTATATTTTGTAATCTAGTCCGCCTAAATCACGATGAAGCAACTCCTTTTTCGGCGGATAAGCAGAAGGTCTTAGCTGTGATAAACTTTTCCAAACAGAATCAACCTCTTCGTCTGAAAAAGGTTTGGCAAACTCAGTTTTAATTTGCTCTAGTTCGACTTCGGAGAAGTGAGGAGTTTCTTCATCCTCATTCTCGGATGGAACTGGAGAATTTTCGAAATTGTTATACACAGTTTGAAGAAAATAATCTGCCTTAATTATAACAAAACCAAGCGAAATTGCCATGTCGCACAATTGAATATTTTACGGCGCGGGAGTATTATTAAATTAATACTTACCTTTCCTGGTAAATCTAGGTGCAATTGAAATAAAAATAAGAAAAAAATTATGTCTTCAAAAGATTCCCGTATCGATAAATTTGTTCGCGAGTTCCTCGAATACTGTGAAATTGAAAAAAATAAGAGTCCTCTCACTATTCGAAATTATCACCATTACCTCTCACGTTTTGCTCAATTTTGCAAAAATAATGACATATTAAAGCCTGAGCAAATCACCTTAGAAACCGTCCGCTCCTATCGTTTGTACTTGAACCGCCTGAGCGATGAACGCACTGGCCGAACTTTAAAACTTTCCACTCAAAACTATCATGTAATCGCTGTGCGGGCTTTTTTGAAATATTTAGCCAAGCGCGATGTTGAAACTTTATCAGCGGAAAAAATTGAGCTTGCCAAACCACCGTCGCGCGAAGTAGAAATTTTAGCTAACGAAGAAATTGAGCGAATCATGGAAGCGTTAAAGCATGAAGAATCAGAAATCATGAGACTTCGTGACAGAACAATTTTAACCATATTATTTTCCAGCGGTGTGCGTATTTCAGAACTAGTACAATTAAACATCAAGCAACTTAATTTGGAACGCGGCGAATTTACTGTACGTGGTAAAGGAGACAAATTACGTTTGGTTTTCTTGTCCGATGAAGCTGTTAAATGCATTAGAGAATACTTAAAAAAACGCACCGACAATAATCCAGCTTTGTTTGTAAGTCATTCTCAAGTCGGTAATTCAGTAACCAAGCAGATTGAAGCCATTGGCGGTAATAACCGGGATATCGCAGGATTAACACCAAGAAGCGTGCAGCGAATGGTGAAAAAGTACGCAGGTTTTGCAGGAATTTTGCACAAAGTGACACCTCACACGTTCAGACATTCATTTGCAACAGACTTGCTACAAAATGGAGCTGATATTCGTAGTGTTCAAACCTTACTTGGTCACGCATCAATTACCACAACGCAAATTTATACTCATGTGACAAACAAACAATTACGTGATGTTCATAGAAAGTTCCATAATAAAAAATAGCGCGCTAATAAAAGCGCGCCAGTATTTAGAACGAAAAGTATTCTACGCAGCCTTGGAAATGATATTCTTGACGCGCGCAAGAAACTTTAGTCGCTCAGGTTGTGGTTTACCATTTGTTTTGAACTTTGTGTAAAGTTGACCATCAATGCCAATCCGCGACAGACCTACTGGAATTTCTTGCAAGTCATCATAATTGTCGTCACGGGGATACAAAATCTCCGCGATTTCCTTATTTGGCAATAAATAAACCATAACGCGTCGGTTAAGTTCGGTGGTAGATGACCTGTAAACATGGTTAATTTTATCAATCAAGCCTGCTTCATCGTCAATTTCGAACTCAGTCGTCATTGTATGTTTGGCTTGACCCAGCTTTTGAAAGCATTTGATATAACCGAAGTCCATACGGAATCCGCGATCCTCAAACTGCTTAACAGCTGACGGCATAAACTGAATTGGACAAACATCAAACAGAATTTGGTTCAGTTTCATTGAATCGAAAATTGTTTCTGTAGGATACATAATCCAATCAATCCACTGATTACCACCTAGTAAATTTACAGTTGGGTCAGGGATTATAAACTGACTGATCCCTGCAGAATAAAAATCAATTTTACCTAACTCTTTTGCGCTTTCTAAGCTACCAAAGACTTCACTAAAAGCATTCATATCGTTCCTCCTATGGACTGAAATATTCAATCTATGGGTCAATAATAGAGATTTACAAGAGAAAGGTCAACTTCCTTGAACAAAACTAAAGTTCAGATATAATGAACTCTAGTTTCTGAATTCGTAGACAAATCACACAGGAGGAAAAGATTGTGAAAAAGTTGATATGGATTTTGGCTGTTGTGTTTGCATTGTACATTGGAGCGTTCTCGCAGGGAGAACCATCACAGATGACTGTCATGAAAGATATTGAACAAGAAAAGCGCAAACAAAAGCGTTCATGGCGGCCATCGGCGGAAATAAGTTTTACTTCTGAAGTGACCACACCAAACGGTGTTGAGCTACTGGAATCTTCTAGTGCTAATACAGCTTTTCGTTTTGTAAACATTTCTGGTAAGCAGACCACTTGGCTTCAAACCAAGTTAGGTAAACCGATGAAGCGTGATCAAACAGAATACTTTTACGGGTTTGCTGTTGGCACATCGAGAGATTTGGACAATTTCCAAGTCACAGCAGATGCTGAGGTTGGATACTCTCGACATTTCAATTACGGAAGAGTCGGTGGAAAAATCGCTAAACATTTCGGTGGTGAGAAAATAGGAATTGAGCCATTTATGCGAATGGATTTCTACTTTCCAATCGACAACTTTGGCCGGCGTTATAGTTACGACAAAGTGACCAAAGGTGTAGCGTGGACTGGCGGTGTTGAGTCAAAATGGAAAAGCGAACAACTATTTGTAAGTAATCGCACCGAATTTATTTACGATACAGGCAGTATTCAACCAAACAGAAGAACTCTACTTAACACTGAGTTTGAAGTGGGCTTTCAAGTAGGAAGAATTTGTTTCGGGCCAAAAATTGGTTACTTAAAACCTTGGTCGTCAAGACCAATTCACATCCGAAATGGGTTCGGTACCGGGTTTTTCATCCGATACAACTAATTTACAGACACAGAAAGTTCTGTTGCAGACTAAGAAATTAGTCTGCTTTTTTATAAAAAAACAGGTTCAAAGTGGAAACTTCAAACCTGTATAAGAATCTCACTGAGCAAGCAGTGATTACAATTCAATAATCTTCAAAGTGCGAGCTAAGATTTCGGCTGCAACTTCATCGATTAACTTTTCCCCATCGACGACCGTCACGATGTCTTTGTATCGTTTTGCCGCCCAATGATAACCTTCGTGAACTTTCTGATGAAATTCAACTGGCTTCTCGTCGTAAAAACTTAATACTTCACCTCGCTGTTTTAAGCGATGCCGAGCTTCTTCGACTGAAACATCTAAAATAAAAATGTGTGTCGGCATATAACCTGACAACGCAAATTCACAAATTGAAATCACAGCTGGTAAGTTCGCTTTCTCAGCAAAGCCTTGATAAGCAATGGTGCTTATCCAACTGCGATCAGAAATAATGATTTTCCCCGCTTCTAATAGTTTAGAAATTCGAGAATGAATTAAAACTGAACGAGCGAAGTTATGACCAAGAACTTGACTCACTGGGCTGATGTATTCGCTAAATTCTGGTTTTACCAAAAATTCACGAACTTGTTCACCAACGACAGTTCCACCTGGTTCACGAACCGGCTCTTCGACTACGGGATATTCTAGAGACAATAACGACTGTTTGAGTTTCCGTTCTTGTTCTGTCTTACCATAGCCATCACCACCTTCAATAATTATCCAAGTGCCTGGATACGGCTTTGACATATTGTTTCCCCCAACTATAGATGTAAAATACTGGCATAAGTATAGTGAATTTGCGCTATTAAGTCAATAGCTGTTCATTGATAAATTACCTTACAGACGCTATAATTTATCCTATGACTAAAGGATTTTGGAACAATTTACCGCAACCATTTTTTGCGTTAGCGCCGATGTATGATGTAACTGATGCGGCTTTCAGAAAAATTATTGCTAAGTACGGCAAGCCCGATGTTTTTTATACAGAGTTTACTTCTACCGACGGCCTAACTAGTGTTGCTCAAAAAAAGTTGATGCATCATTTATTATTTTCAGAAGAAGAGCATCCGATTGTGGCACAAGTGTTTGGCACCAAGCCTGAAAACTTTTTTAAGACTGCTCAACTTGTGCAAGAACTTGGCTTTGATGGCATCGATATAAATATGGGTTGTCCAGATAAAAATATTATCAAAGGTGGTTCATGCGCTGCTTTGTTTCGCACCCCAGAACTGGCCAAAGAAATAATTCAAGCTTGTCAGGAAGGCGCGCCCAATATTGCAACTTCCATAAAAATTCGTATTGGCGACACGATAGTAGATTGGCATGAGTGGATTAGTACTTTATTAGAGGCGCAACCAGCCGCTGTTGCCGTGCATTTACGCACTCGAAAAGAAATGTCTAAGGTTCCCGCTCACTGGGAATTAATGCCAGAAATCGTGAAGTTTATAACAGAACAAACAACCCCAGAAACCAAACCTCTTATTATTGGTAACGGCGATGTCGCTACTTTAGATGAAGCTCGAGAAAAAGCTGAGACTTCTGGATGTGACGGAGTAATGATTGGTCGTGGAATTTTTGGCAATCCGTGGTTGTTCAACAAAGACAACCACTCCCCTTCAGATAAAGAAAAAATTCAAGCCTTACTTGAACATGTTTTAATGTATGATGAAATTTTTATTCAAACCAGCACCAAACCTTTTGATGTAATGAAGCGACACTTTAAAGCTTACATTAATGGTTTTGATGGCGCAGCAGAACTTCGCGCTGACCTGTACGAAACTAAGGATACTCAACAAGTGCAAGCGGTATTAACTTCTTACCTGGGTTCCTTTCCAACTAAATGAAGCTGCTTATCTATAATATAGCGTAGGCAGAACAAGCTAGTTAGGTTGATTGCTAAAGCGATTAGAGGTACAAATGTTGCGATGTAAAAAATGAAAGGTTGAGTGATTAGTACCAACAACAAGTTCGAGCGATAGAAATAACGGTAAGCGGTAGTGATATTACGGCGGTATTTCAATAATCCCCAGAAAAAATAGATTGAAGCAATCGCTGCACTCATGAAGCCAAATACCAAAATAATTGTTTCACTTAAACTTAAAAAAGCTTGAGGCTTGAAGGCTGACAAGGATAAGCTAATTAATATAGCCTGCACGAAAAATAGAAAAACTGTAATTTGAACAAACCACGGATGATTAATCAGTTTTAAAAATTGTCTACCAGCGAACCGCTGAATCAAGTACAGTCTCCCGTTAACCGATCTAAGATCTTTTTTGTTTGCCAGCTCAAGCAATGCAGGGTGTAATGGGTTCTGCGGTGAGATTTCTTGCAATAAATCTTTTAAATGCTTCTGCTCTCCAAAATCAAAGTCTTCTAAATAATAGTCTTGTGCCAAACCGATTGCGTTTACCACTTTGTCTGACTCAGACACACTTGAGCGCTCTTCTAGTTCTCGGAAAATAAAATACAGTCCTACAAAAACCAAATAGATAATCATGATACTAGGCTGGAAAAAGTAATTGTTATCGCGAGTGATAAACTTCCCTACTTCATCTATAAATAACCCAAATCCAATTCCACCAATAACGGCTGCTAGGTTTCTAACCCGATTACCTAAAAATGATAACAAGAGAATGTTGGCAGCTAACATAAAGAAACCTCCCCATAATACATGAGCAATGTGAAGACTATCACCACCAATGGACGGATAGCCACTAATCGCTAAAAAAACTCGAGTCACTAAAACAGCAGCAACAGCCGAAGCAAAGAACAAATCCAATAAGTGACGCAAGCTAATATTTTTTACCCAAATTGATGCCATAAAAACAATATTGATTCTTTGTGTAATTATAACACTGATGAGTAAAAGTTTCGTAATCAAAAAGACAAGCATATGCTTGTCTTTTTGATGGTGGCCTCGACTGGGATCGAACCAGTGACCTTGGGCTTAGAAGTCCCCTGCTCTATCCAACTGAGCTACGAGGCCGATTGTAGCACTTGCGTTCTGTGCTCTGGTATTATAACAAAAACCGCTTACGCGGTCTTTGTGGTGCACCCGACAGGATTCGAACCTATGACCTCTCGCTCCGCAAGCGAACGCTCTATCCATCTGAGCTACGGGTGCATGTTGTTGTTATGGAAATACTCCCTCAACTTTGGCACAGCCAAAGTTTCATGTCTGCACTTCGTAGTTATCAGCTATTATGGTTCTCGCCTGCGGCGATGGCCATCTGAGCTACGGGTGCTAAATAACTGCTAAATTGTATCACATTTCACTGGATATTTCAAGTCATATTAAGTATAATGTAATTCTATGCAAGAACGAGTCCAAAAAGTATTAAGTGAATTAGGTGTATCTTCTCGCCGTAAGGCTGAGGAGTTTATTGTGTCTGGCCAAGTTTCTATCAATGGCCGACGAGCTAAACTTGGAGACAAAGCCGACCCTACCACAGATGAAATCAAAGTCTACGGTAAGATTGTAAACAAACCAGGTGCATCAAAAATTCAAAAAATCTACATCGCACTTAATAAGCCAAAAGGTGTTGTAGTAAGTAAGCGCGACCCGCGCGGTCGTAAAACTGTCTTTTCACTTTTACCAGAAAACATTCGCACTAAAGTTCATAATGTTGGAAGACTGGATTATGACACAGAAGGACTTCTCCTTCTTACCAACGATGGTGATTTAACTCAGGAGCTTTCACATCCAAAATTTGAACATGACAAAGAGTATGAAGTTATAACCGACATCGAACCAAAGCCAACTCAACTAGAACGCCTGCGTGAAGGCGTAGAACTTCCTACAGGATTAACTTATCCGGCTGAAGTAAAACAACGTTCTGGGAAAATCTACATCACGGTCCATGAAGGTAAGAAGCGACAAATTCGTCGCATGTTCAACACAGTAGGATTGGGTGTTAAAAATCTTAAACGCGTTAGAATTAACAAATTAAAGCTCGCCGATATCCCAATTGGTGAATATATTGAAATTAAGAAAAAAGATATTATCTAATGGCACACCTTCCCAAGGACAAAAAAAAGACACCAATCTTTGCAATACTGTTTTTCATAGCGCTCGTAGTTGGTGCTTTGTTTCTTTGGTTTTCCCGAAGTGGTGATGAAGACAACATTTTAAGTAACACCAACAAACCACCGGCGTCCACTCAAACTCAAGCACCACAAACCCCTTCTCAAACTCCAGCGGTAAAAACCCCCATCCCCGACGAGTTTGAACTTGATGTTGCATTTACAGCTCAAGCACCTACTGGAAATTGGGATGAACTGCACAACGAAGCTTGCGAGGAAGCAAGCGTGATTATGACTTGGGCATATTTCAACGATACCACTTCCCTACCACCTCAGCTTGTGGAGAGAGAAATTACCAAGCTCACAGAATTTCAACAAACAAATTACGGATACTACTTAAGCATCACTACACCAGAAACTGCCAGGATGGCGGAAGAAGTTTATGGTCTTGAAACTGAAATTGAAGCTTACGATGAAGAAACTATCAAACGCGCGTTAATGGAGAACAAGTTAGTAATCGTTCCGGCTCAAGGCCAATATCTTGGCAATCCAAACTTCACAGCACCAGGGCCTTTGTACCACATGCTTGTGGTAATTGGGTGGGATGAACAAGGGTTCATAACCAACGACCCTGGTACTCGCAACGGTGCCAACTATAACTACAGCTACGATACACTTGAATCTGCGACTGGCAATTACAGTCATGCAACAAAGTTGGTCGACATCGGTGATAAAGAAATAATTATTGTATCAAAATAAATGAGACTACTCTGGGATTATCTTAAAAACTATAAAGGATTACTAGCAGGCGCGTTGATTCTAGCAGCAATCAACCAAATATTTTCACTTTTGGATCCTTACATTTTCGGAATCATTATTGATAAATATGCCAACCGGTTTAAGGAACTTACAGCAAATGAATTTTTGTCTGGCGTAGGTCTTTTACTATTGGCAACAATGGGCGTGGCGTTCGTTTCCCGCGTTGCGAAGAACTTCCAAGACTACTACACAAGTGTAATCACTCAACGACTTGGTGCAAAACTCTACAACGACAGTGTGACACACTCATTCTCCCTGCCATATTCAGTGTTCGAAGACCAGCGCTCTGGAGAGTTTTTATCCAAGCTTCAGGCCGCTCGCAACGACAGCCAAAAGCTTATCCAACTTACAATCAATATTTTATTTCTGTCGTTAGTTGGAATTATTTTTGTACTTATTTACGCTTTCTTCGCGCACTGGAGTATTGGTGCGGTCTACGCAACAATGATTCCCCTTTTGGGATTCATTACTTTTTGGATTACAAGAAAAATCAAACACGCACAAACTGAAATTGTCACTGAGACTCAAGCACTTGCTGGTAGCACAACAGAAACGTTGCGCAATGTTGAACTAGTAAAAAGCTTAGGGCTAGAGGGTCAAGAAATAAACCGACTGAACGAGACCAATGAAAAAATTCTTGCACTAGAACTAAAAAAAGTGCGCATGATTCGTACTTACAGTTTTATCCAAGGCACTGTAATCAATGGCTTACGCATGGCACTATTGATGTTGATGCTATGGTTAGTGTTTAGAGAAGATATTACCTTGGGTCAATTCTTCAGTTTAATGTTTTACTCCTTCTTTATTTTCCAACCCCTTACTATGCTTGGTGATGTTTCCACTTCTTACCAAGAAACTAAGGCTAGTTTAGAAAAACTTGATGAAATTCTAGCCAAAGAAAAAGAGAAACAACCAGAAAATCCAGTAGCTGTTAAGGATATTAACTCTATTGAATTTGAAAAAGTTTCTTTTAGCTACGAAAGTGCAAATACTGACGCATTACAAAAAGTTTCCTTAAAAATCGAAGCTGGAAAAACCGTTGCGTTCGTTGGTCCTAGCGGTAGTGGTAAATCCACAACTATTAAGTTAATAGTTGGTTTATATCAACCTACTTCTGGCAAAGTTATGTTTAATAATGTTCCTGGTGAAAAAATTGACTTTGTTGCATTGCGTAACCGCATTGGTTTAGTCGCTCAAGAAACTCAACTATTTGCTGGTACAATTCGAGAGAATCTTTTATTTGTTAGGCCAAATGCTACCGATTCAGAAATTATCCAGTCACTAAAATCTGCCAGCGCAGAAACCCTACTTGATCGTGGAGAGCAAGGTTTAGATACAAAAATTGGTGAGGGTGGCTTGAAACTTTCAGGTGGTGAAAAACAACGCTTGGCAATTGCTCGTGCCCTACTACGACAACCTGATATTTTAATTTTTGACGAAGCCACTTCAAGCCTAGACTCTATTACAGAAGAACAGATTACAAAAACTATTAAAGATGTTGAGAAGTTGCATCCAGAATTAATTAGAATCTTAATCGCCCATCGCCTTTCTACAGTAATGCATGCTGATACAATTTACGTTTTGGAAAAAGGTGAATTAGTTGAACAAGGCACGCATGACGACTTGCTCAGGCAAAACGGACTTTACTCTGCACTTTGGCGACAACAAATTGCAAGTAACTAGAAAAAACTGACACACAGTGTCAGTTTTTTTATTTATCTAGATTATTCTGCTACACTAAATTCAAGACTACGAAATTTCAACAAAGGAGGAATATGTTGTATGTGGAAAGATCTGAAGTTGTTTTTTATAAAGTGTTTGATTGGATCTCTGTTTGTGGTCGCGCTACTGTTTACGTATGGCAACATTAACTCCTTTAAATTGCTGAAAGACAATTATGGAGTTAAGCCGTGGACAGAACCACCAACTCAAGAACTTGCAAAGAAAATACGCGATCGTTCAGTGCCAGTTGCTGATGAATACGGCAATCAAGGCTCTGGTTGTGAATTAGTTCCAGGACTAACTATTACCGCTCGTCATGTCGTTGGTCATGCCATTTTAGACTCAATGCTTACGGGAACACTGGCAATTACTGCTAATGGTAAAAAAGTAATTGGTCACAAGCATAGCAAAACCTTATCGGACTACGCTTTGTTAATGACAGAACCAGAACATAAAATCGATTTGAGTAAAATCGAGTTTACGTCTATTACACCTTTTATCGGTCAAGATGTCTATATCTCTGGCTCGCCTGGTGTAATCAACAATCCGTATAATCCTGCTAAGATAATTCAAATCGAAAAAAACTCTCAGCACGGACATACAGACCTTAAGTTGAGCGGACAATACGCTGACTTTGGTCTCTCCGGTGGATGCATTTACGATCTAGAAGGAAAATTTATGGGTATCTTAAAGACCAAACCAGAAGGTCTTACTCATATTGGTTTTGTGACTTTAATCACGAAATTAGAATAATTTTTCCACGCCCACACCGAATAAAAAAGCCGAGCAATACTGCTTGGCTTTTTCTTATTCTTTCTTTTGTTGTTTCAAAGCTTGAATATCAACCATTAACTGGCCGATATCTTTTTGTAGTTGGTCCAAAGTTTTCATTGTCGCGGCATCGTGTAAATCATCCTGCTCTTCTTCTTCATCCCATTTATCAAAATCTTTCTCCATTTCATCAATATCTTTTTCAATACCTTCGACATCTTCTTGAATTTCATCAATATCTTTTTCAATACCTTCGACATCTTCTTGAATTTCTTCCAAATCTTCTTCAACTTCAGCTAAACTTTGTGTATTGCGGTTCACAGTCATTTGAATAAATAACGCTAAGTAGATTGCTTCGAGAGAAACCGCTGTAGTTAGAACAAGTAAGACAGTATTTAATGGTACACCCAACCAAACAAATCCGAAAGACACTATAAAAACAATAGTGTGAACAACAATGGATAAAGGTGAGCCAATCCAATTAGTGAACTGTGATGCTAACTCCTCTAAATCTGTAAATTTTTTCTTGCGTTTAGCGACCATATTGTCCAAACTTGCTTCCACACTTCATGTTTTCGTAAAACGGAAACACTCAGAATTCCAGCAAGTTTCTCCTCTCACATTCACGCTTAACCTCGCGATGCACGGCCCAAGCCTGACTGCCGGTACGAAGGTGTGAATGTGGCTTATAATAAAAAAATACTTCCCTGACCTAAAGTATCATTTGATTTCTTGAATTTATTATACTTTCAATTTGACATTTTGTCAATCTACACGTGGAATACTCACTCTATGATATAATTACTTTATGGATCTCAATCTACTGAAACAAAAATTCAAAGGTGAAATTACAACCCATTCTGAAGATTTAGAAAAATACAGCAAGGATGCAAGTATTTTTCAAATTACTCCAAGTGCAGTGGTCTCTCCTGCTGATGTCGAAGATGTGAAAACTTTAGTGAAGTTTGTATCAGAACAGAAAACTTCCAATCCAGAAATCTCTATTACCCCACGCGCCGGTGGCACTGACATGACTGGTGGCAGCATCAATGACTCTATTATTATAGATGTAAGTAAGCACCTTAATAAAATTAGTGAGATTACCGACGAGTCTGCCTGGACCGAACCTGGAGTATATTTCCGTGATTTTGAAGTTCCCCTTCTAGCTCGTAATCGCATTATGCCCGCTTATCCTGTTTCAAAAGCGTGGTGTGCTGTTGGTGGCATGGTTGGTAACAATGCTGGTGGGGAAAAAACTTTTTCATATGGTCAAGTGATTAACTTCGTAGAAGAACTGCAAGTCGTTTTAGCTGACGGAAATTTATACACCATCAAGCCGTTGAATGAAGCTGAGCTAAAAGCCAAGCTCAACCAAAATAATTTTGAAGGTGAATTCTACAACAAAATCTTTAATCTCATTAAAGATAACTATCGCCTTCTTCAACAAGCCAAACCAACCACTTCAAAAAACTCTGCCGGGTACTATTTGTGGGATGTTTGGGATGGAAAAACTTTTGATTTAACCAAACTGTTTGTAGGCTCGCAAGGAACTCTTGGTGTGATTACTAAGATAAAATGGCGCTTAGTACCTATACAACGATACAGCAAATTAGTGGTGTTCTTTTTAAAAGATTTAAAACAAATTGGCGAAGTGGTTTCTAATGTAAGTAAGTTGAAACCAGAAAGTTTTGAAATTTTCGACCAACACACTATGAAAATGGCTCTAAAATATTTACCGGAAATGCTAAAGAAAATGAAAGGCAATCGGTTAAAACTATTTTGGAACTTTATACCAGAGCTGTTTATGAGCATAACTCATGGACTTCCCGCTGTTGTGTTACTAGCTGAGTTTACAGGAGATGATCAGATTGAGGTGGACAAACGCGCCGAGCAAACTTACCACATCATCAAAGACGAATACAAACTTGCAGCGCGCATTGCTTCAAGCAAAGAAGAAGCTGAAAAGTATTGGGCGATTCGTCGTGAAAGTTACAACCTGCTTCGTTTGCATAATGTGCGCAAGATTTCTGCGCCTTTCATCGAAGACATTGTTGTACACCCGAATCAGTTGCCAGATTTTATGCCTGAACTAGATGCGATATTGTCTAAATACCCAGAATTTGTTTACACAATTGCGGGCCATGCTGGAGATGCCAATTTCCACATCATTCCCCTAGTCGACGTTTCTATTGAAAAAAATCGTCAAGATATCATCAAAATGAGCGATGAAGTCTTTAATCTAGTGCTCAAATACAATGGTTCAATGACGGCAGAGCATAACGATGGCTTGGTGCGTGGGCCATTCTTGCAACATATGTTTGGCGACCAAGTATTTAAGCTATTCCAAGAAGTGAAAAACATCTTTGATCCTTTGAAGATTTTCAATCCAAATAAAAAAACTGATGCCAACCTAGATTACTTCACTAAACATGTTAAGCGTCATCCATAAACACTAAACCACACGCAAGTGTGGTTTTAAAATACCTCTCGCAATTAAAGTTGTTTTCTGTTAGAATAAGGTAATGAACAACACAAACATGAGTTCGAGCTTCGGCAATTTAGGCATTGCCCCAAAGCTTTTGGAAATTTTAGATAAACAAAAATTTACAACACCGACTCCAATTCAACAACAATCAATCCCCCAAGCTATCACTGGGAAGGATTTAATCGGCATCGCACAGACAGGCACAGGTAAAACTTTGGCTTTTGGTATTCCGATGATACAACGCCTAGCACAAAGTGGTGGCAAGGGTTTAGGGTTAGTAATCCTACCGACACGCGAACTTGCTTTACAAGTTAACGATTCACTAAAAAAAATTGGTGGTACCCTTGGTTTGAAAACCGCTATTTTAATTGGTGGCGAACCGATGGGAAAACAAATCCGCGCACTTGGGACTCGTCCACACATTATAATCGCCACACCTGGTCGATTAATCGATCATATCGAAAACAAGAAAGTTAATCTTTCTAATACTTCAGTATTGGTTTTAGATGAAGCTGACCGTATGCTTGATATGGGTTTTCTACCACAGATTAAAAAAGTTTTAGAAGCCTTGCCAAGAGACAAACAAACTATGTTGTTTTCAGCAACTATGCCGGAAGCAATAGTTAGCATTGCTAACTCTTACATGTCGATGCCTCTTCGTGTGGAAGTTGCTCCAGCAGGTTCTGCTGTAAAATCTGTCACTCAAGAAATTTTCTTTGTAAACCGTGGCGAAAAGAATGATTTACTAAAAAGCATTCTAGGTCAGTATAAAGGCAGTATTTTAGTATTTAGCCGAACCAAGCATGGCGCACGAAAAATCGCCACTAGCGTTAGAGAATTTGGCGAAACTGCAACAGAAATTCACTCAAATAAATCACTTAACCAAAGATTAGAAGCTTTGAACGGCTTTAAATTGGGCAAATACAGAGTGATGGTGGCGACCGACATTGCTGCTCGCGGTATCGATGTAGCTGGTATTCAGTTGGTTGTTAACTACGACTTACCAGACAACGCTGAAGATTACGTTCACCGTATTGGTCGAACAGGTCGAGCCTCAATGACTGGCCACGCGATTTCTTTTGCTACACACGACCAACGTCGTGATGTACAAACTATTGAACGTCTAATCAGAAAAACTCTTCCAGTTTCTAAAAGCCCTGTCGCTTCTTCAGGAAGCAAAGCTTCCGATGATGCTCCAAGACCACGAACTGCCAGCAGGCCGCCTAGTAGCGCACGAACTAATCCATCTGGAAGCTCTTCCGCTCGTTACTCCCGTAGTAACCCGCACCCAGACGCAAGAACTTCGTCACGACCACCATCCAGACCTTCTGGTCAAAGAAGTGCACCATCTAGATACAGTAGTAATAGACCCACTACTACTGCCCGAAGCACTAGTCCAAATAGTTCCAGCCGAACAGATACAGATCGCAAGCCTTATCCGAAAAAAGGACCGAAACGCATTCCTTTCAAACGGGACTTCAACGACTTCAAGTGGGGTAAATTCTAAATTTTAACCTCTCTCTAAAATTTTAGAGAGAGGTTTTTAAATAATTTAAATTAAAGCTTAACATCGCATAAACAAAGGATATTTGTTATAATAAAGAAGTTACAGATAACTTCTGTTTATTTTGTTATCAGATTTTAAATTTCAACCCATGCAAAGCTTTTCACAACTCCTTGAAGAACAACCAGAATTTAAAGTTCTCAATGATCACCCTATCGCCTATTTTTGTGCCGAATTCGCTCTCTACGACAACTTGCCAATTTTCTCTGGTGGTTTAGGAGTACTCGCTGGTGATGTTATTTGCGAAGCTGGTGATTCTGAAGTGCCATTAATTGGTGTTGGCCTACTATACAAAGAAGGTTTTTTTGAACAAGTAATAACAGAACAGGCTGCTCAAAAAGAACTACCAGCGTACTTAGAATTAGCTAGCGCCTTGCTTGTTCTATTAGTTGATTCTAGCAATGAACGGATACTGATAAAGTTACCGATTGCTGATCGCATTATCTACGCGCAAATTTGGGAATACAAACATAAAGCAGTTCGTCTTTTTTTACTTGATACCGACGTAGAGCAGAATTCCGAATTAGATCGTAGACTAACAGTTAATCTATATCCAACTGATTCCCAATGGCGTATTCAACAAGAAATGATTTTAGGAATTGGCGGCGTCAGAATTTTTGAAGAACTTGGTATCGAGCCATCTGTGTATCATTTAAATGAGGGTCATTCTGCATTCGCGGTAGTTGAAATTGCTCACCAATATATTAAGAAAAACCAAGCCGACTTTGATGAGGCATTAAAGTACGCTTGTAGTAAAACTGTTTTTACTAATCACACCTTAATTCCAGCTGGCAACGATCTATTTAATAACGATGAAGTTGCAGAACTCTTATCAGGCTATACTAAACATCTCGGGCTCAACCCTGAGGAGATGCTAAAAATGGGCAGTGTACCAAATCAGCCAGGACTTTTTTCTATGACAATGTTGGCTTTATCAGCAGCTACCAAAACTAGTGCTGTAAGTATGGCTCACTCAGTTTATGCAAAAAATGCTTGGCCAGAACATCAATTAATCCCAATCACCAACGGGGTGAATAAAACTTTTTGGCAAAACCCTGCATGGGAAGAATTAGATAAACTTTTGCAAAACCAAGTTTCAGTTCCTGATGAGCAAATTTGGCAAGTACATAAATTACTAAAGCAAGATTTATTTACCTACATTTTAAATAAAACTGGTGTCTCACTAAAACCTGAAGTCCTTACTCTCACTTGGGCAAGACGCTTTACAGAGTACAAACAACCTAAGTTAATTTTTTCTGATGTCCAAAGATTGGTTAAGTTAATCAAGAACACCAGCACACCAATACAAATCATTTTTTCTGGTAAGGCCCACCCAAATAGCGTAACCGGTAAGCAAATCATTACTGACATTTTACAAATAATTAAAAGTGAAGATTTACAAAAACAAATAGTATTCATACCAAATTATGATTTAGAAATTGCCCACCTACTTACAGCGGGTAGCGATGTTTGGTTAAACACTCCGATTAAAGGGCAAGAAGCCTGTGGAACCTCTGGCATGAAAGCTGGCATGAACGGATTACTGCAATTTGCTATATCCGATGGCTGGACGGATGAAATTAATTTAGACGAACTAGGCTTTTGGATTGATCCAGTAAACTCTTCAACACATATTTATGAAATTTTAGAACTAAAAATTATTCCACTTTATTACCAAAGAAACAGCGAAGATGTTCCTGAGCAATGGGTTTCTAAAATGAAAGCAACCATGCTGGAAGTTGGTAGCAACTATAACTCTAATCGGATGCTAATGCAGTACTTGAAAGAACTGTATTTCCCGATTATCTCCAAAGACAATTAATCACGCAAACTATGAAAATACTTTATGTAGCCGCTGAACAAGCACCGTACGGATTAATTGGTGGGTTATCACAAGCTGTATCATTTTTAGCCAGAGCAGTTGGTAAATTGGGGCACGATGTTCGTGTCTTCATGCCCAAATATGGGGTCATTGATGAAAAAAAATATCCCATGGAAATGAAATGGGAAAATTTAGCTGTGCCAACAGATGCCGCGCGAAATTCAAAATTTCCAAAAGAGCTAATCTGTAACGTGAAGTACAGAGATGATGATTATTACTCCCCGACTTACTTCTTAGAAAACCGCGAGTACTACGAACTTCGAGCAAATGTTTACGGTTATTCCGATGAACACATTCGCTTCTATTTATTAAGCATGGGTTGTTTGGAATGGTTGCTAAAGCAAAAAGAATCTGGTGGTTGGATGCCAGATGTTATCCATGCTCATGATTGGCACACTGGATATTTAGTAGAACTAATAAAAAAGCATCCTCGTTATGCAAAAGCTTTAAAGAAAATAAAAGTTCTTTACACTATTCACAACTTTAAACATCAAGCTAATTACCGTTTCCAATACGACCCTAAGCCAGATAACGGGCAAAAAGAATTACTTGCGATTGGTAATCCAAAAATGCAAAAGCAGAATTCGATGTTGCGCGCAATTATTTATGCTGATCAAATTAATACGGTTTCCCCTACCCATGCTAAAGAAGTTCAAAAGAAAGAGTTTGGTGAAGGTTTGGAGAGGTATTTAAAAAAGTTCGCATATAAACTTTCTGGGATTGCCAATGGTATTGATACTGAGGAAATGAATCCTGCATCGGATCCAAACTTAGTTTCAAATTTTGATATCAAGCACCTAGACAAACGCAAGGCTAACAAAGCAGATTTACAACGCTATTATAAACTACCTGTAGATAGTCGTATTCCAGTAATAGCATTTGTGGGCAGACTCCACGCTCAAAAAGGCGTTGAATTAATCTTTCATTTACTACAACAACTTGAGATACTGCCTAAGTCGCAGTTCATATTTTTAGGTGGCGGAGATGACAGTTACGCAGCAGAGTTGATTAAGTTGTGTGAAAAATACCCAACGCGTATTGGAGCAATTATGCAAAGTAATTTTACTTTACCAAGAAAAATCTTTGCTGGCGCAGACCTTTTACTGGTCCCGAGCAGATTTGAACCAGGGGGAATAGTAGCTATGGAAGCCTTGCGATACGGATGTGTTCCGATAGTTTCTGACACAGGCGGCCTATCGGAAACAGTTGAAGAGTTTGACCCCCATCATCATACTGGTAACGGTTTCCTTCATGAACGCGATGATAAGTGGAGTTTCTTTGTAAAACTTATTCAAGCTATAACTTTATACAATGTCCCAGAAATTTGGATTCGTGTGGTGCAAAATGCTCTTAAGGGAGACTTCTCATGGGACAACACAGCCATTGAGTATCAAAAACTATACCGCAACCTTCTAAACTCAAAGTAAATAAAATAACACCCCAAGCAATCGAGGGGTGTTATTTTATTATCTACTGAAGAGTGTGTAGCCATTAGCATCTTTCATCCAAAGAGTATGGTATTGATTAGGGGCACCAGGATATTGGTCCAGTCGTCCATAAATACCATAGGGGTCATAACGACGAGCTTTACCATAGGTGTCAGCATTTCTGGTATAAATCTCAAAATGTAGGTGGACTTCGTCCCATGATGGATGCACACGCCCTGATTGAGGTAATTCAGTCTCACCTAAAGCCAACCCGCTATCACCTGCGTAACCTATTAATTCTCCGCGGGTTACAAACTTGCCAACTTTTTGGATATAATCTGTTGAGTTGTAAAGAACTTTTGGATCACAGAAACCATTACTACAAGAAGGTTCGAAGTAAGGTATAGTGTCAGCTTGATCTCCCATGTGACTATAGGAAGTGTAAACACCTTGTTCTGGATGCCAAATCTGGACAAACTCCCCTAAGCCAAAGCCTACAGGTTGCGTATTATTATAACTGCGAGACAATGGTGAGAGATGAGTTGAAGCTACGGCGTAACCATCAGCGGCGGCATAAATAGGTGTACCACGAGGAACAGCAAAATCTACGGAGCCGTGATTACTGTATCCATGGATTGCACGTTCCTCTGCAGAATACAACCAACTTTCGGTAATTTGGTAAAGTGTCGGAAAGGCAAAGGGTAAAGTAAATTTATTTTCTTCAGACAAATTAAGTTGACCAGGCAAGACTGGTTCATAAGGTCTCAATTCCACTGGGAATCTTCGCTCTAGCGGAAAACGAATCGGGGTTTGTTTGTCAGCGCTATTGGCTTCTACAATATCTTTTGTCTTGTATCCCCAAGAGTGCAGAACATCTAAACTCGGGAACCCCATTAGACCATTCACACCAACCAAATAAGCAGTGCCATTCAAATTTACAACTGTACCTGGCTTGTTAGCAGTAAGAGTTTGCACGGGTCCCGCGAATTGATTTTCTGTATTTTCCGACAACACAACTGCTTGACGAGGGACAAATTCTACTTCAGTAGTAATCAAATTTTCAGAACTAAAACCAGACTGCTCCAACGCAGTCATTGATGTGATGGCAACTTTTTTTGCTTCGGAAATTAAATAACAAGTCCCAGCATCTTCACTACTATTAGAACAAACTAAGCTACCGTCTCGTGGTGGCACAGGTTGTCCTAATGGAAGATTCTTATCCTCTTCTGATGCGGGAACAACACTTTCAAATGAATTAAAACCGTATGACAGAAAAGTGCCTTCAGATGTATATGGCATTTTTTTACCATCAGCACTGATGAGGAAAATGGTATGGTTAATTAAAATATTACTACCAGCAGGACTTTGAGCTGCTTCTGCAGGCTGAACATTGTGCCTGCCAATAAAGGCAATTATTAATAATGCCAAACTGAATTTCAGATATTTCATGAATTTTCTTAACATAATTCATTATAACACGTAAATTAAACCCGGCCAAATTGACTAATACTGATATTTTAAATATAATAGTTCAGTACTTAAGTACTGTCTGACACAGCAGACAAACTCCTCTTCCCTATTCTGTGTGAAGAGTTTTTTTGTCTCTAAAGTGAGAAGCAAATAATATATGGTGCCCGTAGTTCAATGGTAGAACACCGCTCTGTGGCAGCGGACACGCGGGTCCGATTCCCGTCGGGCACCCCAGCAAAAACATCTGTTAATCGCAGATGTTTTTTGTTATTATCATATTCATTAACTAAAATAATTGAAAGGATACTTTAATGGACGAACTTGAAATACCTATATTCAAAAAGGCCTACGAGCTATATAAAGAGTTCTACGCTTGCTTAAAAAACTACCCTAAATCTGATAGATACAGTCTGGGTCAGAAATGCGAAATAACGATCTCTGAGGTTATTGAGTTATTATTACTGGCAAGCGAACAATACAAGCAAGACAAAAACCTTACTCTCCAAAAAGCCAGTGTAAAATTAAATATACTCCGAGTATTTATAAGACTTAGCCACGAACTAAAGCTACTGGATAAAAAGAAGTATATACTCTTGCAAGCCTATATTGATGAAGTTGGTAGAATGTTAGGCGGTTGGATAAAGTCAACGAGAGAACAAAAATCCCCCTAAGAAGGGGGATTTTTTTGAGATGGAAGTTCCAAAGAAGGCAAACGTGCAGGTTGTCGTTGTTGTCATACGACGGGTTGTCGTTGTTGACGTTCAGACCGTCAGTGTCAAAGTTACCGACGCAAGCACGGTTACCGTTCGCAGTGAGAGCATTTGCCAACTTTTATCCGCTATCACTGGAAGCGTGAACTTTACTGCCTAACGGCTTATATGTTCTTCTTCCTGTATTTTATCAGGAGCAGTCTTTAGACACCTCCAATTGAAAGCTGGCAAGAAGTTCCACCTCATTCTTTAATTGCACCCTACTGTATCCCTTGAGATACAATACTCTGGCTTCAAAAAGATGAGAGTTCAGCCGAAGCTGGGCCGTAGCCAAGCCTACACTGGTTGAACAGACTTATTATACGACAAAACAGTAATGAAAATCCACAGAAACATTTTTAATAAAATAGTATCTATTGAGCAACTATTTACCGCTTGGAGTGAGTTTAAAAAAGGAAAAAGCAAGAAAAAAGATGTTATGCTATTTGAAGTTGAATTGGAGCATAATTTGTTTGAACTTCAAAAAGAGCTTGCCACTAAAAAATATCGGCACGGAGATTATTCGTCATTTTACATAACAGATCCAAAGCAAAGACATATTCACAAAGCTACAGTCAAAGACCGAGTGGTTCACCATTCAGTATTCTCAATTCTCAACCCTACATTTGAGCCAACTTTTATTTCAACTTCCTATTCTTGCAGGATTGGGAAAGGCAGCCATAAAGCCGTAAATAAACTTAGAAGTATTTTGCAAAAAATAAGCGGTAATAACTCCAAGCCCTGCTATGTGTTAAAGTGCGATATAAAAAAGTTTTTTCAGTCTGTTGATCATACTATACTTCTATCATTATTGCAGAGAAAGATTAAAGACCAAGAAGCAATGTGGCTGTTAAAAGAGATTATTGGAAGCTTCCCTGCTGGAGTTCCTATTGGCAATCTGACCAGTCAGTTATTCGCAAATGTTTATCTCACTGAGTTAGACTATTTTGCAAAACATACTCTTAAAGTGCCTTTCTATATTCGCTATACTG
>JBBSJS010000001.1:0-45762 GCA_038257015.1 Candidatus Doudnaibacteriota bacterium | reverse complement strand
ACTTAGCTATTCACTCGCTCAGTCAAACGAACGCTCGGTGTTAGTAGTAGAGAGTAAGGATTTAGTCCTTCAATTATGGCAATCAAGATTGGGACAAGCATTATTTTCTGAAGAAGATTTATTCTCAAAAGAAAGGTTTGATAACTTTATCAACAACGCTTCCACAGTAGATGAGATCAAGTTTGCCATGAAGGTATTAGTTTGGATTCATACGAACTGGCAGACAGAAAGCATCTTAGACTTGAACTTATCTTTCTTTGGTGGACAGTTCCGTAGCTACATTGTTGGTGGCAAGCAAGAGATTTTAGACAGCCAACTGTTGATATGTAGTTACTCTGACTTGGTGAAAGTTTCTAACTCAAACAACTTGTCAAATCGCAACGGTGTGGTTATGTCGTTAGCCGGTTTGGAAAAATATTTTAGTAGTGGTAATTCTCGCAAGGCGAGTTGGAACATGGCTTTATATTTGTTGCGTTCGGTGTACAATCCCGAGTCAGGTTTTGGTCGAGAGGACTTGAAGGCGGAAATCACAGATGCGATGGCTGCAACAGATTTATTTTTTGGCTTAATGTATTTAATGTTGCATCGCCATTTCCCCTCAAAACGATATGTAAAGATAGAAGACATAATTGAAGATGGTTACTTGTTCAAGAAACTACAGAACATGACTCATAGTTATGCGCACAAGCTCAGTAAAGTTGTAGAGAAAACTGAACTCCCAGCTTTGCAAAATTTAATTTCTGAAGTTAGCAACTCTCTAATTGCTGAGCAAGGAATTATCAAATGGATTGAGGTTAGTGAGTATAATACTACTTTTAAGAATCAACCGTTAGAGTTAGCGAGTGAAACCGAGAAGTATTTGAGTGTTTTTAGTAGTGTCACTTTTATCGAAAGATTTTCCAGTCAAGAATGGCTAGAATATTTATCCGAAAGATTGGGCGTTACTCTTGAAATAAAGCAAGCAAGTGAATTCGTTCCTTTGCCTTGTGAAGTTAAGTTACTGTCACAAACTAGCACGCAAGACTGGATTGTAAACATGCTCGATCGTGCTAACTTGCCAGCCATTGTTTTGTTTGAAGATCCTAGGGCAGTTAAAAAGTATTACGATGGTGTGTATAGTCTACTTAGCGAATACAGTAGTGTCTTAGCGCAAGGATATTCTGGTGGCCCGAATAAGCTTTTCCGGAACTTTGCCATTAAAGATAATTCAGTCCTGCTCATCACCGGGGAAATGTTGATTAAGCAAAGTAGGAACATAATGGTAAAAACCTGTTTAATCGAAAGTTTGCCTGAGTACGATTATTATCACCCGTATAATTCTGCAGTCATTGAGCATTCACAAAAGGACTCGACTAGTTTAGTGCTAACCTTAAGACAGGGTAGATTCTTCCAGGTACTAAATAGTCTAGCTTCAGATAAACTCGAGAGCGTTGCGATATCTTACAAGCCAAATGATGAACAGCTTGTACAGAGGTTACACACACTCTACTAACAAGTTTAAACACACCTTCTGTGGATAACAATAACTATCAACCTGTTATCCACAACATATCCTAATACATAAAAAATATAATTTCACGATAAATTTTCAGTCGTGATTTTATTTTCACATTGTATTTATTGATTGAAATGATTTGCATGAGTGCTTAAATTGACAAAAGCGTAAATTTCAGCTATTATTAGTACATAGATTGATTCGCTCCTTGAAATAAAAATATAAAAACTGGACTTAGGAGAACTGAGCTGAATTCCAAAATAGAATTAAGCCTAGATCTCCTTCTGACTTCTCGTCATAGCCTTTCCTAGTCAAGGCTGATTGTAAAACAAAAACAAAATGTAGGTCTTTTGCCAACCTTGATGGCAACAAAAATTTGCAAAAAATACAAAAACAAAAAAATACAAAAAGACAAAAGTTTTAGGTCGAATACGACCACAAGAGAAGTTTGAAGTGCAGTTTGACATAGATTAGGATGCAAACGTTGACTCGTAACTGTGGTTACGGGGGTTTGGAACGACATAAGTACAAGCTATTGCATTAGGTTTAGGATCTCAAAGGTTGGGGTCCTGCAACTAATGCGATAACGTGTCACGTAGTTCTAGATTCAACGGCCTTAACCGCCTGTTCATTTTATAAATTTGGGGCGCCGTATAAGGCCGTTTTTTATTTGCCTAGATTTATTTGGTAGATTTTTATATACTGTAAATACATTAAACATACAATTATGTACTCAGAACAATTTTTAAATGAAATGAAAACTCGCTTGCTTGAACAAAAGCAAAAATTTGAAGAAGACTTAAGTGGTCTGGTGGAGCATGAAGAGATTGGCACCGACTACGACGAAAATGCTATGGAAGTTGAAAACGATGAAGTTAGTAAAAATTTGATTGCTCGCATCACTGAAGACTTGGGTAAAGTAGACCGAGCTTTAGAGAAAATTGAACAAGGAACTTACGGAGTTGATGATGATGGAAATCAAATCGCGGAAGATCGCTTACGTGCAATTCCTTGGGCAGACAAAGCAATTTAATGACGCCAGTTATTTTTTCAAAATTGCAAAAACGTATAACCGAAAGTAAAAATTTTGCTTTCGGTTTTTGGTTATCAATTTTTATCGATTTATTTTTAGTAGACCTACTGTTTAAATATCTTGCGCATAAACAATCATGGCCAATATTTTTAAACGACCAGTTAGCGTTTAGTGTACCCGCACCACCAGTAGTTATTTTTTCTCTATACGCAATTATAATTTTTTTGATTGCTAGATATTTAAGTAAGCATTTTTGGAGAGGTGATGTATTACAACAATTCGCTTGGGTGTTGGTTGTTAGCGGAGGGGTCGCCAATATCATTGAAAGAATAATTTCAGGTCATGTCACAGATTACATTTTTATTTTAAGTGGTGTATTTAACTTGGCAGACTTTTATATCTTAATCGGTTTGTTGATACTGTTAGTTTTGCGCCGAAACTAAATTTCTTAATAATTTCTTGAACACAGTTTGTGTATCATTAAAGTATGATGCACAAAGTTATCACAGCGTCCTTGTCAGGCATTGATGCAGTCTTCGTAGAAGTTGAAGCTGATGTTTCCAACGGTTTACCGGCAACCATTATCGTTGGTCTACCAGACACAGCTGTTCAAGAAAGTCGTGAAAGAGTAAGATCGGCAATTAGAAATTCACAATTTGCTTATCCGCAAACAAGAGTTTCTATCAATTTAGCCCCAGCAGATGTGCAGAAGAACGGCACTCATTTTGATTTGCCTATCGCACTATCTATTCTGGCTTCCGCAGGTTTAGTAAACCTCCCTAGCAAAAAGCAATTGTTTGTTGGTGAACTTTCTTTGGATGGAAAGCTGAGGGCGTGTAACGGTGTTGTGGCAATGGTTGAACTGGCTAAGCAACACAATTTTGACCAGGTGTTTGTGCCTTATGACAATGAGCAAGAAGCATTGCTTGTCCGTGGGGTAAAAATATTTGCTATTGAAAGCTTGGCGCAGTTACTTAATCACTTTTTGGGAATAAATGAATTACTAGAAAGCTCTTCCAAGAGCAAGAGCAAGAGCAAGAGTTTAAAGAAACTTAGAAAAGCAAATCCTGTGATAGATTTTGCTGATGTTGCAGGGCAGTACTTAGCTAAGCGTGCTCTAGAAATTGCTGCAGCAGGTAATCACAATATTCGCTTAACCGGACCACCTGGTAGCGGTAAGACCATGTTAGCAAAAGCTTTGGCTGGAATTTTACCGGAGCTTTCGTTGCCTGAACAACTTCAATTGCTAAAAATTTCTGGTGCCACCGGAAAAACCAAATCTGAATTACCTGACTTCAGACCTTTCCGTGCACCTCATCACACGAGTTCCGCAATTGCCTTAATTGGTGGAGGTAGTGTGCCCAAACCTGGAGAGGTAACCCTGGCCCATCACGGCGTATTATTTTTGGATGAGTTTCCAGAATTTTCCAGAAATGTTTTAGAAGTATTAAGACAACCGTTAGAAGAAGGATGCGTGTCAATTGCTCGAGCAAAAAGTAGTTTAGTGTTCCCAGCCGATTTTATTTTAGTCGCTGCTCAAAATCCTTGCCCTTGTGGGAATTATGGCGAAGTAAATCTTACTTGCAGTTGTTATCCTCAAGAAGTAGAAAAGTACAACAAGAAAATATCTGGGCCGTTATTAGATCGTATCGATCTACATATTAATGTGCCAAGGCTTAGTTTTGCATATATTCACAATATTACGAGTACTGAAAATTCAGAATCAGTTAAGAAGCGGGTCAATTTGGCTAGGCAGATTCAAAAAAGTAGGTTGGGGATTGGCCGAACAAACTCGCGAATGACCTCTAAGGAAGTTAAGGAATTCTGTAAACTCAACCCACAAGCTGAAAACTTGCTTAAACAAGCGGCGGATAAGTTAATGTTATCTGGTCGTGCTATTCACAGGCTGTTAAAGGTAGCCAGGACAATATCCGATTTAGGCCAAAATGCTGAACTAAACAGTTCGATTTCTGAGAGTACTATACTTGAAGCTTTGCAGTATCGGTCTATAAATAGCAAATAGATTATGACTTAGATGGTTTTTGTTGTATAATAAAGCCATGAAAAAAGTTACTAAAGCAGTTATTCCTGTTGCTGGGTTCGGTACCCGTTTTTTACCAGCGACTAAAGCTCAACCTAAAGAAATGCTTCCTTTGGTAGATAAGCCAATTATTCAGTATGTTGTGGAAGATGCAGTTTCTGCAGGAATTGAGGATATAGTGTTGGTTACAGGTTGGCACAAAAGAAACATCGAAGACCATTTTGATTACCCTTTTGAGCTAGAGAAGCGTTTAGAAGAATCAGGTAAGCACGATCAGTTAGAAGAAATTCGTAAAATTGCGGACTTGGCTAACTTTTACTATGTTCGTCAAAAAGGACCGTTGGGAAATGCTACTCCTATTTGGAATGCGAGACAAATTATTGGCGATGAACCATTTTTGGTACTTTGGGGAGACGACATCGTTGAAGCAACTCCGTCTCGCTCTCAGCAACTAATTGATTCTTATAACACTCACGGCGGTTCTGTCCATTTGGGTTCAATCCGTAAGTCTGAACCTGATGACTACAAGCGTTATGGTTATGCCGCAGGGAATATGGTTGATGGTAGCACTCTTAAAGTTAATCAAATTATTGAAAAACCTGGCGTAGGAAGAATTGATTCCGATTTCGCAATTGTTTCTGGAGCACTTTTTACTGGAGACATTTTCGAAGCCATCGAAGAGTCAATGCGTCGTTTAGCCAAAGAAAACACTCCTCGTGAACTGGTTTATGTAGACGCAGTAAATGTTTTGCTAGAAAACAACAAAGATGTGTACGCTGCAGAAATTCAGAATGGCCGCTATTATGACTGTGGAAATAAATTGGAATACTTAAAAGCAGTGGTAGAGTTTGGTTTAAAACACGAAGACTTAAAAGAGGACTTCGCAAAGTTTATGAAAAACCTCCCAATCTAAACTAAAAACTAAAACGAAACAAAAATGTCAAAAATAAAGATCACAATTTATCGAAAAATATTTCTAACATTAATTGCTATCGTTTTAGTCGCGGCTGGTTGTGGTGGTGGTGAAGCTAAAAAAGAACCAGTAACCTTAAAAATCTGGAAACCATTTGTGGATAGCAGCAAGATGTCTTCTATCATAGCCGAGTATACTGCTTTAAATCCTCATGTAACAATTGAATACACAAAAAAGAATATTGAAAATTACGAAGAAGATATTCTTAATGCCCTTGCTGCTCGAGAAGGACCAGACATTTTTTCTATTAACAACACTTGGTTACCAGAATATGCAGACAAGGTAACACCTGCACCAGTAGACCTGTTTGCCCTCAAAGAGTACAAAGATAGCTTTGTAGATGTGGTTTCTAGCGATTTTGTAAAGGATGATTTGGTTTATGGGGTAGCAATGTGGGTGGACTCACTTGCTCTTTACTACAATAAAGATATTTTAGGAACTGCTGGAATTGCAACTCCTCCAAAGACTTGGGCAGATTTGGAAAGACATGTGCGATTAATCACAACACAAGATGAAACTGGTTATTTTACAAAAAGTGGTGTAGCTATTGGATTAAATAGTAATGTTAACCGGGCCGTGGATGTAGTTTATCTAATGATGCTTCAAGCCGGAGCAATTCCATGGAGCGCTGACGGCTTAAGTCCTCAATTTACAACTAGCATTTCTCGAGACGGTAACTCAACTTTACCAGGGGTTGAGGGCTTAGATTTTTACACATCTTTTGGTAACCCAAGAGATGTAAATTATAACTGGAATGTGAACAGTGATTATTCAATTGATGCGTTTGCTAACGGCCGCGCTGGTTTTCTATACAGCTATGCTTACGCGCGGGAGCTTATTGAAAGTAAATCACCTAACTTAAATTATGATGTTGCAATCGTGCCTCAATATAACCTCAACAACACTTCAGTAAACTTTGCCAACTATTTTGGCGAAGTTGTGAATAAGCAAAGCGAGGCTCCAGAAGAAGCGTGGAACTTTTTGAAATTTTTAACTAGCAAAGACACTCTAGATAAATATTACGCTTCCGACAAACAACCATCATCGCGAAGAGATTTGATTGAACTCCAATCACGTGATGAACAGATTGGTGTATTCGCTTTTGCTAACCTAACTGCCAAGTCATTTTTCAAACCAGATGAACCTCGCATGGATGCTATTATGGCTGATGCAATCGATAATGTTATTCTTCGTGGTATGACAGTCCAGCAGGCCTTGGGTCAAGCTCAAACTCAAGCTGGAACTTTAACAAGAGTAAGGAACTAAAAGAAACAATATTATACCGATGAACTTTTATTTAAAGTTAACAACACAAGCCCTGATCTTAGCCGCTATTTTATTTGGCCAAAATTTTATTCTTGCTAAACCAACCCAGGCCGTTATATGTAAATTTGAAGCTACTTTAATAGATTCTAATAAACAAGCTATTAAGGCCATGAGCATCACAAGAACCGACTGGAATAAGTATGGTGTCAGGTTTATTTTTTCTGGGTGTAGCACAGCAATAGATAGCTATAAGGTTTCTTACTCATACAAAGAAGGCACTGGCACTCCCACAGAATTATATCCAACAGAAACCACGTTTGGAAATGCTACTCGCGATATCATGTTTGGTGGTAAGCCGAAAGTGGCCACTTACACTTATAGTGCCGTAGCAAAAGACGCCAATTCAGTGGGCGGGGGTATTTTGGTTCAAAAGCCTGATTTAACAGCTTCTGTATCTGTAAATTTTGTAGATGGACCAACAATGTCACCAACAGGAAATCCAACTGGAAACCCGACTAACTCAAACACCAACACCAGTACAAACACCAACACAACCAAAACTTTTGAAAAATTAGATACCACAATTGGTGTTGAACAAAGAGTCGATTATGATGCACCAATCGGCTACTTGCAAAACTTGCTCAATATCGATTCTGTTCCTGGTTTAATAGTGAGATTGCTACAAATTATGTTGGGAGTTATCGGTGTTGTCACCACAATTATATTGATCCTATCAGGATTTAGACTGGTTGCTATGGGTGATAACGAAGCCGAGCGCACCAAGGCTAAAAAAGCAATTACCTGGGCAATAATTGGTCTGGTCGTATCGTTGTTGTCGTTTAGTATAGTTGCTATCGTTCAAAGATTAATTACTCAAGGATAAGATGAAGAAACTCGTTCAAAATTTATTACTAGCTAGCTTCCTATTAATTTCTTCAATTTTTCTAGTAGTCCCATCGGTAGGTTTGGCGGCTTGTAACGATAAAAGCGTGACAGCCAGTGGTACAAACGAGTGGCAAGTTTCTTTAAGTCCATGCGCTGACTTCACTGATACTGGAATTAGCTTTAAGAGTGGGGATACACTACGAATTGCAGCTTACGATGACCCTACGAACATGAAGTTCTTAGTAGTACAATTTAACGACAGTTTAACGGACTCATCAGGTACAAAAGTTTCTACAAAAGACCAAACTTTAAAAGTGAGATTAAATAATACTAACTCTACTATTGGCTTTGGCGGCCTAACAATTGTAGTCACAAAAATTCCAAAAGGCACTGCAACAACAAATACTAACACCAGCACAAACACAAACACAGTTCCGCAGACACCCGATGAGCCAATCCCAGCTTTTAAAAATCCTACTGGAGTAAGCTATGTTGTGGGGTTATTAACCAGAGTGATTCAAATACTTCTTTCTACTATTGGGGCCGTTGCAGTAATCGTAATCGTAATCGCAGGTTTTCGTTTAGTGGTGATGGGCGACAGCGAGAGCGAGCGCTCTTCAGCAAAAAAATCTATTACTTGGGCAATCTTAGGATTAATTTTCGCCTTGATGTCTTTCAGTATTGTGACTATTATACAGAGAGTTCTGCAAACATAATTACTAATCATGAAACTATTTTTACAAAATCTATTGTCACTAGCTTTCGTAGCGTTTGTTTTATTTACTCCAATCCCTGCTTCAGCCAATACTTGCGATGACTTAAGGACACAGTTTGAGCAGCATGGTGGTGGAAATACTGTGGGACCTTTGCCAAAATACTGTACAGTTGGAGAGGTTTACACACGAATTATTAATATAGCTTTGGCCTCAGTTGGAGTGGCTGCAGTTGGAGCTGGTGTTTATGGCGGTTATTTGTACATGATCTCACAAGGAGATCAGAAGAATGCAGCTCGTGGTAAAACTATATTACTTTATGCCGCAGTTGGCGTGGCAGTTGTTTTAGGCGCAGCAGCTTTGGTAAATATCGTCGTTCAACTTGCGGTAAACAACACTTTATAGCACAGTGGGTAAGTGGGGCGATTTTTTACCCTCAATTTGTTATAATTTAAACATCAGATAATTTGAGTTTCTGAGCTCAGAAAATCAAAGGTGTAAATACACCACAATGAAAGGCGGTGAAAAAATTGAAACAAATAGTTAAAAATTTAAGCTGGAAAAACTTAGCCCAATTCGTTTTCGTAATGATGATGGTATTTTCTCCAGTGTTAGTGGCTAGTCAAGCCGATGCCCAAGGACGTATTGATGTACGAAACATCCGTTGTCCTCAAGGCTCTGGTGTGGCTTGTAATGATAACTGGACTATTGAACAAGTATTCCAATTAGTATTGCAAATCGCAATTGGTATAGCGTTCTTGATTTCTGTATTGATGCTAGTCTATGGTGGTTTCCTTTATATCACTGCTGCTGGTAACCAAGAAACATCCGAGAAAGGTAAAAAAGCGATCATCTCAGCCCTTATTGGTCTGGCAATCGTGTTCCTATCTTACTTGATCGTAAACTTGGTTTACCGATTCTTGATTCAAGCTACTAGCTAAAGTTTTGCTCCGCAATATATTGTGGGGCAACCACTGTAGCAAACCTTTTGCTCTAGTGGTTGCTTAACTCTAAAAACAAAATGAAAAAATCAGTTATTAAAATGTTCAAAAGCCTTAGCGCAAGTGCAAGTGCAATTTTGCTTAGTGGTTTTTTTGCTTTCGATGCTTTAGCTCAAAGAACTAATCCTCCTACAACAACTACAACCGGAACTACTACAGGCGGTAGTGTTTCTAGTGGTTTGGATAAAATTAAAGCTATATTCCCCCCAATATTTGGTAAACAAGATTGGACACTTATAACTGTAATTGAGGCAGTGTTACAGATTGCTTTATGGTTCGCTTTTCTATTGTGCGTAATTTTCATAGTTATTGGAGGTTACAGGTATATTACCGCTCAAGGAAATGATACTCAATCCACTGAGGGTAGAAAAACTTTACAGAACGCTCTCATTGGTCTTGCGATTGTATTTATGTCTTATGCGTTAGTTCAGATTCTGTTCAACTTCCTTACAACTAGCACAACTTAATTTATGATGTTAAATATTTTCCCCAAATTATTGCTTGCCCTAGTTTTATTCGTTTTTGTTGCATTGCCTGATATGGCTTTCGCTCAAAGAGGAGGGGTCAGCCCATCGGTGAATATTTGTTTAAACACAACAACCGGTCAAGTGTTTCGAGTACCGAGTTCGCAAAGTGGCTGTAACGTTGCAGGTTATGATTTGAAAGTTCATACTGAAGTACAAAAATATCCGTCAATCTGTGTCACACGTAAAACTAAACCAGATGGCCCTTGGGGAATAATTGTTCCACCGCCAAGCCCGACAGAAGCTCAGTGTAAAGCCGATGGAGGGACATATTACTTAGTGAGCTCAATTCCAACAACTCAACCAGGTACCACCACTACAACCCCTACGCAACCCGGAACAGGGATAAATCCTGGAAACACAACTACAACTCAACCAGGTACTACAACTACTCCAACAAAGCCACCTGTCCAAGATACTCGTACGAATAACGGTGCTAATCCAAGCACAGTTACTTGCGATCCAGAATTTCAAGCCGAAGGTGCGACTTGTGTACCAAAAAGACAGCCGTGTACTGGTTTCGTATGTGCTCAATCGGCCAGCGAGTTAGTTGCCTCAATTTTAAGAATTATGTTGTTCTTTGCTGGGGTTATTGCCGTCGTATTTTGTATAATTGGGGGGTATAAAATCATTACAGCTCAAGGGAATGACACCCAATTAGCCGATGGCAAAAAGACCTTACAAAATGCATTGATTGGCCTGGGTATTGTTATCGCTTCCTATACCCTAGTCACTGTATTGATAAACCTGTTAACAACCGCAGTTTAAAGTATAAATTGCCACTATTCAAAACTAAAAATATATTCTATAATAACTAACCAGGTTCTCCTGGTTTTGTTATAATGAATTTGTTTGCCGGGGTGGCGAAATTGGTAGACGCATCAGCCTTAGGAGCTGACGAGAGCAATCTTGTGGAGGTTCGAGTCCTCTTCCCGGCACCACGTATTATCCAGCCATCCATGGCTGGATAATACGTGGTTCATGATAGTGGACAAGAAGAGAGCTTTCAAGCTGTCAGTGGCAGGTTGAAAGCGGCGGGGGTCGACACGAGCAGGCGCGAAATAAATTCGCACCATTCGCGAGGTTCCGCAGCGTAACTCGACAAAGCCGCCGTAGGCGTTATTGAGGAGAGTAGCGAGAGGTGGCCGAGTCCCTACCTAACGGTAGGCAGGCTCTTCCCGGCACCACGGGCAATCATTCTTCCAGGTTACGTGCCTTCAACTTTCATGAAGTCTCTACGGCCTGCAGTATGTTGTCCCTTTCCTCAAATCACTTAATCCCGCCAAGGCGGGATCCAAGCAATTTGGGCATATAACCTTCAGTTAGAAGTTGGAGAAGTTACAGTACTGAGGTTCTTACTATAAAATTTATACTTTCTAAATTAAAAATAACTTAAATTTCCTATGGGAAAACTTTTCAAAAATATCACGATCGTCTTAATTGGCTTTTTAATTGTCTCAATTGCAATCGCTGCATTTACGAATAATTCTAAACCAACGACTGTCCCTTTATCTGAAATCACCACTTTAATTAAGGATGAAAAAATAGAAAGCTTGGCAATCAGCAACGATAAGCTCATAGCAAAAGTAAAAGACAGTGACACGACTTTGGAGGCCGCTATCGGAAAGAATACTTTAATTCCGCAATACTTTATTGATAGCGGTGTTGAACCAGAAAAAATTGACGGATTAAAAATTGAGTTCACTACCGCAAGTACTACTGCAAGTATCGCTGGCGCATTATTGCCTTTCTTAATTCCCTTAATCTTGATTGGTTTGGTTATATTCTTTTTCATGCGCCAAGTACAAGGCAGCAATAACCGCGCCCTAACTTTTGGACAAAGTTCAGTTCGTCTCAGTGATGAAAAGAAAAACAAAGTACGCTTCACTGATGTTGCTGGAGCAATTGAAGCTAAAGAAGAATTATCTGAAGTTGTTGAGTTTCTAAAATTTCCACAAAAATTTTTATCACTTGGTGCAAAAATCCCTAAAGGTGTTTTGTTGTTAGGGAGTCCTGGTGTAGGTAAAACTTTGTTAGCTCGGGCTGTGGCAGGGGAGGCTAATGTGCCATTTTTCCATATTTCAGGTTCTGAATTTGTGGAAATGTTTGTAGGTGTCGGTGCAAGTCGTGTCCGTGACCTATTTAAGAAAGCCAAAAAGAATGCTCCTTGTATTGTCTTTATAGATGAAATTGATGCAGTGGGACGTCAGCGTGGCGCTGGTCTTGGTGGTGGTAATGACGAACGCGAACAAACTCTAAACCAAATTTTAGTTGAGATGGATGGATTTGATACAGATACGAATGTAATTGTAATTGCTGCCACAAACCGTCCTGATGTTCTTGATCCAGCTTTGCTCCGACCAGGTCGTTTCGATCGACAAGTCATTCTAGACTTACCAGATATCAATGACCGTGAAGCGATTCTAAAAGTTCACTCCAAGAACAAACCAATGTCTTCTGAAGTGAATATGCGCACTATTGCAGAACGCACTCCAGGATTTTCCGGTGCTGACTTGGCAAACCTTATTAATGAAGGTGCTTTACTTGCGGCTCGACAGGACAAAAAAGAAATCTTCAATGAAGATTTAAAAGAGGCAATCGAAAAAGTAATGATTGGCCCTGCTCGAAAGAGTCATATCTTATCCATCGATGAGAAAAAAATCACCGCATACCACGAAGGCGGTCACGCGTTAGTTGGGGCAACGCTAAGATTCTCCGACCCGGTTCATAAAGTGACCATTCTTTCAAGAGGTCGTGCTGCTGGTTACACAATGAAGCTTCCAAGTGAAGATAAACACTTGCATACTAAATCAAGTTTCTTGGATGAAATTGCAGCTTTGTTAGGTGGGTATGCCGCAGAGAAGTTAATCTTTAACGAACTTACTACTGGTGCGAGCAATGATTTGAAAGTTGCTACCAACATGGCGCGCAAACTTGTTACTCAGTATGGTATGAGCGATGCACTTGGTCCTGTAACTCTAGGAGAGCAACACGCTAATGTTTTCTTGGGAAGAGATATCGGTGAACAAAAAAATTATAGTGAAGCTGTTGCGCAGAAAATTGATGAAGAAGTACGACGAATTATGCAAGAAGCTGAACACAGAGCCACTGATGTAATGGTTAAGCACCGTAGCTATCTTGATAAAATAGCTGATCGCTTAATAAAAGAAGAGACTTTGGAACAAGAACAGTTCAATGAGATAGTTAAAGATATTATCCCAGCAGAGAAGAAAAAAACTCCCGAGTTTGAAAATATCGAAGTGGTTTAAAATGTTTATGAAAACTCTTTATTAATTTAAGGAGTTTTCTTTTTCAAAAAACTCTAATTCTCAATGTTAATTTATACTTTAAATCAAATTTACCGCTTTATAAAATGGTCACCGATAATATGGCTGGCAGGCTTTTTTGTGCTAAATCATTTTCACTTTAGCTTTGTTATTTCTATCGCTGTATTGTCTGAGTGGAAGACTATTACTTTGGGACAAATGCAAACGGCTAGTTATTTTTTTGGTTTGATATCTGCTTTAGTGTTTAGCTCCATGGCTAAGATAATTTTAGTAAAGCAATTTCATAAATATTTCCACGGCCTAATGTTTGAAAAATGCATATGGTGTAATCAAACTAATCTCCCAGACGAACAAAGTTCAAAAATCTTTACATCGACTAAAATAATAAAACAAAACTTGATTTTTAGCTCTCTGGTTTTCTTAATCATTCTGACCGTATGGTTGCCGATTATAGCTCATCATCTTTGGGTAGACACCAAGTTTGAAAGCCTAGCGTTTCTATTAAGTCTTAGTATGGCGGTTATTGTATCAATTTTTAGTGGCGTAGCAGAACTTGTATTTACTTATTGTACCGCAATTTATAAATTAAATTGGACCAGCTCAGTGTTATTTACTTTCAGCTTTTTGGTTCTAAAATGGCGAGTGGTGTTAATGTATATCGTAAACACAAACATTGCTTATGCCTTATTTGGCAGTATAATTATTTTAAGTTTTCAAGGATATAACAACCACACTCCTGTATTCGCTTTGCTATTATTCATGGCACCGCTCTTTCAAATTTATTGGCTCGTAAAATTGCACCAGCTGATTGTAGTAGTGCGGGCAGAAGGTATAATCAGTCAAGGAACCCCATCTACTAGCCCGGTAAGTACCTAAGTGGACTTCTGTTTAAGTTTATAATAAACTAACAGAGGAACAACGCTAAAGCTAGCGAAATTTAGACATAGGTCTAAATTGAGCGGGCGGAAGCCGTTGTGACGAGGGCGGTTAGCTCAGTTGCCACTGGCGATTGAAATGAGCCAGATATAATAGATAAGGATTTGTGTTTAAAAGATTCATTGGGAGTCAGAATTTAGTTCTGACGACACTTGAAGAAATAGGGTCCCTTTAATTGCTTGGGTCCCGCCAGGCACGATTAAGCAATTAAGAGAAGAGGAGCGGCACCGAAGCTCGTGAGACTTTGGCTTCAGCCAAAGTGGAACATGCGAAGGTATTTGCGACGAAGGGCGGTTAGCTCAGTTGGTAGAGCGTCTCATTGACGTTGAGAAGGTCAGAGGTTCGAATCCTCTACCGCCCACCATGAGTTCTGTAACACGCTTGCGTGTAAAGAACTCATGAAGACATAGAGGATGAGAAAAAGAGTGTGCCTGAGCAGAGCGAGGGATGAAATGTGCTGGGGGCACATTTCAAATGGCAGGGGTCGACACGAGCAGGTGCGAAATAAATTCGCACCATTCGCGAGTTCCGTAGCGTGACTCGACATAACCACCGTAGGTGGCATTGAGGAGAGTAGCGAGAGGTGACCGAATCCTCTACCGCCCACCACGGGCCATTAGGCTTTCAGTCGTCTCAGCTGAAAAACAAGTTTTCAGCTCCGACTACCTTCAAACCTATGTCCCTTTCCCCAAATCGCTTAACCTACGGCCCAAGCAATTTGGGGGCCCCTGCAGTACTAGGCTTTCAGTCGTCTCAGCTGAAACTGCATACGGTCGTAAATATAATTAATTCATCAAGCCTCGAGAAGTGAGAGTCACACAGTGATTCGCAATTCATGATTCTTGATAGAAAGAACATTATGGTCTCAAACAAAGACATTAAAGATATAACGGGTATTGAACCAAAAGACTTGTCGTTATACATTTCAGCTTTTACACATCGTTCATATCTAAATGAACACAGAAGTTTCAACTTGCCTCATAATGAAAGATTGGAATTTTTAGGAGATGCAGTGCTAGAGTTGGTGGCGACTGAGTATCTTTATAAAAATTTTGATCACCCTGAAGGAGAGTTAACTAACTTTCGTAGTGCTTTAGTGAACTATAAGATTTTATCTGAAATTGGTGGTCGTATGGGTTTGGAGGACTATCTGTTACTCTCAAAAGGGGAGGCAAAAGATACTGGTCGCGCTCGACAAGTAATCTTGGCAAATACTATTGAAGCTTTAATTGGTGCAGTTTACTTAGATCAAGGCTATGAAGTTACCCAAGAGTTTATTAGGAAACAAATCCTAACAGAATTGGAAGGGATTATCAGTGGCGAAAAATATTTAGACCCTAAAAGCAAGTTACAAGAAATGGTACAAGATAAATGGAGTATTACACCCACTTATAACGTGGTAAGTGAGAGTGGTCCTGATCACGACAAAATTTTCGTAGTTGCAGCGATGATGAATAAACAAGAGATTGGTAAAGGAAATGGTCCGTCAAAACAAGAAGCAGAAATTGCAGCAGCGCAAAATGCCTTAGACAACATGAAGCTGTAGTTTTGTGGGGATAACTTCATTGACCGACTGATATGTCAGTGATAATCTAACTGCAGGAACCGTTTCCGAGTAACCAAACAAACATAAAGTTCAAAAACAGACATCTAAAAAAGATGTCTGTTTTTGTTTATATCACTTTATTCTGTTTTTTCTCAAGTATTCAAGTCCGTAGAACCCAGTTGCAACATCAGTCATCATTCCTGAATAGAGATGCTCTTTAAAATCTATGAGGTTCATCAGTGTCACTTCGATTGGTTCTTGGTTGTCCTCGAGCTTTGGCTCACTAACTTTTTTGCAGTGAAGTGCAATATAGTTATATCTAACCAGAGTGTTATAGGCAGATTCTAAGCTTTCGGTAATAAAAATGATGTCTCCAATGTATCCTGTTTCTTCGAGAAGTTCTCTGGCAGCCGCTTCAGCCGGATCTTCTTCCTTATTTACTCCTCCTCCTGGCATTTCGGTAAGGATTTTTTCTTGCGCTGGCCTAAATTGTTTGGTAAGAATTACTTCATTTTCAGTGGTGAGGGCCAAAATACATACCACTTTGCCGCCATCAACAACATCAAAGCTCTCTACGTTTCCAGCCGGCAGGCGAAAGATTTTCTCTATCATTTTACGATGACCAGCTTTATATAACCTTTCAGAAAGTTTTTTCCATGAGATATCACGAGATGTTTTCATTTGCTTATTATAACAAAAAACCCGGCAATCATTTGGGATCGCTGTGTTATAATTAAGCCAGATATGTATTTAAAACGATTAGAATTACAAGGCTTTAAATCTTTCGCAAAAAAGACAGTCCTAGAATTTGATACCGGCATCACAGCAATTGTGGGCCCTAACGGCAGCGGCAAAAGTAACGCTGCTGATTGTTTGCGTTGGGTGCTTGGTGAGCAGAGTGCAAAGATGATGAGAGGCAAAAAAAGTGACGATGTAATTTTCGCAGGTTCAGATAAAAAAGTGCGCGCAGGTTTTGCAGAAGTTATCGCTACTTTTGACAATAGCGATCATAAAATTCCTGTTGAAACAGCCGAAGTGAGTATTGGTCGCCGCGTGGATAGAAGTGGAGCTAGTGAATATTTAATCAACGGCAACAAAGTTCGTCTTTTGGACATCATCGACCTAGTCCTTAAAAGCAACATCGGTACTTCTCGTTACACAGTAATTGGACAAGGAACAATTGATCAGATGATTTTATCTGGGCCTTCAGAAATTAAGAATTTGATTGATGAAGCCAGTGGTGTAAAAACTTATTACATTAAACGCGACAAGACTCTTCGTCGTTTGGAAGCCACGGCTCAAAATTTAATGCGTGCTGAGGATTTACTTTCTGAATTAGAACCGCGGGTAAAATCTCTCCGTCGCCAAGCTAAGCGCATGGAAGCACGAGCTGATGTAGAAAATGAATTAAAAGGTTTATTGTTTGAAAAGTTGGGTTCTCAGTGGTGGTTGCAATTTAACCAGATTGAGCAACTTAGTTTAAAAATTTCGGAGTTTCAAACTCAAAGAGCGAGTATAGAAGCTGAAATTGCCAAGCACCTAAAGCAGATAGAGCAACACGAACAAGACAATGCTAGTTCGATGCAATCTTATCAAAACTTACAAATTGATCAACAGAAGCTACAAAATCAAAAGAACAGCTTGCTGGAACAAGTTAGTTTGATTCGTGGCAAGATGAATAGTTTAAAAACTGGTTCAAGCACAGATGTGGGTTCCATGGAAATTGAACTGCATACCGTTAATTCCAAACTTCAAGATTTGCAAAGTCAATTAGACCAAGCCAATGACAGCCAAGCATCGGCGACTGCACACGTAAAAGCAACGGAACAAGCTTTGTCCGAATTAAACCGCCAGCTTGCAGAAGTTTATGCAGAGGTTAATAACCCAGCGACAGCAGATTGGCAACAAGTGGCCAATGGTTTAGAAAAAGTTGATAAAGTCTTTGATCAATTCGTCGATGTCTTGGACAGGAGTTCTGATATGAACCAGGTTCGCAGTGCAGCAAATTCATTGCGTGGTTCTTGGGATGACTTCAAGAACACTGCTAACGAAGCTGTGATTAATCCACAAACTCAGCAACTAAAATTACAAACTCAGTTACAGGAATTAAATAGTAAAAAAGATCAGTTATCGGCTAGCTATAATCAGTTCTTAATGGGTGTCTCAAAGGCCGATTTAACTATCGACTTTGTGAGTAATCAAATTTCTGCCACTGAAAAAGAAAAGTTACAGATTGAATTAGAGCTGAAGAAAACTACTAGCGCTTCAAGTGAAGATTATGTAAGAGATATGGTGATTGAAGAGCAGAAAGTTATGGAACAAGTTAATCACATAACCGTTCAGCAAAAAGAAATTGAAACTCGATTACAGGTGATGTATTCGCAAGAGAACAGCTGGAAAAACAGTATTGCCGAAGCGGACAAACAATTTCGTGAGCAACAAACAAATCTTAGTGGTTTGCGCGACAAAGAATCTACGCTCGAAGTTGAAAAAGCTAAATGGGAAACTCAACACGATGCAACAATAACTACCATACATGAGCAGCTCGGTGGCTCGGCTTTGTCCCAAATTTCTTCTAACCGTGTGGAGATGGTTACGGAATCTTTGGATGACAAAATTCACAAACTTCACAATCAGCTTAGCTTGATTGGTGGTGTTGATGAACTGACAATCCAAGAGTATCACGAAACTGAACAGCGGTTTACAGGACTAGAAGCACAAGTGCTAGATTTGAAAAAAAGCATGACCGACTTGCGTGAGGTGATGGATGAGTTGGATGAACATATTAAGAAAACTTTCAACGAAGCTTTTCATTTGGTTAATGAGCAATTCGAAAAATATTTCAGAGTTTTGTTCAACGGTGGTCGCGCTCATTTGTCATTGGTTAAAAATGAACGCAAAGAAGAAACTGAACTAATTGAAGGCGAGCATGAAAAAGAAGAAGTCGAAACTTTAAGACCACAAGAAAAAATTGTGGCTAAATATGAGCATGAAAGTTTGGCAGTTGCTGGAGTGGAAATCAAAGCTACACCACCAGGCAAGAAGCTCTCTACTATTCAATCGCTTTCTGGAGGAGAGCGCTCGCTAACTTCAATTGCCCTACTATGCAGTTTGCTAACTTGCTTCCCATCACCTTTCGTGGTTTTGGATGAAGTTGATGCGGCTCTCGATGAAGCTAACACAATTCGTTTTGGGCAAATTTTGGGAAGCTTGGCTCATCAAACTCAATTTATTACTATTACTCACAACCGCGAAACTATGTCACAGGCAAACATAATTTACGGTGTTACGATGGGCGATGATGGTATCTCTAAGCTCCTTTCTATAAAGATGGAGCAAGCCACAGCGTTCGCGAAGTAACTTCTCAGCCTTTGAGATCCTTCGACTTTGCTCAGGATGACAGTGGAGCTTCGCAAAGACCATCCCACAATTCCAAGCACTGCACTTCTGTCCTTCTGAATGTAAACTTGTTGTCATTCCGAGCGTAGCCGAGGAATCTCTAAGTTCTAGTCATTCCGAGCCTGTCCCGCAGATGAGGGGGCGTAGTCGAAGAATCTCAGGCACCGCTCCGTCATTATAATGAATACACTTCCGTCATTCCGAGCGTAGCCGAGGAATCTCTGATATCGTCACGTCTTGACGATTTAGCCTTCAGGTGGTAGACTATGGAAGTCATTTTCATGATAATTTGATTGAAATTTCGCAGTTAGACCGTCAACTGGCTGTAGAATCTGAAATCCTGAACCTATTAACTTAATCTATAATTTATCAATGTTAACTATCCGATTACATCGTGGTGGTAAGAAAAATAAGCCAGAATACAAAGTTGTATTGGCCCAAAAAACTGCCGCAGCCCAGAAAAAATTCGTTGAAATTTTGGGAAACTACAATCCTCATAGCAAAGCTTTAACTATCAAAGATGAAGCTCGTCTAAAGTACTGGATTGACGAGCAACACGTTGAAGTTTCTGCAACTGCTCATAACTTATTTGTTACTAATAAATTAGTTTCAGACAAAAAAGTGAAAGCCTTCACTCTACCAAAGAAAGAAGTTGAAGAAACAGCGACCGAAGAAGCACCAGTTGTTGCTGAAGCTCCAAGTAAAGAAACTGTGGCAGAAGAAGTAGCAACACCGGCTCCAGCTGAAGCTGTGAGTGAGACAACTGCTACAGAAGAAGTGGTGGCCGAAGCTCCTGCCCCAGAACCTGCTCCAGCTGAAACACCTGTAGAAGCTCCAACTGAACAACCAGTTGAAGAAACACCGGCACCTGAAGTAAAAGAAGAACCAGCTGCATAAAACAAACTTTCAAAAACACCCTAGCAATAGGGTGTTTTTAATATTCACTGTTATTAACAGTAATACTGTCTGTGTGGTATAATGGAGTTACTTAAAAGTAAATTTGAAATTAAAACAAATGTCACCAATAATCCAAAAGCTATTTATGGTACTCTTGGTACTAATCTTGATAGGTGTAGCTGCTACCGCAGTATTTTACGTTCTTGGTCCTGGTAAAGATGTATCTGGCCCTGATTCTAATAACCCAACTGTTAATGATGGCAGTGATTTAACCAAAAAAACTGAAGTGGACTCAAGCGAAGCTCCAGAAAAATTCCCCTCAGATATTCCAATTGAAGCTGGCGCAAGAATTACTCAGAACTATAACGCTACTACAGCCGATGGTCGCTTCCAAGCTACTCGAGAGTTTGAGAGTACAAAGACATTAGCTGAAAACCTTACGTTATATAGAAACTATATGACTTCAGAGGGTTGGGAAGTACGCAGTACTGTCGACCAAGAAAACTATAAAATGCTGTTTGGTGTAAAGGATAATACTAACTTGCAAATTTCTATGGACTTCAATTCAGAATTAGAAACAAGACGAGTGACAATATTTTTCACAGAAGTAGCTACAGCACAGTAAAAATCTTCAAAAACCACCCACATTCTAGTGGGTGGTTTTTTTATTTAACGCCTACTTAAATACAATGAAGACATTGACTTATCAACAGCTTATCACTATAATGGTGGCATGAAACATCTTCGCTTATATTAGTGAAGATCTGGAACTTTGTCAGAATACAGGAGGCTACAATGAAGGTTAAACAATTAATTGCGTTTTCAATTGCAATTTCAGTTGTATTTCTTGGCGTCAAATTAACGCCGATAAGTGCGACAGGTCAAAACTTGAGTTCACTGCAAGGAGTCGTAAGATTTCTAGTAGTTGAAGGTACAGAAGAACAGCCGAGTCATTTTCGGTTTTTCCTCGAACAGTGCGATGGTGCACCGTGCAACTTTGCGTCGGAACAATCCAAACAAGCAACTTCTAAAAACCCAATCAGTAAATCGATTGATATAGACCATATTTACTTAACAAATAAATCTGGTAAAATCGATTTGCGCGACTTGGTTAATAAAGAAGTAATCTTGCGAGGTGAAAGCCAAACCGCTCAAAACTTTTTTCCTTTTGGGAAAAAAACTGAAGGACTAGAGACTGACTTTAACGTTCTCGAAATCGAGAAAGTTGTGGAAGAGCCTACGGTCAACCATTTGGTTGCACCGCCGCTTAATATTCCACCAGCGTCTACTGGTCAGCGTAAGGTTTTGGCGATGTTGGTCAATTTTCAAGTTGCGCCGACAATGCCATACAGTCAACAGCAGATTAAAGACTGGGTCTTTACCGGTCCAAAGTCTGCTCGTAAATTCTTCGAAGACTCTTCGTTTTACAACGCTTCGACGAATGAAGGAATGACTTTAGTTGGGAATAACGACCCATCTGGAGACGTTACGCCATGGCTTAGTTTGAGTGGTCCACAAACGAACTGTGCTCAAAACATGTTCAATGAGTGGCGTATTCAAGCTGATAATTTAGCAGAAGCACAGGGCTTCTCTAAACTTACCTACCAAACCAGGTTGGTGCTCTATGCACCAATTCCTGGCTGTTCTTTAGGTGCACAAGCGACAGTTGCTGCTTTCGGAGACCAGTCCGCTGTTACTTATGTTTTTATTCAGCTGCCGGCCGGCTCCCAAGAAATTTTGGATACCAGATTGTCAGCTTTAGTCCATGAAATTGAGCATAACTTAGGTCAGGGTGCTCACTCCAATGGGCAACAAACTGAAGGCGGTCCAATATTAGAATATTTTGATCGAGCAGATCCTTTGGCGAGCAGTGTAATTACTTTCAATAGTAATGTTAACCGGATAAAATTCGGTTGGACATCCATCTCCCAAATGTATCCTGCAATCGAATACCGAAAACCTGGCGGTCAATCGTATATGGTAAGGATTCAAACTCCAAGCCAGCGAACTAAAGGTATCGGTCCGAGTAGTCCGCCTATTGGTGCTTTCATAGTCCTTCGGGACATGAATGGTAATCCAACTGGTGAAGCGTTCGTTCTAGAGCGCCGTCGTAGCACTGGTTTGTGGGACCAATTTGGTACGGATGTTCAAGCTTATAACTTAGGTCTTGCTATTCGTAAAGTAAGCTTGAATTTAAGCAGTGGCTTCAATGGTTCTGTAATTCAAGATACTACACCTGCTACTGCTTGTTGCAAAGATGCTCCATTAGTTCCTGGACCCAGTGGCTCCGCCTCTTGGACTAGTAATCTGTATGGGGTGACAATCAAAGCCTATACGGGCAGTGTCTCTGGAATGCTAGTAGAAATAACCCTCGGCGGTAATTACCCAGAGGGATAAATGATTTTGTTTAACCTTCTGTATTTTGAAAGCAAGACTGACCATCTTGCTTTTTTTGATTAGATTTATAATTCGCGGTATACTATAAGTATAAAAATTGGTTTAAAAAAGAAACAAATGAACAACATATGGACAAATAAAAAGGTTTGGATACTAATAGCGGTGCTATTGTTAATTATTGGCGGCGCTCTTTATTTATATCTCATGAATCCCAAAGATTCAGAACCAGCACCACAACTAAAACCCTTAGAGGTTACTACTAAGGAACTTGGCAATACTCAAATTCCAGCTGGTTTTCCAAAAAATCTTCCATCTGAGACAGGAAGTAAGACTATACAGAACTACGAATCTCGTACAAATGATAATCGTCTCCAGTCTACTAAAAAGATCACGAGCCAGAAACCTCCTCGCGAAGCCCTGGATTTCTATGTGGATTTCTTTAAAGGCGAAGCCTACATTGGAGGGTATCAAGAAACTGCCAGTGTCAAAGATGGTCAACAGGTAGCTCAGATGCAAAGAGGTGAAGATTTATTGATGATTGTTGCTTCTCCATCTGGGGCAGGTGCGAGTGTAGTAGAGCTTACCTTAATACAAAAAAGTGAATAAAATTAACCATAAGCAAACCATGCATAAATTCAAAACTTCATTTATAACGGTTGCTGCGATCTCATTATTTTTGAGTGCAGTTATGCCAATATTCCCTAACCAAGTTTTACCTGAAGAACTTGAAACAAAAGAAGCTGCGGCTTCATCTATGGGCCCGGCAGTTCAGGCTAGGGTTAGAGACATCGGATGTAGAGAACAAGAACGAACTGGTTATCCGGTTGGACCTTACACTGGAGTATCACGGGTTACTGATAGTAATGCCAAAGACATCGACTGTGCATTAATCAACCTCATAGCTAATGATGTTAGTACTACCAATCCTGTGCAAAGTATTTATGCAAACGATTTTCGTTTAGGGATTACTTTAGCAGAGAGTGAAGGCGGTTGTACTAGAAGCCAAGGTTCTGTTGCATGGACAAACTGGGCAAGTGAAGGGACTCCAAACAGTGCAACGACCTTCAACAGTGGATTAACCTACGGTACTGGCGGTATGGTTGCGGCTGACTGTGTCAATATTTGGTTCGAAAGCCGTGGTATGCCAGAAGGTAAGGCGATTCGCAATATGCAATTCGGAATAAGTGTAGGTGGCGGGGGAATGCAGTATACCCCAACTGCAACGTCTGGCGGTGGCTGGTCACAACCTTCAGCTACAGGCGACTTCACTTCTGGTGAAGTTTCAATTATCACTACGGTTATAGATGTGCCGGATGACGCACAATATGTTTCCACAACTATTCCTCAAGTGGAGACTGCAACATATCCGACAGGCAACCCGGCCGGAGGTACTATGGGAAACTTGCCAGTAAATTCAGCCCAAAATTACAACATCGTAATGAAAAATAAAGGTGGTACTTGGGATACCGACACGTTACTTAGCCGTAACTTGGCTTCAGCAAGTCCAACACCACCTGGCAACAATTGTGATGGTTGGGTTCCGAATGGTCCAGGCCAGACCTGTATTGAAAACTTGTTAATGACCTCTTCAAAGTATCGACTGAAACGAATCGACAGCAGTGCCAGTGTGCAAACAACAGCCGGTGATTTACCATATAACCGCACCGTTCAGAACACTTGGGAGTCGCGAGAAATTATCGATTATGATTGTCCGCCACCTCCACCACCTGAACCTTGTCAAGGAGAAGAACTAAAGATAAATAATCGTGACAGTGATTCTAGTCCGTTAGCCTTAATCCTGAAACAAGCTAATGCTGCAGAAGAGATTCCATGCGGTGGTCCACTTGAACCACCTATTTGTACAGAAATTCCTACAGGAGTTTATGAAAAAGTTGGACCATTTATTAGTCCAGTTGAAGATATTGCCTACGACCAGAATGCAACTTTCCCCATCTCTGTAACAGCAACTACAGCTGGCACTTATGAGCTACGTTTCCGTATGGTCCGAGTTAGTGGCAATACCCAATTTGGTGAAACAATGATAATCAGTGTACGTGCTGGTAACCCATGGTCATTTACCTGTGGTGTTAATCAAATCGTGCCACGAGGGACGCCGGCTAACTATACGATGCAAGCTACAGTTCCTGGCGGATTTACTACAAACATTAATGTAACAATGGAAGGTAATCCGGCTGGCCCAACCTTACAAACTTCACCAGTTGTTTTGAGTGCAGGTAGTGTTCCTGCTTATCAAGGCACGGCCGTGGTGCCGACAGAGAGTTTGGTCCCGAACCAGACTTACGTACTGACGTTTACCGCAACAGATGGAACTAACAGTGCGCAGTGCCAAGCCAATCTTTTCACTACTCCAGACACTGTCGAGGTCTATTTGCAATTCAATAACTCCGACGGTCCTGCTCAGCCTACTCCGGCAAATGGAAGTACTGGAACTCTTTCATGGACTACGTTGAATGCAAATACTTGTACTGGCTCAATGCAGCAAGGTGCTGATACTTCAAGTCCTGCATGGACTGGACCACAAGCACCAGCAAACACCGTTGCACAAACTTTTAACGTCAATGGCATGCAGACTAATTCAACGTATGAATTCAAATTATCTTGTGTGAGTACCTATGGAACTCCTGCCGAGGATACGGTTGTTGTAAATGTTGGTCCGCCAAACCAGCCAACTGCTGAACTTTTATGTCTCGGTGCAAATAGCGGTAAGGGTGAAGAACCTGGACCTGGTCCATGTACAGTGCCATATATGGGTGCTGCGGAATTAACCTGGTCTTCTACTTATGCTAACTCTTGCAGTATTTCACCGGGCGCATGGCCAACCACGACTTCTGGATCTGGCGCTACCTCTAACTTAACAAGTGATATAACCTACACCTTATCTTGCATGGGCGCAGTTGGCACGACTCCTGCAACTAGTGAAGTTGAGGTAACTGTAGAATCAGCACCATCCTTCAACGTCACTTGTACACCATCAACAATCTCCATCCCTCAAGGTTCAACAACAGCTTTCAACTTGAGCACTGAGGGCGTTGATGGCTTTAACAGTCCTGTCACTTGGAGTGTGGCTGATTTAGAACCATCAGGACCTAATCCTCCAACCATCAGTTTTCTAAACAACGGGCTGGAACCTGACGCCACCACCACAGCTCGTATTAGCACGACAACTTCAACTACTTCAGATGTATACACAATTAACTTTGCTGCCAATGGTAGTTCAGTTAATCGTAGCTGTAACGTAGAACTTATTATCACTACAGTATCAGCACCAAACCCACCAACCAATGTTCAAGCCTCAAACGCTATTTGTGGTCAGATTGGTCTAACTTGGAATCCTCCAACCGGTGGTCAAAACCCAGAAGGATATCGAGTATTCCGTCGTGTAAACAACAGTGGTAACCCTTGGACTCAAATCGGAGGTAATATTCCATTTGGCACTAACTCTTACACTGATACCACAGCAGTTGTTGGTACTTTCTACAACTATGGAGTATCAGCCTACATCGGTGGTTCTTCATCAGTAGTTGCTGAAGCTATCCCAGCCTCAATTACACCAACTGCTTGTAGTGCTAATATCTCAACTTCCGACAAAGACATGATTGGCTACAAAAATGATCCATCACAGCCATCAATCCCTTCACAACCACCAGCACCAATCCTTTGTAATCATAACCCTAATGGATTAGATGTCTTCCGTCTTCCAAACAACGCTGCCTTTCAAACAGGTAAAATTGCCACCTTCCGCATCGCTATTTGTAACACTGGTAATGTTGGACTTACTGACTTAACGGTTAATGATGTGATGACTAACCTTACTAGCCCAACTAGCTTCAACTACAGCGGTTGTACTACTACTACCCAAACTTCTACAGGTCCAAACACAATGACCTTCAACCTTGGAGACCTAGCTGTTGGTGGAACTTGTATCATCACTTACGATGCAGTTATCACAGCTCCAACTGGACCATCTGCAGTTTACCGATTCCAGAACCGAGGCAACATTACAGCTCAATCACAACAAGGTCGGCTCACTCACTCTGCTTACACCCTTCCTTACACATTCGTGATTAACTCTGGTCCTCCTACTAGGACTGAAGATTAAACTTTACAAAAAACCTTAAGTCACCACTTAAGGTTTTTTGTTTTACCCTTACGCAATACGACCTACTGCCATCCTGAGCCCCCTAAGAGGGGCTCAGGATGGAATACACAAACAGGGAAACTGTTATTGTTACTCTGGATTCCTCGGCTACGCTCGGAATGACAGATAGGTATTAGACTTCCTTCATCTTACTCAGGATGACAGGATGGCTTGTTCATTCGTTGACACTAGTTTATGTATTTAGTACAATAGTTGTGCAATAGATGGCTCCTAGTAACAAAAGGTCGAAGCCGCAGATTCCTATCGCAGAAATTCTCACGAAATGGAGAAAGATCAAGAGTTTGTAGAGTATATCATTAGAGCTTTGGTTGATAATCCAGCTGACGTTCGTACAGAACGCACAGTGGATGAAATGGGTGTGTTAATCACCTTACACATCAATCCAGCTGACATGGGTCAAGTAATTGGTCGCATGGGCCAAACCGCAAAAGCTGTTCGCACCTTGTTGCGCGTTGTTGGTGCCAAGCATAAAGCTCGTGTTAACTTGAAGATTCACGAACCAGAAGGTTCTGGTCGTCCTAACCGCAGTCACTCTGACCGCAACGAATCTTCACACAGCAATACTAATACTGATGTAGATGCTGAAATGGATGACTTTAAACTTTAGTTAGAAATTGTTGACCACTTTATCTCGTTTGGGCATAGCCCAAACTTCAATAAAGTTTTTGCTTAATTTCTTTGTCACCAGCTCCGCACTCGCTCACCGTAGTTTAACTACGCTTCGCTTGCTGCTCACTGGTTTCCTCGAACTTAAGCAAATCAATCAATTCCTGAGCATAAGTTAGTAATAAAATGAAAAATTCTTAGAAATTGTTGACCACTTACTGAAGTGCAAAAATTTCCAGTTAATTTCAAAAAACAAAACCTCCGCGCAAGTGGAGGTTTTATGTTAATATTTACCCATGAAGAAAAAGAAGTTAAAAATTTCGGTTGTCACCTTATTTCCAGAATTTATTGAGAACTATTTTAATTTTGGAATTATATCACGCGCTATTAAGAATAAAATACTGCAATTCCAAGCAGTTAATTTAAGGAAGTTCGCCTCTGACAAACGTGGCACAGTTGATGACCGTCCTTACGGGGGTGGTCTGGGAATGGTGCTAAAGCCAGACGTTGTAATTAAGTCTATATTGAAGTTATCCAAACCGACAAAGTCCGCACCCAAAACTCGCGTAGTCTTAATGACTCCTCAAGGAAAAGTTTTTAGCCATGCTATGGCTAAACGTCTAGCAGGTTATGATCACTTAATTTTAATTTCCGGTCGCTATGAAGGTTTTGACGAACGAGTTCGTAAATTCGTTGATGAAGAAATTTCCATCGGCGACTATGTTTTGATGGGTGGTGAACTTCCTGCTTTAGTTATCTCTGAAGCTATTACAAGGTTTATTCCAGGTGTGCTTGGTAAAGATGATTCTGCAACAGATGAAAGTTTTGCTAATGGCTTATTGGAATTTCCACAATACACTAAACCTGAGGTTTTAGAAGTTGCTGGCAAAAAATATCCTGTTCCTAAAGTGTTACTTAGCGGACATCATGGCAATGTAGAAAATTGGCGTCGCGAAGAAAGTCTAAAAAGAACCAAAAAACGTCGACCAGATTTGTTGAAATAAATTTATGAAAGAGTTAAAACAATTTACCGTTGATCAACTAAAGACTCGCTTGGATAAATTCTTAGCAGAAAACTGCGAAGGTCTTTCACGCTCTCGTATCCAACACGACATTGAGAATGGTTTAGTAAAAGTGAACGACCAAGTGCAGTCAGTGTCCAAGTTTGTGGTTCGAATACATGACCAGATTGAGTACGAAGTTATTGCAGAAGAAAAACCACAACCAGTAAATATTCCAATCAAAACTTTATACAACAATCACGGGTTGCTAATCTTGGACAAACCAGCTGGTCTGGTTGTCCATCCGGGTGCGGGGTTCAAAGGTGATTCTCTCGCGCAGGCTTTGTTGTATCATTTCAAAGATATTCATTTGGTAGGGGAAGAAGGTCGAAATGGTATCGTTCATCGTTTAGATAAAGATACTAGCGGGGTAATGATGGTGGCCTTAACCCAAGATATGTATGAGTATCTCAAGAAAGCTTTTCTTGAGAAAGGAATTCGTAAAGAATATATTGCTTTAGTAAAGGGGAAGTTGGAAAATAGTCACGGCATAATTGAATCACCCTTAGGTAAAAGCAAGAAAGACTTCAGGAAGTACACCACGGATAAGTCTGATATGCATCTCGAAAAGCCTTCAAAAACTGAATATTGGGCTTTGGAAACCTTACAAATACCAAGTTCAGCCAAATCGTCCTCCGAAGGTCCCAGTCTTGACTTTTACACCCTAATTAGGGTAAAATTACACACAGGTAGAATGCATCAGATTCGCATTCATTTTTCTTCTATCGGACACCCGATTATCGGTGATGAACTATACGGAAGAAAAGCGGTAATGAAGTTAGGTCTGCAAAGGCAATTCCTTCATTCCAGTAAACTTGAAGTTCAGCTGCCGGATAAAACATGGGTGGAAATGGACAGCAAGTTGCCCGGTGATTTAAGAGCAATCTTAAAAGAGCTGGATAGTAAACTTATTAACAACATCTAAATTTTAATCAATTAGCAATGCCAATCGTAAAGAACATGAAACCAGAACAATTGCAGGACTTGCCAGACTTTCAAGTTGGCAATACTGTAAAAGTTCACAACCGTATTAAAGAAGGCGGTAAAGAACGTATTCAAATCTTCGAAGGATTAGTAATCGCTCAAAAAGGTGGTAAAGGCGTAAATGCAACTTTCATGGTTCGCAAAATCGCTAGCGGAGTAGGTGTTGAACGCATCTATCCACTACACTCACCAAACATCGCCAAAATCGAAGTGGTGAAAGATGAAAAAGTTCGTCAAAGTAAAATTTACTATGTTCGTGAACGTCGTGATAATACACCTCGTACTCGTCGCAAACTCATCGTCACTAAAAAGATGAAAGAAGCTGCAGCAAAAGCTGAAAAAGCAAAAGCTAAAGCTGAATCCAAAGCTGAATAGCACAAAATAAAAGCCCTCGACTGTCGAGGGTTTTTTTGTTATTCTCTTTAGTCTAAGGAGGGCAAATATGAACGAATTATTTTTCTCTATGTTGTTCTTGTTAGTTCTGGTCTGGGTTAACACTCGTCAAAAATGCAAACAATGCGGGCATTACTTTTGCTTAAGGTACACTAAGTTTTGGACAGGTGTTCCGAATAAAGTATTTTCCTTTCTAGCATACAACAGACAATGTAAATATTGTCGTAGAGTTCAGTATAGAGCATCGATCTGGAGCCGTTGGCAACAGAACTGGTAATGAAAAACTCTCGAATATTCGAGAGTTTTCTTTATTTCTGATTAATATACTGTGTAATTGCTTCGCGATGATATGTTGTTAAGTGTTCAGCAATTTCATGTTCATTAAATGGAATCCATTTAAGTCCCGTATGTTCTTCACTAATTTTAATCTCACCAGATTTATACTTTGCTACATAGTATACAACCGCCATCGCTTGGCCCTCAGGCCATAACCAGCTAATAGCTATAGCAGGCTGAGATTGTAAAACGTATTCAATACTTCCACACTCTTCCTGCACTTCTCGTGATGCGATATCAACGAAGGGAACACCAACTTCGTGACTATCAATACGACCACCGGGTAAGTCATAGAAGCCCGCCATAGGACCGTTGTCGTGCGCTTGGAGAATTAGAAATTTATTATCATCATTAACTAAAATTACTTTTACACTCAAGTTAAAATTTGCGTATGCCATTATTCTGCGAAATTATTACCAGCTTTATCCATCGCAGTTTTGGTTACCAAAGACTCGGCAGCATCCCAGTTTATATTCTTGAAGAAGGCTTCGATGTAGTCTGCACGAGCAACTCCGTAGTCGATCATGTAAGCATGTTCATAAACATCTAGTGCCACTAACGGTGTTGCGTGCCAAATTGGAAAAGCGTCATGCGCATCACCAAGGTAATTGAATAAACTTCCATTCTGCCAGTCATAGGCAAACCACACCCAACCGCGAGCTGCAATTCCAGTAGCCTTCATGTCTTGCATCCAACGTTCGTATGAACCGAAGTTCTTTTCGATTGCAGAGCCTAGCCAGCCTTCAGGTTTACCGCCTTGCCCTGAGATGTTCTCAAAGAAAAGTTCATGACTCTTAATTGCATCTACTGCAAAAGAGTAGCCCATTTTTAAAGCTCGTAAGTCTGAATATGTGGCGTTTGCTGTCGAGTAGTCTACTGTCTTAAGTTTATCTGTAATCTCGTTAGCTTTTTTTATATAGCCTTCGTAAAGTTTGTAATGTTCTTGCATTTGGCGTTCTGATAAACCAGCTACGCCATTGATGCTGTCGAATTGTTTTGCTTGATACATAATGTTGCTATCCGGTTTTAAAATTTGGCCAATTTCTTTGTCGCCAGTTCCGTTACTCGCTCACCGTAGCTTCTACTACGCTTCGCTCATTACTCACTGGCTTCTTGAACTTGGCTCAAATTTGAAAACCTTAAATTTATGAATTATTAACTTGCTTTGCCTAAAGTTTCTTTGCCTTGTGACCAGTTAGCAGGACATTTTTCACCAGTTTGCGCTGCTTCAACTACGCGCAAAGTTTCTTGAATGTTGCGACCGACTGAATCGCCGGAAACTAACATGAATCGCAAAATTCCTTCAGGGTCGATTACGAAAGTACCGCGTTGTGCGCTACCATCTTCATCTAGTACTCCATACATGTCGGCGAGTTCTTGGGTTGTGTCTGCAACAATCGGATATTCAACACCTTTTAGCCGCGCATCAGTTTCGTACCAAGCTTTGTGAGCATATTCACTATCTGTGCTGGCACCTAACACTTCACAATTAAGTTTTTGGAATTCTGGGTACAGTTTTCCAAATTCTTCAATTTCTGTCGGACAAATAAAAGTAAAGTCGCGAGGGTAAAAGAATAACACTAGCCACTTTCCTTTATAATCACCAAGCGATAATTTATGAAACTCACCTTTATGGTAACTTTGTAAATCTTCAAAAACTGGAGCGGTTTGGCCAACTTTTGGCACTAAATCGAACTCTTCAATGTCGTATGAATCGTGCATATATAAATCTCCTCTGTAATTAATTACATTTTTATCTTACTGCTTTTAAAGTCTAAAAGCAATTTTTCAAACAATTTACAGACAGTAATCAAGTTTGACCCCAAGGCTTTGGTGTGGTACAATCGCATTATTGAAGTTTAATAATGATTAACCTTCCGTAATCGCAAGTACTTGGTGTAATCGATCCGTTATGAACTTATATCTAAACCTTTTGACTCAATTTAAAAGATTTTTCGGAGCTGGCTTACAGCTTTCTCCAGTAAGTTTCCCACTCGGCAACTAGGCCTAGTTTTTTCGTGCTTAGTTGATAACCAAATTGAATTACCGTTAGGTAGCCAAGCACTTTGCTTTTCGGAAGTAAGGTGTTTTTTATGACTATTATTTATATCCTACTAGGTTTGGGTGCTGGAGTAGCTCTCGGCTATTTCATCCGCCAATCCATGGCTTCCAAAAAGATTTCCAGCGCAGAAAGTCGTGCTGAAAAAATGTTGGAAGAAGCCAAAGCTAAAGAAAAAGAAATTCTTTTAGAGGCTAAAACTCAAGCAGTTAAGCTAACTGAAGAATCCAAAAAAGCAGAAGCTGATTTTCGTAACCAAATTGTTCGTTTTGAAGAACGCATCGATCGCAAAGAAAAAGATCTCGATACTAAAGCAAGTAACTTAGATAAGAAGGCTTCCGATTTAGACGCCCGTGCAGAAACTTTGCGTGCAAGTGAAGAAGAAGTAAAAGAGTTAAAAGCCAAACAGTTATCTAATTTAGAGAAAATTGCTGGGATGACTCGTGAAGAGGCAAGCGTAGTATTGATGGAAAATGCTGAGCGTGGCATCAAAGATGAAATGATGAAACTTCATCGCAAACTTCTTAACGAAGCTCACGAAACTGCTGATAGAGAAGCTCGTAAAATCGTTGCTCAAGCAATTGAACGCGTGGCTACAGAAGTGACTGCAGAGTCAACTACTACAACAGTGATGATTCCAAGTGAAGAAATGAAGGGTCGCATCATCGGTAAAGAAGGTCGTAACATTCGTGCCTTTGAACAATTGATGGGTGTGGAAATTCTAATTGATGATTCACCAGATACAGTAGTTATTTCTGGGTTTAACTCTATTCGCCGTCACATTGCCAAACTCACTTTAGAAAAACTTTTACAAGATGGGCGTATCCACCCAGCTCGTATTGAAGAAGCTTACGAAAAGAGCAAAGGTGAAATCAATGATCAAATTAAACGCGCTGGTGAAGATACTGTTTATGAATTAGGAATTACTAACTTCCCGCCAAAATTGGTTCATCTTGTCGGTCGCTTAATGTTCCGTACTTCTTACGGTCAAAACATTTTACGCCACTCCATTGAGATGGCTAAAGTTGCTGCGTTAATTGCTGAAGACTTGAAAGCCGATGTTTCAATCGTAAAACAAGGTGCTTTGCTTCACGATATTGGAAAAGCTTTGGACCAAGATATGGAAGGTACTCATGTGGAAATCGGTCGCAGAATTGCTGAAAAGTTCGGACTGGACGAAAAAGTTATTGAAGCCATTGAATCTCATCACCACGACACTGATGTGTCCGAAGCAGCTAAAAATCACGCCCCTCTATCTATAGAAGCGATGATTGTAGATGCAGCTGATGGTATTTCTGGCTCTCGTCCTGGTGCTCGTAAAGATAGTTTCGAAAACTACATCAAACGCTTAACTGACTTGGAAGATATTGCAAACTCATTTGAAGGTGTAGAAAAAACTTATGCCATCCAAGGTGGTCGTGAACTCCGTGTGTTTGTTACTCCAAATGCTTTAGACGATTACTCATGTCAGAAGTTGGCTCGCGAAATTGCTAATCGTTTGGAAACTGAACTCAAATTCCCAGGTGAAATCCGTGTTCATGTAATCCGCGACTTTAGAGTAATTGAATATGCAAGATAATTAAATATATGAGCATGTCAAGCTTGAAGTATCTCTCTGATTTCATTGCAGGATTAATTATAGTCCCAATAAGTTCATTTCTAATAACGGTTATCATGTTTATGTTTAAAACAGGCTTGCCACCTTATCTAAATCTTAGAACTTTCGGTTTGGTGCTTCCGATAATAAGTTTAGTTGCTTGGTGTGTCATGTTTTACTTTTGGAGGCAAAGCAAGAATGACTCATTAGTTAAAAAAAGTACTTTAGTATTTGCTTTAGGCGGTATTGTATCTGTTGTGATAATGTTTGGGATCTTTGCTTACCAACTATCACAGATATCACAATTAAATGTTATTCAATAATATGCATTTACCAACTAAGTAACTCATGTAAGACCATGAATAACTCCCCAGAAAATTTGCGTAGACCATTGCGTATGGAATTACCTGATGGGACAGTGGGAACTCATACATCTCGTGTTAATCAAGTGTTGTACGATGTGTACCGATTGCGCAACTTTTCAGAAGAACTTCCTGTAGAAATTGTAGATGTAGAAAATTTTATGGAAGCCACGGAAGAAGGTCTTCGTTGCTGGAATGATGCTGAAGGAAATTCATTTGGTCCGTACGAACTACTGCGAGATTGGGAATCAGCTTTAGAAAATCCACTCTATACTGAGCATGTTAAAAAAATCTTAGACGCAGATTTATCTTATCCAATTTGGATTTATGGTAACGAGTACCATATTATTGATGGGATGCATCGATTAGTGAAAGCGATAATTACAAAAGAAGAAACAATTAAATGTCAGCGCTGGGAGAACTTACCGGAAGACGCTGTAGTAGAAAATTAAATGGCAAAAATTTTAATCATCGGTGATATTATGGGACGACCTGGGCGAACTGCACTCGCTCAGGTTTTGCCTATGTGGCGAGAAGAGTATGAACCTGATGTGGTGATCGCCAATGTAGAAAACCTAACTCACGGCAAAGGGATTACTGAAGGAACAATCTCCGAACTAAACACACTCGGTATCGACGCTTTTACTTCTGGTAATCACGTTTTTGATACAGGTCCAAGAGCTGAAGAGTGTTTTGATAAATTCCACAACATTGTTAGACCGGCTAACTACATTGGTGAATACCCTGGTCAAGGTTTTTACCGCTTTGCGAAAAACAATCAACAATACCTAGTTATAAATTTAGGTGGTAAAGTATTTTTTGAGACCCAGTTTCGTGGTGAAATTGGTAATCCTTTTTTTGAGTTTGATAGGATTTTCAACCAAGAGGCTGGAAAAGATGATATAATCATTGTAGATTTACACGCTGAAGCGACAAGCGAGAAAAATGCTTTCGGATGGCACACAGACGGCAGAGCAACTATTGTCTATGGCACCCACACTCATGTGCCAACCGCAGATACAAAAATTCTTCCCAAAGGCACAGCTTATCAAACTGATATCGGTATGACAGGCGCAAAAGATTCTGTTCTTGGAGCACTTCCAGAAAACGCCTTAAAACCATTCTTAGATGAAGGAAAGTTCAGAATGGATTTACCAGAAAGTGGACCAGCCATTGTGAATGCGCTACTAGTAGAAGTTGAATCTGGAAAAATAACCAGTTTGCAAAGACTGCAATCAGAGACTAGTTTCTAGCTCAACTTATTTTGAAATCAAAATCTAAAACAAATATATGAAATTTATCAATCCACAAACTGTTGTCGCCCAAATAGGTCTTAAAGGTGGCGCTAAGGTCGCTGACCTTGGTTCAGGTTCAGGCTTTTACGCGATTGCTGCTGCAAAAATAGTTGGTAGTGATGGCCTGGCTTACGCTGTAGATGTTCAAGAAGAAAAACTTGCAGCGACCCAATCCGCAGCTAATCAACAAGGCATCAAGAATATTCAATTAGTATTAGCCGATTTAGATCGGCCATTAGCAGATATCGAAAATACAAGTTGTGACGCAGTAATTCTGGCAAGTATCTTGCACGAGATTCATGACTTGAAACAGTTACTAAAAACTTCATATGGATTATTGAAATCGGGCGGAAGGTTGCTAGCTGTAGAATGGAAAAAAGAACACACTCCATTTGGTCCCGCCGTAGAAAAGCGACTAGATGAAACAACTTTGTCAAAGGAGCTTGAAGCGCTAGGCATGAGAAAAATCAAACATATCGATGCCGACTCGTATCATTACGCAGTTGTATTCGAAAAATAAAGTGTATTCAATCAAGAGAGCCTAGTCTGGGCTCTCTTTTAAAATGCCCTTGATAAATTGTAAAAAACGCACTAGAATAACTTAGTATTAATTAAACAATTGAAAGATATATGCAGATTAATTGGGCAGAACTATTTAGTTTTAATTTGTGGTTTAGAGTAGATCGAATTGATCTTAAGAAAATTGATTGGCTATTTTTGCTAATTGGTGGACTGATGGTAATAGTTGCGATTGGCTTGATGCTTTATAGAGCTAATGAAAAAAATCCGTATTTGAAAAAATCCGCTACTGATTTCATCCACTTACTTTTCACAATCGGTTTTCTAGAAATCATTTGGTTCGGACTTAGATATCAGTTAGCCGATTCGCTGGGCACAAGAATTGTTGCTTTGGTAATTTTGTTGATTGCTGTTGTCTGGTCAATGTGGCCGTTACGGTATCTAATTTTCAAATATCCTTCCGACATGGCGGTATACGCAAAACAACAACAGAAAGAAAAATACTTAAAATAAGTTTTCCAAACTCCAGAAATAAAACTCTGGAGTTTTTATATTTTCTTGAACTACAACTTGCTATCATTTGAACATGTTCAGCAAAAAGCAGTTAAGTCTTGGCGAGTGGGGAGAGTTAGAAGCCGCAAAACGTTATAAAAAATTAGGTCACAAAATTTTGCACCGGAATTACTTTAACAAAAAAGGTAAGCGTTTAGGGGAAATCGATTTTATAGCGTTAAAAGACCAAAACATAATATTTGTAGAAGTAAAAACGCGCAGTGGTGAAGTTTCTAAATTCGGCACGGGAGTAGAATCCGTAAACTATTTTAAACAACAGAAATTACTTAGAGCTGTAGCCTTCTTTTTACAGACATTCCCGGTGTATCAAAAACTCCAACCACAGATTGATGTGTGTCTCATCGAAGTCTCAGGCATTGACAGGCAAAGAAAAAGTGTTATAATTATTTCAAATGCCGTAGAGTCTAGAAACGGATGAGCAGTCGCTCATTCTTTTTTTAACCCTCACGACCTAAACAACTAAATACTCATAGTTATTCCGAGCCGGCGAATTTAGTTCACGATCAGGAATACTAAGGAAAGGGGAGGCAGTGAAAACCCAAAAATGCCAGCAGGGTTTTCCACTCCAAACAAGACGATGAACGACCAATTTGAACAAGCTCTTCAACAAATCGAAGAGGAAAAAGGTGTATCGAGAAAAGAACTCATTGAAATGATTGAGGCGTCTTTAGCCGCGGCTTATCGTAAAGATTATGCTGAAAAAGATCAGAACATTATCGTAGAATTTGAAACTGAAAATCTTGGTGCAAAAATCTTTGACGAAAAAACTGTTGTAGCAGAAGTTGAAGATTCTCAAAAAGAGTGGGACTTAGAGACAGCTAAACAAAATAAGAAAGATGCAACCATCGGCGAAGTGATTCGCATAGAGATTACACCAGAAGACGGTGTGACTTTTGGTCGTATCGCTGCTCAAACTGCAAAGCAAGTAATCATTCAAAAACTTCGTGAAGCAGAACGCAATGTTCAATTCTCAGACTTCAAGTCCAAAGAGCGCACCTTGGTAAATGGTGTTGTGCAACGAGTTGAAGGCGACACTGTACTAGTAGACTTAGGTAAAGCGGTGGGTGTACTATTTCCTTCTGAACAAATTCGTGGAGAAAACTATGATGTTGGTCAGAGAGTAAAAGTCTTGATCCTTCACGTTGAACCTGCAAACAAGGGTCCAAAGATTACTTTGTCTCGTAGTCATCCAGATATAGTTAGAAAAATGTTTGAAATGGAAGTTCCAGAAATTTTCAACGGTACTGTTGAAATGAAAGCCGTAGCTCGTGAAGCGGGAAGCCGTTCTAAAATTGCAGTTATCTCTACTCAAGAGGGAATCGATCCTATCGGTGCTTGTGTTGGCCAAAAAGGTACTCGCGTACAAACTATTATGGCTGAACTTGGTGGCGAGAAGATCGACATCATCGAATGGAGCGACGATGCCGTAAAGTTTATTGCCAACGCTTTATCTCCTGCTAAAATTATCAATGTTCAACTAGATTATGATACTCAAGAAGCTAAAGTGGGTGTGCTTGAAGATCAATTGTCTTTAGCGATTGGTAAAGCTGGTCAAAATGTTCGTTTGGCTGCTCGCTTAACTAACTGGAAGATTGATATCAGTCAGGAAAATGTTGGTCAAGAAGCTGTTGTTGAAGCAGAAACTGAAATTGTAGAAAACAGCGAAGCAACTTCTGAATCAGCTCAAGAAAATACTGAAGTTTCAATTGATGCTGCAGAGTCAACAAACGAAGAAAATATTACAGCTGGTAATGAAATTGAATCAAACGAAGAACTTACCGACGCGCAACAAAGCCACGAAGAAATTGAAGTTGCCCCACCGCACGATATTGTTGCAGAAGATCAACCCGAAGAAAAATAACAACCCCTAACATAATAGCTATGCTGAGCCTGCGAATTTGACTCACTGACGAAGAATCTCAAAATTGGAGATCCTTCGACTCTCCGTCAGATGCTGGGTCGCTCAGGATGACATAGGTGTGCGACTAACTCCCTTTAAGGGAGGAACAAATAACTTACACTTTTCCCCTACCCCATGGAGAAAATAAGAAAATTTAGAATTCCCCTCCCTCAGGGAGGGGTTAGGGGAGGGAGTTATGAGCCACAAAACCAACCTCGCACGAAAGTTACGAAAGAACATGACTCCTGCCGAGCGACAGCTATGGTATAGATTGCAAAGAAAAAATCTGGGTGTTAAATTCAGAAGACAAGAACCGATACAAAGTTTTATAGTTGACTTCGTTTGTTATCCAGCAAATTTGATTATAGAATTAGACGGCGGACAGCACTCCGAAAACCAAAATGATAAAATCCGAGATGCTAAGTTAACCAGCTTAGGATTTACGGTCATAAGATTCTGGAATAATGAAGTCCTTGAAAATATTGAAGGAGTATTAATACAAATTAATAAATACTTGAGACCCCTCCCTAACCCTCCCCATAAAGGGGAGGGAAAAGAAAAATAATTAACTAACCACAAAATATATGCCACTAGTTCCAATGGTTATTGAAAAATCAGCGATGGGTGAACGCGCTTACGATATTTACAGTCGTTTGCTAAAAGAAAGAATTATCTTTCTTGGTGAGCCTATTGATGATGCTGTTGCAAATACTTTGATTGCGCAGCTTTTGTTCCTCGATGCTGATAACAGCAAAGAAGATATTAAAATTTATATCAACTCTCCTGGCGGTGTTGTAACTGCAGCTCTTGCCATGTATGACACTATCCAACACATCAAAGCTGATGTAGCAACAATTTGTTTGGGTCAAGCGGCAAGTGCCGCAGCAGTCTTGCTTGCGTCTGGCACCAAAGGCAAACGCTATGCTTTGCCAAACGCTCGCATCATGATTCATCAAGTTATGGGCGGTGCAGAAGGTCAACAGACTGACGTAGCGATCCGTGCCCGTGAAATGTTACGAATCAAAAATCAAATCAATCAGATTATGGCGAAACATACCGGTCAAACCATGAAAAAGATTGAAAATGACACAGATCGTGATTATTTCATGTCTGCTGATGAAGCAAAAAAATACGGAATTATTGATAAGATTATTCAATAGCAAAGCAAAACCCCGAAAGCCGGGGTTTTTTGTTTACAGGCTATATTTGACTTTAATATTATCTTGGTTTATTATGTAACGTCAGTACTTCTTAAGCGTCTGTTTAATTAATATACTGATTGTATTTAGAAAATCATGAAACAGCATAATATCTCAATTTTAAATAATTTGACCCCAGCTCTTTTTGGAGGAAGTGCTAACGTTTTTTTGTCGTGTTAGAGACCTTTTAGGAGAGGTCTGTTGCTCGGCATAAAAGCCGAGTTTTTTTATTTCTTTGACAATTTTTAGGAGGAAAGTGATGGAAATGAAACTATTTATCAATAGGGTAAGAGCTCTATTTCGAGCCGAGTTATTCTTGGCTAAATGCAGGCCATACTTGAAAAAGTTGGCTATCCGAAGTTTACTGTGGCTAATAGTGTACGAAGTGGTGTTAACAATTTCGTTGTTCCCACTCAGTGCTTACTTGGACGCAGTCGCAAAAAATGATCATTCAAAAGTTTATTGGTTAGTGGGGATAATCGCAATTTTAACAATTATGTCGATGATTACCCATGATGTGATGGATACTTATCGCAACAGTTTCAAAGAACTGTTTCGAGGAGCTTTGCAAAGTTCTGGTAGCAGAAAAGAGCAACTACTCACAGCCTCATGGCATAGCAAGCATGGCACTGGCGAGAAAGAAGCTATCATTGCCAAAAACATCGACAAGGTGATTCACTTTGCTGATTATGTTTTATTTTTGGCTATACCAGATTTTTTCCGAATTATCATTTTAGCTTTCTTTATGAGCTATATCGATTTATGGCTTGGACTGACTGCTTTTTCGTTGCTCGTAATAATTCTATTGTTAGCCAGAGCAAATCAAGAGCAATTGCAAGTTATGGTCAAGGAATATACAGATGATCTTCGAGACCTAAACCAACGGGCTTCGGTGATAACTCAAAATTGGCAAGTCACTTGGTTGTTCGGTCAAGAACGCAGATTGACCAGAGAGTTTTTCTCTCGTTGTTTGCGTTTTTATCGAAACGAAGTCCCTCGTCATAAATTATGGCGATCGGTATTGCGTCGTCCAGAAGTAATTATTATTGCTTTCGGCATCGGGTATTTTTTCTTAGGTGCATATTTGCACACTACAGGAATAGTTACTATCGGTGTCTTGGCGTTGTTATTATCTCTAGCCGCTCGTTCTTCAAGCCATTATAAAAATGTTGGCCAGCTTTGGAGGCAGATCTCCATTGGTCAGCAAGCTTTAAGTGACTTGATGGATGTATTTGAAACTGAACCAGAGATTGTTCAACCAAAAAATCCCCTGTGGCCGAAAAATGTTGCAGGACAAATTGAAGTTGAGAATGTCTCGTTCTATTATGACGGTGGTGACGATCACGCAATCAAAAATTTGTCGTTAGAAATTCTCCCAAACGAAGTGATTGGTATCACTGGTCACTCTGGTAGTGGGAAAACAACCCTAACACAATTAATTGGTTTGTCTCGACATCCATCCGCAGGTCGAATACTAATCGATGGTGTGGATTTGAGAGAAATTGATCAGTTGCGCTATCGTCGCGAATTAATGGGTTTTGTAACTCAAACCTCACGAATGATAGAAGAAACTATCGCCTGGAATATTGCATTTGGAAAACCTAATGCAACGAACCAAGAGATTGTTCGAGCAGCTAAGTTGGCTCATGCCGATGAATTCATTTCCAGACTATCAAAAGGTTACGATACAATCGTTGGCGAAGACGGAACCAATCTTTCTGGTGGACAACTACAGCGTTTAGCAATCGCTAGGGCTCTGTTGAAACAACCAAAAATTTTGATTCTTGACGAAGCCACTAGTTCGCTCGATGCCGAAGCTCAAGCAGTAATTCAAGATTCTTTGGAGATGCTGATTGAAAGTCGAACTTGTACAACTATTACGGTTACGCATCAATTAAATATGTTGCGGAATGTCGACCGAATTTATTACCTCAAAAACGGTGAAATTGCCGAAATTGGTAGTCATCAAGAGCTGTTGCAATTAAACGGCGGTTACGCTCATCTTTGGAACCTTCAACAGAACCTAAGAGAGAAACCTTCCGTGATTGCTCAAACAGTTTAAGTTTAAGCACCAGTGTAACAACTGGTGCTTTTTTTCTTTGCCCTGCTCAGTTATAATGAACTTATGTTAGATGAAAAAAACTTCACTATTGTTGACTTAGAAACTACTGGGGGTAGTGCGTATTTTAATAGAATTATTGAAATTGGCGTGCTTCGCGTTGAGAGAGGTGAAGTTGTTGCAAGATATAGCCAGTCAATTAACCCTCAAATTCCTATCCCAGAAATGATCACAAAAATTACTGGTTTAACCGATAGGGATGTCGCTGGGGCTCCGTTGTTTGAAGAAGTTGCTGATGAGCTAATCACATTTTTTGAAGATGCAATTTTTGTTGCTCACAATGTGATGTTTGATTATTCCTTTTTGAAAGAAGAGTATCGACGTTTAGGATACAGTTTTAATTTAGATAGATTGTGCACTGTGCGTTTATCACGCGCATTATTTCCACAACACAAGCGTCATAACTTGGCAGCGTTAATTGAACGTCATGAATTTGAAGCAGGTAATCGTCACCGAGCTTTTGATGACGCACATGTTTTATGGCAATTTTTTCAAACTATTAAAACAACATTCGACGCTGAAACCTTACAACTCGGTTTGCAAAAAGCAACCACTAAATTAAGAAAGCCAAATGCACTTACACCACAGAGCACTGAAACATTTTAAAGCCGTAGATGCAAAGCTCCATAATTTAATTTCAACACTTCCCGAATTGTCTAACACCTCAAAGAAACGAAGTCGTTTTGAAAGTTTGGTGGGAGCAATTATTTCACAACAACTTTCGGTGAAAGCGTCTGACACTATTTATAAAAGATTTGTAAATCTATTGCCAAAGAAATCTTCACCATCTGCAGAACAGATTCTCGCTATTAGTGATAAAGAATTACGAACAGTTGGGTTGTCTCATTAAAAAATTACTTACATCAAAGATTTGTCTAATAAAGTTTTGGCTAAACAACTGCGCTTACAAAGCTTGCACAAACTTGAAAATGAAGAAGTAATAATAGAGCTTACAAAAGTAAAAGGTATCGGAAGATGGACTGCAGAAATGTTTTTGATGTTTAATTTACAACGTGAAGATGTATTTTCACACGGCGACTTAGGTTTAAGAAATGCCATAATAAAACTCTATAAATTTAAAAGCCCTCCTTCTGAAAAACAGATAGAAAAAATTGTTAGCAAATGGTCACCACACAGAACAGTTGCTAGTCGTTACCTTTGGAAAAGTTTAGACAACGAATAGTCTTTACAAAAATGGTTGTTTGAGATATAGTAGTTTGTTAAAGGAGGAAAAGAAATGGACTTACCAATTGATATTGTCTTAGTAAGACACGGCGAGTCAGAAGGTAATGTTGCTGTGAAGTTGTCGAAGAAAAACGACCACAGTCTTTACACTGACGAGTTCGCGCGAAAATCGAGCAGAAATTGGAAACTTACCGTAAATGGTGAAAACCAAGCTGCTATGGCGGGGAACTGGTTGAAAGATAATGACTTGTATAAATTCGACGGGTATTATGTTTCATCTTATGATCGTGCAAAGCAGACCGCTGCTTTGCTGCAACTACCAGATGCTTCTTGGCGCAAACCCAAGAACTTAATTAGAGAGCGTGACCGTGGCTTAGCCGATGTTGTTTCTTACGAGAGACTTCGAACCGAGTTTGGTTATGTTCTCGAAGGGTTACACAAAGAAGCTTATCTCTTTAGGTTTCCCAATGGTGAATCACTGGCGGATGTGGAGCTTCGTATTAGGGAGTTTATTAGAACTATTCAACGCGAAGTTCCAAAAGGAAAAGTTATCGTTGTATGTCACGGTGAAGTAATGTGGGTCTTCCGCGTTCTTCTTGAAGGGTTAAGCTTGGATGAATTTTCGGTCTTGGACAAATCAAGACATCCTAACGACCGAATTCATAACTGCCAAATTCTCCACTACACCAGAGAAACCGGCGACGGGGTAATCACACCGAGCTACAATAGGTTTCACTCTATCTGTCCGACAGACTTGAGTCTTTCGGAACCTGGTTGGAGAAGTATATCAAAGGTAAGATTCTCAAACGAGGAGATGTTAAATTTGGTGTCGGCATAGGTTGCGACCAAGTAGTACACTTTTCTAGTCTTGCCAAAAGCAGTTTAACTTGTTAAACTGCTTTTTCTATTTGCATCGACTAATAGAATATTTCAGGAGGAAAATAAATGAAAGACTTTAGACTTTTAACCAGTTTCGCTGGTTATGGCTTCGCAAGGATACCGGACTTTATAAACCAACTTCAGTATCACGTTGACGGTGTTTTGGATTATTTGCACAAATCAGGGCAAGGCGAAAAAACTATCAAGCTCACCATCTTAGACATAAAACCCGATAATTTTATGGCACTAGAAAAAGTTTGGTTTGATAGAAAACGTGTTGATGAAAACGTTCTTCGTTACGACGGAGTCGAAGCACATTACCCGAATAAGGCTATACTATACTTTCACCCCCAGAAAGCCGAGGAGGCAAACGCATGAATATGCACGCAGTCTATGAGGAGACTTCACTTGGTCGCCCGGCAGTTTTTCTACTTCCTAGCGACAAAATGGGTCTTGTTTTGGAAAACGATAAAACTTGTCGAGAAACTGTTCAAGAACACCTTGGTAAACTTTACGGTGGCTATACTGACGAAGGCAATGGTCATAGCGGCTACTGGCAGAACGATTTAGGTACTGAGTTTCACGACAAATATCAAAAGTATCGTGTATCATTTCTTGGAAAAGAAAATATTCCTGTCCTTAAAGCGTTTCTTGCTTGGATAGCTTTGCAGATTAAAGAAGAAGCTATCTACCTTGAAACTGGCGAAGATTCTTGTTTAATTAAGCCCAAAAATTGAGTCTAAAAAGACTTCAAATCCACCACTTCAGCTAATCAGTTGAGGTGGTTTTATTTTTGAGAAATAAGTTTGATATTTTGAGCAAAAAATATAGAAAAAATAGCGAATTTCGCTTGACAGGCTTATAAAAAGCTTATAGAATAGTTGAGGATTAATAAGTAATCCAAACGGAGATTAAAAACGGCATAAACACAAGCAATTCTACTCAAATGTAACCACGGTGATTATTTGAGGTCCGGGCTAGTTCCGGAGAATGAGCACTCTACATTTTATGTAAGAGTTTTTTATATCCTCAATTTAGGGTAAACGGATGAGGAAATCGCCATACTCCACTGCACTTTAACAACTGCATAGTGATTGAAATGTGTACAAACTTAATTTATTAAGTGTGTCGTCTGAGATAGTAGAAATACGAACCTTAGACAAAAACCAATTACGTCAATTTTTATGAGTTCAATGACTCCGTCTGTAATTAAAAGCAGACAAACGTTTTGATAATTGAGCGTTTACAAAAATCAATTATCGCCAAGTTCTTCTATGATGCTACTCTGATGAATTTCAGAGAATTTATAGAACAAACTTAAAACCTTTCATACACCCGGTGTGTTATGAAAGTTTATTTAAGAGTTTGATCCTGGCTCAGGATGAACGCTGGCGGCGTGCCTAAGACATGCAAGTCGAGTGGGTTTAGACCCACGGCGAACGGGTGAGTAATACCTAGGAACGTACCCTTAGTTGAGCATAATCCACCGAAAGGTGGGATAATACTCAATGTGGCAGCAATGCTAAAGTCGCAAGACGCTAAGGAAACGGCCTGGGCACCATCAGCTAGTTGGTAAGGTAAAAGCTTACCAAGGCTATGACGGTTAGGGGCCCCGAGAGGGGAAACCTCCACACTGGAACTGAGACACGGTCCAGACTCCTACGGGAGGCAGCAGTTTGGAATTTTGGACAATGGGCGAAAGCCTGATCCAGCGACGCCGCGTGGACGATGAAGGTCTTCGGATCGTAAAGTCCTTTTGTTAGGGAAGAATATTTTGACGGTACCTAACGAATAAGAGGTTGCTAACTCTGTGCCAGCAGCAGCGGTAATACAGAGACCTCAAGCGTTATCCGGAATCATTGGGCGTAAAGCGTACCGACAGGTGGTTATATAAGTCAGATGTGAAATCTCCGAGCTCAACTCGGAATCTGTCATTTGAAACTATATGACTAGAGGGGCAAAGAGGAAGCTGGAACGAACGGTGTAGTAGTGAAATGCGTTGATATCGTTCGGAACACCAATAGCGTAGGCAGGCTTCTGGGTGCTACCTGACACTGCTAGGACGAAAGCGTGGGGAGCGAAGGGGATTAGATACCCCCGTAGTCCACGCTGTAAACGATGT